>NZ_JBIUCF010000044.1:0-129024 GCF_044593615.1 Nonomuraea sp. NPDC051941
GAAGTGCGGCGGTCAGGGGCAGGGTCGAACTGCCGACCTTCGCTTTTCAGATGTAGCGATCCGCCTGCTGGCGGGCGGCGACCAGGAGGTAGGGGTCGCTAGTGGCGCCTTCCGTGTGGGACTGGAGCGGTTGTGGACGGCGGCCTGGCGCCTGCACGCCGGAGATGACCCGGCCGCCGAAGACTGGGGCGCGGCGTACGCGCTGGCCGTGCTGGCCGGCCACGCCGATCACGTCGCCGCCACGCTGGATGCCCAGGCCGCCGCCGCTGGCCTGGCCGGCGAGCGGCGCAGCGGCATCGACTCCTGCATTCGCTATCTGAGCGGCAACGCCGAGTTCCTGCGCTACGACCACGCGCTGAAACAAGGGCTGGCCGATCGCCACGGGCGTGATCGAGGGAGCGTGCCGGCACTTGATCGGCGACAGGTTGGACATTACCGGCGCCCGCTGGGGACTGGCCGGTGCCGAGGCGGTCCTCAAGCTCCGCGCCGTGATCAGCAACGGAGACTTCGAGGAGTACTTCGCCTTCCATCTCCAGCAAGAGCATCAGCGTGTCTACCCGGCCGGCTACCAGAACAGATACGCCCTTACCGCTTGATCATTCCAGTCCCTGAGAACGAGCATTCGCAAGCCCGAGGTCGATCTTTTCCGCATAGCTGCTCAGCGTTGTGGAGGCGCTCTGGGCAAGGGCGGCTGGATGACCGGCGACAATCTCATAGCTGATATCCAGGGCGCCCAGATGGCAGGCCTGCGCACTATTTGGATCAATAGGGGAACCTGGTCAGGCCAAGAGCATCATGTCGACCATGCGGTCACCGACGTCATCGAGGCAATAGCCATCCTGCGATCAGTACACAGGGAAGCCTGACCACGCTGGCTTCGTGCACATTTTCAATACATACGCCAACATTCTGCGAGAGGTGCACCTGCTGGACTTCCACATGACCGACCAGTAAGCCGGGCGGCTTTGCTGTCAGCCTGCTGAAGTCGCCGTTGATCACGCCCGACAGAAGAGAGCCAACATGAGTGAGGCCCTTTCCGGCTTAATAGGAGTCCTGGTGGGCTCCATCATCACGGCAATCGTGACAATCTATGCAGAACATCAGAAGGGCAAGCGCGAGGCAGCGCAAAGCGAACGACAGCACGAGCGCGAACGCCGATCAGCACGCGACACGTTCCAGAGGGACAGCATCCTCACGCTTCAGACCGCGGTAGCTGATCTGATCAAATCGGCGTACGAGGAGCTCGACGGGGTCATCGCCATTGCGAAAGAGACAGGGCAGTGGCCGACCCGGCAATGGGAGACACCTGCGGCTGTCGGATGGTCCACGGCCTTGGTGCTGCTGAAGTCATCCCGGGCTCGGGTCTTCAACGAAGAGATCCGCTCGCTGGCCATGGAGCTCCAAAAAGCAGCCGGGGACTCGATCTGGGCCAAGAGCATGGATGAGGCAGAACAGCACAGCAAGCGCCTCGAACCACTGCTCGACCGCTTCAATGATGCGGTCGCACGAACACTGCCTTCGCTCTACTGACGTCGTGATCGTGACGCGGCGTCGCGCCCGTGACCAGGGGTTATGCAGCGTTTTCCACCTGCCTTGATACTTGTCCCCCGGATCGGTTGTCATCGGAGAGAGGAATCTGCGTCTGCAGGCCCATTAGCCGCCTGGGTCATGCGTAGTCGTCATCAATCCACCTCCACTCAACCCGGGGCACACCAGAGCCTCCATCAGTCCCGGAGCGGTTCAACTGTCCACCGGGGATATCCGCTATACCTGGTCCACATGACGGCCTGCGCTGCTCAGGCCGCTTAAATGTGACCGCTGGTCCTCTCCCCGGAGGCCAGCCCCCGGAGTATCTCGATATCGGCGATGTCCTTCTGCCGCCACGGCCGGCCGTTGCGCAGGTGCGGGAACTGCTCCTTCATGGCGAGCATGCCGGAGACGCTCATGGCCGGCACCGGCGTGCCATCGAGTATCACGGGCTCGTCGCCGAAGGATCCTGGCGGGAACAGCCAGTCGGACCATCGCCCCAGGGGCTGACTGAACGATCCGTCCGGCCACCGGTCAAAGTAAGCGGTGCTGAACGGCACATCGTCCAGCGTGAACTCACAGGCCTCCTCTGGCGGCTGAGTCGTCAGCGCCGTGGCGCCGGCTCCTACGAGCACTGCCTTCGATCGCTCGGCGTGAATACGCTCAACCCAGAATTCAACGTCGCCGTGCTCGCGCGTGATCCGGCCGATCCTCGCATCGAGTCCCCAGCCCCCGAACAGCCACGC
The DNA here is from genome assembly GCF_044593615.1 of Nonomuraea sp. NPDC051941. Taxonomy (NCBI): domain Bacteria; kingdom Bacillati; phylum Actinomycetota; class Actinomycetes; order Streptosporangiales; family Streptosporangiaceae; genus Nonomuraea; species Nonomuraea sp. NPDC051941. Next base: position 2,274 of record NZ_JBIUCF010000044.1, read on the forward strand.
TGAGATATCGACTGCCTGCAGGACCGCGATGACTTTGCGGATAACACGCAGTTGCCCTTCCGTCTTCTCGTCCATGGTTTGATCCTGCCATCCAGGGTGAACTGCCCACCCTCGCCCGCTGGTGCCAGACTCGAGGGCTACCTGGACTCCGCCGCCGCCACCGCATCATTGGAGTCGACGCCATCGAGGGCAAGTCCTGGCTACCGCCGCTCCCCGCGCTCGCCTGGTACCAGATCACGGGGCCCTGTGAATGGACACTACGAACGGCCCCGATGGGCTGCTCTCTCCACGATCTCTTCTCCTCTTCGGCGGAGGATCCTGAGGCGGCTCATACTCCTCAATTTCATCAGCCACACTTGTCCAGAAAGCACATTGGTTACGTATCCACTGGCGCTCCCCCATTGCCCTGGATAAGGTCCCGCTCAATATCAGGCATGCGGCAATCATGCCCGCGCTGACGCGTGGATGAGAGGGCGCGAATCGCGCCAGGTCTCAGCGTGTCACCCGCACGTCATTGAGTGAGGGTGCGTGCAAGCATGCAGGCCCGTACGGCCCGAAAATCGCTTGCCTCGCGTGGCGGGCTCAGGGGAATGTGGTGTCCATGATGCTCTGACGGACGCACCCCGCCATTTGAGATGCCGCGGCGCCGACTCTCGCCGTGATGCCGCCCGCCCATAACCTGTTCAGCGAAGAGAGCGTCTTTGTCTCAACAACACTCCCGGCAGGAGTTCCTGCCGGCGGCCACGTCGGCCAGCGTCACCGTGTTCGCCTCCCCCACGAGCTGGATCGAGTCCGATGCCGTCGCGCAGTGCCATCAGGTGGCCGCCCTCGACGGGATGATGCACGTCGCTGCCATGCCTGACCTGCACCCGGGCAAGGGCGCCCCCATCGGTGCCGCCATGGCATCGACCATCCTGTACCCGTTCCTGGTGGGCTCCGACATCGGTTGCGGCATCGCCGTGTTCCCCGTCAAGCTCAAGCGGGCCGTACCCGAGAAGCTTGCCGCCCGGTTTCCCGATCTCGATCGCCCGCTGCATCCTGAGCAGGATGCCGACGACCCGGCCTGGGCCGTGGTGAAGGGTGATATTCCCGCTGGGTACGTCGAGGGCCTCGGGACGGTCGGCCGGGGAAACCACTTCGTCGAGCTGGCGCGCATCGGGACCGTTTTCGAGCCGGACCACGCGAGCCGGCTCGAACTCGCCGCCGGTGACCTGGTTCTCATCGTCCACAGTGGTTCCCGTGGGCTGGGGGAACGGATCCTGCGGGCGCACACCGAGGTCCATGGAGCGGGCCCCGCCCCTGATCCGGGCGCCTATCTGGCGATGCATGACGACGCCGTACGCTGGGGATCGCTCAATCGGCGGTTGCTGGCCGCCCTGGTCGCCCATGCCCTGGGGTTCGAGCCCACCGAGCCGATCGTCGACCAGTGCCACAACCTCGTCGAGGTCCGCGACGGGATCTACCTGCACCGCAAGGGGGCGGCGCCGGGTGACGGCCGCGACGTGCTCATCGCCGGTACGCGAGGCACTCCGTCCTACCTGGTGGCCGGTCACGCCGGGCCGGACGCCGGCCATTCCGTGGCGCACGGCGCGGGCCGCAAGATGTCGCGTGCGGACGCTCTGCGCCGGGGTCGGGCCAAGCACACGGTCGAGGAGCTGCGCCGTACGCCGATGGGGTCGTTGGTGGTGTGCGGCGACCGGCAACTGCTCTTCGAGGAGGCGCCGACGGCCTACAAGCGCATTGAGCAAGTGATCGCCGACCTCGTCGACCATGACCTGGCCACGCCCGTGGCCACCACGATCCCTCTGGTCACCTACAAGACGCCCGACCTCGGGTCGGTGCCCCAGAGGGACCATCGGGAGCAGCGCCGCAAGCGGGGGCGGCCGTGAGCGTCCACCTGCTGCTGTCGGCCGGGCGCGGCCCGCAGGAGTGTGCCTGGGCGTTGGCGCAACTGCTGCACCGCATGGAAACTGACGCCACCCGGCAGGGTCTGGAGACCCATCGGGCCCAGACCGTTCCCGGTGATCGGCCCGGCACGTATCGATCGGTTCTCGTCCGGATCGCAGGTGACGGAGCCGAGGCGTTCGCCGCTTCGTGGACCGGAACTCTGTGCTGGCAGGCCCCCAGCCCGTACCGGGCCGGCACCGGCCGGAAGAACTGGTACGTCATCGCCGAGCCGTGCCAGGTCGACACCCCGCGTACGACGTTCGCGGAAGCAGACGTCGACATCGTCGCCTGCCGCACCGGCGGCCCCGGCGGTCAACATCGGAACAAGGCCAGCACGGCCGTACGGGCGACCCACCGGCCCACGGGGATCGTCGTCGTGGTCGACACCGAGCGGCAGTTCAGCCTCAACCGCCGCATCGCCATGCGGTTGCTGCGACAGCGCATCGAGCATGGCGACGAGGCGGCGGGACGCGCCGTCACCACCGCCCGCTGGCGCATCCACGATGAGCTCGTACGCGGCAACCCCACCCGCATCGAACGCCCGGGAACGTCGGAGCAGAACCTGGCCCCGCAGGCGCAGAAGCGTCGGCGACGGCAAGCCACCCCGATCACGTCCACCGTGAAAGGAGGATCGCATCAGTCGGCATGAGGTCGGTGGGGCAAGAGCGTGCAGTGCTGCCCCTGACGAGCTCTCCCCTGTCGCCGCACCAGCCCATATGGCATAGCACGCAGACGTCGGAAGGCGTGCAGCAAGGCGTAGGTCTGCTCGACGATGTAGCGGTGTTTGCCCAGGCCGGAGCCATGTGCGGTGTCGTGGCGGGCGATCAGTAGGCGGATCTGTAGTTCGCGCACCAGGCGCCGATACTTGTCGTGGTCGGAGCCCAGGCCGGCGAGGACGGCGTCGGGGGCGCTGGCGCGGACGGCCGCGCTTGCCGCGTACTTCCGGGATGGCCTGCAGGAGCGGGATGAGCTGGGTGACGTCATTGCGGTTGGCACCGGTGAGGATGGCGGCAAGGGTGGTGTCGGTGATCAGGTGGCGCTTGCTGCTGGGCCGTCCGCGATCGACCGGGGACGGGCCGGGCTACCACCCTGATCTGGGAAGAGTCCACTGCGGCCCGGGAGAGGTCGAGCTCGTCCGCCGCGCGCAGGCGGTCCGGCATCACCTCGTGTAGGCGCTGCCAGACGCCGCAGGCGTTCCACTCGGCCAGGCGTCGCCAGTGGGTCATGCCCGAGCCGTATCCCAGCTCTTGTGGCAGGTGCTCCCAGGCGATGCCGGTGTGCAGGACGAACAAGATGGGTCATGTAGTCGCTTGCGTCCCGGATGGCGGAAGCGCCGCTGACGCTGGGGCAACAGCGGCTCGATCACGCCCACAGCTCGTCACTGACTTCCCACGGCTTCAGCTTCGCCACCCGCGCTCCCTCTCGCTCGGCTCCGGCGAGAGATCAAAGCACAACAAAATCATTCTGTTAGGACTTCTTGGAAGGCGCCACGGAAGATCTTTTGGTCTTCTCCTGACCGTTCGTTTGACGAGCCCCCACACTGAAGGCCGTGACGAACGATCTCACCGACGCGTGGGACCGCCTGGTTCCTCTCCGCCGGCTTTACCAGGTGGCGGCCCTGCTCAACATGCCGCGCCTGGATGAGAGCGCCGCGAGCGAAGACGCTCCGCACATCAACCAGCAGGCAGTGCTGTACGCCGGCATCGCTGACTGGGCTCGACTATCGGCCCAGGCGGCCGAACAACTCGGCACGCCGGATGCGGCCGACACTGCCGATGAATACACCTATCTCATCGAATACACCGACCTGCACGCCAAAGGCTGGAACCCCGCGCCTAGCGAGCACTCCCAGGGAATCATCCTGGCCGACACGGCCGAGGCGGTCGCGCATACCGTCCTCACTCACTACATCACCCACCTGGCCGAACACCGCGACGACTACCAACTGTGGCTAGTTGACTCGCTATCCCTGCGCGCGAGTGTGTGGCACGTGAAAACCGCCGCCGCGCACCCCTGCGGCCGCCACTTCAGCTATCCCTCCTCAGCGCACACGTTCAAGAGCGCGATGATTCTCCCCCACGCCGTCGAGATCCGTATGCCTGTCCAAATACACCTGTTCATGAACCACTACATCGCCCCGTAGCTGAGAGCCGGAGTCATGGAAACGACGTAACCCCTGCCCCCGGTACGGCTCGAGCTCTCCCAAAGCGGGGGCCGCAGATTGAATCCTGATCGTTCAGGGTTGTGATGTCTCAGGACATCGAAAACCCTCGAACTTGCGGGTTCGGGGATTTCGTCGTTTTGGGGTTTGCCTGGGGTTGGTAGTCACGGCTGGGGTCGATGGTCAGCTCACGGAGAAGCTCTCCGGTGACAGCGTCGACGACGCTCTTCATCGTCTTGCCGTTGTCGGTCAGCGTGGGGACGGGCACGCCATGGGCGGCGACGGCTTGGCTGAAGGTGTCGCGCACGATAGGCCCTGTGACCCGGCGCCGGCAGGTGACGAGCAAGGCGTAGCGGGGGGTGGCCGTCCAGCCAGTTGAGGATCTCGGCGTCGCTGCCGTCGGCCAGCCGGTAGTGGGTGAAGTCGGCCTGCCAGGTCTCGTTCGGCAGCGCCGCTTCAAAGCGGATGTAGGACGAGCGAGGCCGCTTCTTCGGCTTGGGGATGACCGGGCCATGCCGCGTCAGGTAGCGGCTGATCGTGGCTCGCGACACCGTCCGCTGATGGTGGTGCCGCAGCCACACCCGGCTGGAGTTTCCTATGTTTCTTAACCAGCACACTGATCGTTTAGAGGTCGGCGAGCGTGTCGTCACTTGTTCCAGGCCACCAGGAACTCCGCCAACGAGATGCGTCCGTCCACGTCCCCGTCGTGCTCGTCCGAGACCTTGAAGATCGAGTCGAGCTCGGTGGTGGTGACCTGCTCGCCGCGCGCGTTCATGGCGAGCGTGAACTCCTCGCGCGTGATGTATCCGTCCCCGTCACGGTCGAACTCCTGGAACGTGGCGGTCGGGTCGTTGAGATCTGGCATGGGTGACCTCTCATCGTGCGATTCATTCGATGTACTGGCAAAGCAACATCGAAGCACGAGCTTGTGCCCTCACGCGAGGAATGACGGGACGAAAGCGCCGGTCGTGGCGCCCTGTTTCGGATCCGCGACGGCAGGAAGTCGATCGGGCTGATCGCTACCGTCTGCTCGCACGAACCGGCGTAGATCGGACGTGCCGAGGTGACCGGGTGACCGGGTGACCGTGGATGGGCAGCCAGGGGGAGCGGATCACGGCGTTGCGGACGCTGGGCTGCGGGTGCAGGTTGCGGGGTGCAGGTCGCGGGGTGCTCGACAACGGCGTGTGCGTGGACGAGGCTCGGAGTCCCCCGTGACGATGCCGTGTGCCTGCGTATGAAGACCAGGGTGGTGTCAGCCGCGGGCGGGGGTGCGGAAGACCTGGCGGCTGTGCCAGCTGATGTGGTCAGGTTCCACCGCGTCCAGGCCGGGCTGGGGGCTTCGGGCGGGGTGGCCGGACAGGGAGAGGACCAGGTCGTGGGATGCCTGTGACCGGCCCACGAACCTGGCGGAGACGGCGATGGTGCGGTCGATGGTCAGGCCGAGGACGCCCTTGTCGAACAGTTTGTGGTGGATGGCGCACAGGCACAGCCCGTTGGTCAGGTCGTCGGGTCCGTCGAAGGCCCACCAGCGTACGTGTGCCGCGTCCAGCCCCACCGCCGCGCCGTCCAGCCACCCGTCGTAGGAGCAGAACGCGCAGCAGTACTCGTACGCCATGAGCACCCGGTCGCGGAAGCCCGGGTCGCGGCGCAGGACCGGCGGTGTCCTGAGCTCCTCGCCGGATTCCAGGTCGAGGCCGGTCAGCAGGCACAGGTCCGGGTGCAGGGATGGGGCGAAATTGGCGTCCAGGAGGTGGCGGGCGATTCGCCCCAGCAGGCCGGGCTCCTCCGACAGGGCGCGGGCCAGGTCGGGGTGGAGGCGGCCGGCGGCCTGGCTGTCGCGAAGGCGGCCCAGCTCAGGGCCCGGGGAGCCCGGGCCGTGGCGGGTGTCGACCAGCCAGAGGCCGTCGTTCGTCAGATGGTGGAAGGGGTAGCCGGGGCTGGTGTCGCGGGGCGGGCCGTACTCCTTGAGCAGCTTCTTGAGCTCGGCCTCGGCGGCGCTGAACGTGATGGGCCGGTTGCCGTGCCGTTGGAAATGGCCCAAGGCGTACAGGAGAAGGAGCGGCTTGTGCGGTGCGCGCTCGCCGCCTCTGGTCCAGCGCCGGATCTCAGCGACCCGCTCGATCCAGTCCACGATCGGCCAGTGTAGAGCGATTATCCGCCTGTCGCGGTGGCCGGCCGCGCCCTATAGTCACCGAGTGAGCGATCTCCAGCCGGGCGTTTACCAGCATCTGATCACTCGTGAGCTGGACGGCCTGCTGCGTGCCGTACCCGATCGCGACCTGGTCGACCGGCGGGCGCTGGACATCGCCGACTCCCACGAGACGCTGGCCCGGCATCTGGCCGCGCTCACCCGTCGGGCGCTGCGCTCCGTACGGGGCGAGAACGACGCGGTACGGCTGGCGCGGCAGGTGGAGATCGTCAACAAGGTCGCCGACCTCATCGGCGACCTGGTGCCCGAGGCCGCCTCGCCCGAGGAACTCCTGGAGGCCGCCGAGGAGCTGCTGGGCGTCGCCAGGAGCCGGGATCGGGATGCGGCCGGTCGGGTACGGTTTCCCGCGCGGCCCGTGATCCCCCTCACCGGTAGCGCGTTGCTGGTCAACGGCCGTGGACAGCCGGAGATCGGCCATGAGCTCAAGCGCGAGCTGGCCTCGGCCGATCGGGTGGATCTGCTGTGCGCGTTCGTGAAGTGGAACGGCGTGCGGGTGCTGGCGGAGGCGATCGAGGAGTTCGTGGCGCGGGGCGGCCGGCTGAGGGTGGTGACCACCACGTACATCGGCGCCACCGACCGCCTGGCCCTGGACCGGCTGGCGGCCATGGGCGCCGAGATCCGCGTCTCCTATGACACGCGGATGACCCGGCTGCATGCGAAGGCGTGGTTGTTCCAGCGGGACAACGGCCTGTCCACGGCCTATGTGGGCTCCTCCAACCTGTCGCGCACCGCCCTCAGCCATGGGCTGGAGTGGAACGTACGCCTCGCTCAGGCCGAACAGCCGCATCTGATCGACACGTTCGCGGCCACGTTCGACGACTATTGGGGCGATCCGTCGTTCGAGCCCTACGATCCGGCGCAGGACGCGGAGCGGCTCGACCGAGCCCTGTCCGCCGAGCGGGCCGGGGGCCGGGCGGTGGTGCTCGACTTCGCGCACGTGGACGTCCGCCCGTACTCCTACCAGCGGGAGATCCTCGACGAGCTCGCCGCCGAACGGCAGATCCACGACCGGTGGCGGAACCTGGTCGTCATGGCCACCGGCACCGGCAAGACCGTGGTCGCCGCGCTCGACTACCGGCGGCTGCGTGCGGCCGGGCAGGCGGAGTCGCTGCTGTTCGTCGCGCACCGGAAGGAGATCCTGCGGCAGAGCCTGCTCACGTTCCGGCAGGTGATGCGGGACGAGACGTTCGGCGAGCTGTACGTCGACGGGGCCCGGCCGGAGCGGTGGCGGCACGTGTTCGCCTCGGTCCAGACGTTGCACGCCAACCCGCTGCCGGAGCCGGACCGGTTCGACATGGTGGTGGTGGACGAGTTCCACCATGCCGAGGCCGGCACGTACCGGCAGCTGCTCTCCGGTGTGCGGCCCACGGTGCTCCTGGGGCTGACCGCGACGCCGGAACGCGCCGACGGGCAGGACATCAAGCACTGGTTCGACGGCCGGATCGCCGCCGAGCTGCGGTTGTGGGAGGCGCTGGAGCGCGGGCTGCTGGCCCCGTTCCAGTATTTCGGCGTCCACGACGGCACCGACCTGCGCCAGATCGGCTGGCGCCGGGGCCAGGGTTACGACCTCGGCCAGCTCTCGAACGTCTACACCGGCAACGACCGCCGCGCCGCCGTGGTGTTGGAGACGCTGCGGCGGAAGGTCGGCGAGGTCGGACGGATGCGGGCCATCGGGTTCTGCGTGAGTGTCGATCATGCCCGGTTCATGGCCGACCGGTTCACCCGGGCGGGGCTCCCGTCGGTGGCCGTGACCGTGCAGAGCCGGAACGACGAGCGTGACCAGGCGCTGCGTGACCTGAGAGAACGCCGGATCAACGCGGTCTTCACCGTCGACCTCTTCAACGAGGGCGTCGACGTTCCGGAGATCGACACCGTGCTCTTCCTGCGGCCCACCGACAGCGCCACCGTCTTCCTGCAGCAGCTCGGGCGCGGGTTGCGGCTCGCCGATGACAAGCCGTGCCTGACCGTGCTCGACTTCGTCGGCCATCAGCACAAGCAGTTCCGCTTCGATCGGCGCTATCGGGCGCTCACGGGCGCGAGCCGTACCGGCATCGCGCGGGAGATCGAGCGGGGGTTTCCGACGCTGCCCGCCGGGTGCGTGATCGATCTGGATCGTGACGTGCTGCGGCTCGTTCTCGAGAACGTACGGCAGGCGCTCAGCCTGAACTGGCGGGACCTGGCGCGCGAGCTCCGCGAGCTGGGGGACGTCAGCATGTCCGCATTCCTGCGGGAGACCGGGCTGGACGTGGAGGATCTCTACCGGCGCCGCCAGGGCTGGGCCGCCCTGCGGCACGCCGCGGGGCTCGACGCCGTTGCCCCGGACGAAGGGCTCGGGCGCGCCTTGGGCCGGATGCTGCACATCGACGACGTCGAGCGTCTGACCTTTGTGAGCGACGTGTTGGCCAGCCGGGCTCCCCGGTCTCCGCGCGAGCTACGCCTCATGGCCATGCTCGATGCGATGTTGTGGGGCGGCACCGAGCCCGTCTCCGGCATGGAGGCCCGCCTCGCGCGGCTCACCGGTGCCCGTGCCGCGGAGCTCGGGGAACTGGCGGACGTGCTCCGCTCGGGAATCCGGCACGTCGCCCCGCGGCTGGACGCCGTCGTGCCGTTGCACGTCCATGCCCGCTACAGCAAGAACGAGGTGCTGGCCGCTTTCGGCATCGACCGGCCCGCGCACATGCGGGAAGGGGTCAAGTACGTTCAGGAGCACCGGGCGGACCTGTTCTTCGTCACCGTCGACAAGGCCGAGGACCATTACTCCCCCACCACGCTGTACCACGACCGGGCGATCAGCGAGGAGCTGTTCCAGTGGGAGTCGCAGAGCACGCTGCGGGCCTCCGCCGCCACTGCCCGCCGTTATCTGACGGGTGAATCCACGGTCCATCTCCTGGTACGGCAGTCCAAACGTGACGAAGGGCTTGGTGCTCCGCCGTACACCTACGCCGGGCCCATGCGGTACGTGAGCCATGAGGGCGAGCGACCCATCCGCTTCGTCTGGCGCCTGGACCACCCGCTTCCACCCGAGGTGTTCCACTACGCCAAGGCCACCGCGGGCTGAGCCGACGCGGGCGTCATGAGGCGAGCAGGTCGAAGTGGAAGCCGACGACCAGGCCGAGGAGGCTGATCACGCGCCACCACACCAGGGACTTCGGATGCTCAAGCACCCAGGCCACGCCTTTGAGGGTGTTCTCGAACAGCTTGCTCCTGGCGGTCGAGATCGCCACCCAGCCGACGGCGAGGACGATCGTCGCGATCAGGACCGCCAGGGGGAGCCGGCCGCTGCCGAGCCCCATGGCGACGTCGACGGCGGCCGCCATGGCACCGACGACGATCGCGCCCCCTCCCGTGGTCAAACCTGTCAGCGTTCCCTGGGTGCGGGACCGGGGGACGGCTCGGAGGCGTCCGCCGTATTCACGGATCCGTTCTGGGCCGAGGATGTCGAGGACGACCGTCATTCCGCCGAGGAACGCGGCGATCTTCCCGAATCGCCCCCACCACAGCATGCCCAGGCCGTACATGGTGGAGTCCTGCAAGGCGCTGTTGCCCGAGAACCACATCTGCAGGGCGTCCAGATAGCCGATGTCTGCCACGGAGGGAGCGTAGAAGAGGCGGCGCTCGGACGACCAGTAGACATCACGGGGGCTGCTCGGGTCAGAAGTTCCACAGGAGGATGGTCCACAGGATGAAGATCGTGGCGTAAATGGAGATGCCCACGTAGCCGAGGATCAGCGCCGTGATGGAAACGGCTCTTCCATTTCCGTTGAGATGATTCGCCCGCCAGAGGGCCATGTGTCCGAGTATCACCCCGGCCACGCTTGGTACGGCGAGCGTGACCAGCCCGAGGATCGAAAGGACCAGGGCGGCAATAGCCCACTGGTTCTTTGGCGCGAAAGCTTCGACTGTTGACAATTTGGCACTTCCTAAAGGGCTATGACTCCCGGTAGTGGCCATAGTGGCGCTGGCGCAGGCGTTCGAAGTAGCCCATGCCTACGAAGAGCACCGCGATGAAAACCGAGAGGCCGAGGGACAAGAGCAAAGTGGTCGCGGTGAGGGGGCCATCGAAGCCGGCCAGGGTGCTGATCAGCAGGAGGCTGTCGATCAGCACGCCGAAGGCGGGCCCCATGACCAGGCCGAGGAACAGCGGGTGGGCCGCGGAGAAGCGTTGACCGCGGTGCGGTTCCGCAGCACCGCCCAGGGACCTGTCCATGCGCCAGAACCAGTCCGCGAACAGCCCCCACACACGCACAGTCGACCTCTTTCACAGGGAAAGTAGAAAGATCCTAATTTATCCGGGTGGCGTTGCGGACAATTCCTCCGCGACCGCGGGCTTGCTGCTGCTCCATGTGGTCCTGGCTATTCCTGTGGCGTTTGCGAGCAGCTCGGTGCTCTTCGCGTGGGGTCGGCCCAGCATGCCCATATGAGAGCGCGGCTCCCGTTGTGGGGGCGGCTCTGGCGGTCGTCGGCCTCCATCCTGCGACACCCTGGCGACCGGGCTGCCGATGCCCGCCGGGGTCATCACGGCGCTGTCCAGGCCACGACGTCTTTCACGAATTCAGCCCTCAGGGAAGACGGCGCACGTCTCGAACAGCGGGCCCGCCGCCGTCGGGGTTTCTGTCGTTCGCCGCTGCTATAGATTGCCGCACCGCCTGATCTTCATGGAAGCAAGGTGTCCGATGGCATCAGTGACGTTTCGCGACGAGACCGCGACCGGCCGGGCTCTGGAGGAGTTCTCCGTGCCCGAGCTGCCCGAGCGGATCTCGGCCAGGGAGCTGGTACGGCTGCGCGTACGCGAGGAGGTGGCCCGCTACAACGCCGCCCCCTCCCACCATTTCCGCGGTCTGGTCAGACCGACCGACGCCGAGGCCGAGCTGAACGGCTACCGGATGCGGAGCGTGCGCAGGCTGGACTGGGAGAAGCAGGCCGACACCGCCGAGGCCGCGTTCGCCCGCAACGGCTTCCTGCTGCTGGTCGGTGACCGGCAGATCCTGGATCTGGACGATGAGATCGACCTGATCGCCGACCCCGTCGTCTCCTTCGTCAAGCTCGTCCCGCTGGTCGGAGGCTGACGTGGGCGTTCTCGACGGCCTCCCGGCCGAGGTCCGCAGCCGGCTCGACGAAGACGAGAGCGGAGGTGGAGGTGGAGGCGGATTGGGGCAGGCCGCGCTGGAGTTGTTCCGCGGGCTCGACGCCACTCTGCGCCCTCAGGAGACCTACCGTTTCGTCGATGAGGCGCTGCTGAAGGAGCTCTCCGTCGGATGGGGCGAGGCCGAATGGCGGACGGCGGCGTTGTGGGCGCAGTTGCTCACGCTGACCACCGACGGCAGCATCGCCGGCGAGACACTCCTCACCAGGCTGGCCCAGCGCAAGCTGCGCTGGTCCCCGCACGAGCGGGAGCTGCTGTGGCGGACCACACTCGCCCAACCGGAGCAGCCCTGGAAGGACCTCGTCTACCGCATTCCGATGTCCTCGATCAAGGATCTGCCGGCGAGCGAGCGCGAACCGCTCCTGCCGCTCCTCATGCAGGCGCAGCGGGAGATGGAGGCGGTCCCGCTCTCGGCCGGCTGGACGGCCAAGCGGCTGCTGGACGGTCTCATCGCCGAGCACCTCGCCGGCGACCCCGCCGCGGCCACGCGTTCCCTCCTGCCCGAGTGCGACGGCTTCGCCGCGCTGCTGCGCGAGGAGTACAGCGAGCGGCTGGGCGAGCCCGATGCCCTCCCGCTCGTGAGACACTGGGCCACCGCGATCACCCCCAACCCGGCGCCGCAGTGGACGGCACGCGCGGGTGAGCTGCTCACGCCCCACGCCACCGAGCTGATCCGGGAGATCCTGGGCCGCGTGCCCGCCTACCGTGAAGGGCTCTGGCACAACGGCTACGGTGAGGTCGTCACCTATCTCCACGAGCGCACCGCCGAGCTCCTGCGCGGGATGATCTGGACCTGCGAGCTGATCGGCGAGCCCTGGGTGACCGGGCTCCTGGGTGACGTGGCACTGGCCACCGGCATCGGGATGGGCGGATCGGGCCCGAACTCCCGCAGCGAGCGAGTGGCCAACGCGGCCCTCGGCGTGCTGGCCCGGCGCGGGGGTATGGAGGTGGTCGCCCAGCTCGCCCGCATCCAGGCCAAGGTGCGCAGGAAGAGCGTCCTGACCAAGGTCAAGCAGATCCTCCACGAAATAGCCGTACGGACCGGGCTGTCTCCGGAGCAGTTGGTCGAACGCACTGTCCCCACCTTCGGCCTGGGCCACGACGGCACGCGGACCGAGCAGGGGCTGACCCTGGCCGTGACCGGCGCGATCACCTGGAACGGCCGCAAGACCATCCCCAAGAGCGTCGACCGGGAGTTGCTGGCCGAGTTCAGGGCCACGGCGAAGGAGCTGAAGAAGACGGTCCCCGCCGAACGGCTCCGCGTCGAGCGCGTGCTGGCGGCCGGGCGGAGCTGGTCCTGGCAGGAGGTGTGCGAGTTCTACCTCGACCACCCGGTCACCGGCGCCTTCGCCCGTACCCTGATCTGGGAGGTCGTCCAGGGCTCCGCCGGGCTTCCCGCCCGCGTCGGCGGAGCGTGGGAGCTGACCGATCCGGCCGGGCGCCGCGTCCGGCCCCGCCCGGAGACCTCGGTCCGTCTGTGGCATCCCATCTCCCATACTCCCGAGGAGGTCCGCGCCTGGCGGGACCACCTGCTGGCGATCGGCCTGCGCCAGCCGTTCAAGCAGGCCTTCCGCGAGGTCTACCTGCTCACTCCCGCCGAGGAGGCGACGCACGACCACTCACGCCGCTTCTCCGGCCATCTGCTCCGGTACGGCCAGGCCAAGGCGCTGCTCACCGAGCGCGGCTGGACCGGCATGTCGTTGGGCCACTGGGGCGCGGCCGGAGGGTCCGAGCAGTGCGAGGCCGTCAAGGAGCTACCCGGCGGCCTGACCGCCACCTGGGAGTTTTACCTGGACGAGCACTCCTACGAACGCGACGGCTACGGCACCACCGCCTCCATCTGCGTCAGCGGCGACCTTCGTTTCCGCTCCGGCACCTCGTCGGTCCCGCCGGCCGACACCGGCCGCCGGCCGGTCCCGCTGGCCGAGGTCCCGGCGCTCACCCTGTCGGAGGCGCTGCGCGACGCCGACCTGGCCGTCGGCGTCACCTCCACCGGCCTGGACCCCGAGGGCCACGGGGACTACTGGCAGTCCTACAGCTTCGGCGACCTGACCGAGAGCGCGCAGGTCCGGCGTGACGCCCTGGCCGGGCTGCTGCCCCGCCTGGCCATCGCGGACCGCTGCACCCTGGCGGACCGGTTCCTGCGGGTACGCGGCGACCTGCGCACGTACAAGATCCATCTCGGCTCGGGCAACATCCTCATGGAGCCCAACGACGCCTACCTGTGCATCGTCCCTCACAGCACCGGCGACCAGGTCTTCCTGCCCTTCGAGGAGGACGGCGGCATGTTGTCGATCATTCTGTCCAAGGCGTTCCTGCTGGCCGCCGACGCCGCCATCACCGACCCGTCCATCACCCGCCAGATCCACTTCTGACAGGACCCACCGGCATGCACCTCTCCCCCCTCGCGCAGCGCCTGCTCGATCTGATCAACGGGACCGCGAACGACCCCACGCGCTGGCCCGACGCCTCCCAGCTGAACGTCGGGCTGACCGGCGTCGCCGGCTCGGCACCGGGGCGGTACGCGATCGACGAGCGCGCCAGGCAGCAGCTCGTCGCGCCGGCCCGCGAGCTGGTCGGGTTCCTGATGCCGGAGGACGGCGCATGGTCGTACGGACGCTTCCCCATGCTGGTGGCGGCGGGGCTGGCGGGCATGGACGCCGAAGTGAGCGCCCGGCTCGCCGAGAGGTGCGGGCCGATCGCGGTCGCCGAGACGGACATGCTGCTCGGCTGGGACGTGGAACGCCGGGCGCTGTTCGCCGAGGCGGCGCGGGTGCGGTGGGAGGAGCCGCTGCCCGGCGTGATCGAATGGCTCGACGCCCTGCCCGGCTACCCCGACTTCGCCCGGACGGCGCTGGAGGCGGCCGAGGCCCGTGTCGCGGCGATCCACACCGGTGAGATTCCCTACACGGCGGAGAAGGCGTTCGGCGACGACGAGAAGTCGGCCCTCGGCCGGGCCGTACGGCTGGCGCTCTACCGGGACGAGCCCTGGCTGCCCGGCCTGCTGGATCCGCTGGCGCGCGGGATCGCGGTGGCGCCCACCCAGGCCAAGACCCTGCCCTCCCAGGCACTGCTGTTCGAGATCGCCCGCGCGGTGCGGGACCACCCGACGCCCGAGGCGATCTCCGCGCTGCGCGCCGCCCGCCAGGTCACGCGGCACGCCGGGGTGCCCAAGCAGCTGGACCGCATGTTCAAGCGCATCGAGCCCGCCCTGGCCGAGCGGCTGGAGGTGGCGTTCAGGGTGCCCGACGGGCGCGTACGGCAGGCGTTCGGCGAGCACACGGCGGTGATCTCGACCGACGGCGAGGTCGAGCTGTCGTGGTGGCACGGGGACAGGAAGCTGAAGGCGGTCCCGGCGGCGGTCAGGCGGGAGCACCCGGACGAGGTCAAGCGGCTGCGCGAGCTGGCCAAGCAGACCATGCAGCAGCAGACGACCCTGTTCAGGGCGCTGGAGGCCGGATACACCGGCGAGAAGGCCGCGCCCTACCGGCAGTTGGAGGGCCGCTCGGTCGTCGACCGGCTGATCTGGGAGTTCGAGATCTCGCCCGGCGTGTGGCGCGGCGAGCTGGGGATGAGCGTGCCGGACGTGCCCGTACGGCTGTGGCATCCGGCCCGCGCGTCGGTGGAGGAGGTCCGCGCCTGGCGGGAGGTGGTGCAGGGCAAGGAGCTGCGCCAGCCGTTCAAGCAGGCCTTCCGCGAGGTCTACCTGCTCACGCCCGCCGAGGAGGAGACCGGGATCCACTCCTTCCGGTTCGACGGGCACGTGGTGGACTACCGCAGGCTCCGGGCGCTGTTCAAACAGCGAGGCTGGCAGTCGCCCTTCCTCGGACAGTGGGACGGCGGCTACCAGGGTGAGGCCCACCGGGTGCTGGCGAGCGGACGGTGGCGGGTGTACTTCGACCACAGCCTGTACGACGAGCACCACGCGAGCACCGGCCCGATCCACTTCCAACGGCTGACCGAGGGCAGGTGGCAGCAGGCGCCGTTGACGGAGGTCCCCGCGCTGGTGTTCAGCGAGGCCATGCGGGACGTGGACCTGTTCGTGGGCGTCGCCTCGATCACGAGCGATCCCCAGTGGGCCGACCAGGGGCCGGACCACCTGCGGGACTACTGGCGGACGGGCTCGTTCGCGGCCCTGCCGCCCTCCGCCGAGGTGCGCCGCGACGCGCTGTCCCGGTTGATCGGGCGTACGACCATCGCCGACCGCTGCACCATGACCGACCGTTTCCTGGTGGTACGGGGTGATCTGCGCACCTACAAGATCCACCTAGGGTCGGCGAACATCCTGATGGAACCCAACGACGCCTACCTGTGCATCGTCGCCGCAAGAGCCCCCCAGGCCGGGCTGTTCCTTCCGTTCGAGGAGGACGGCCGGTTGGCGCTCATCCTCAGCAAGGCCTTCCTGCTGGCGAACGACACCGCCATCACCGACCCCTCCATCACCCGCCAGCTCCGGGCGATATAGTCTACGCGTAGATAGTCTGCGCACGGATCAACTCCCCGAGGAGGAACGCGACAAAACGCCTACGAGCACACGCTGGACACCCCCGCCCCCGCCGCGGCCGTCTGGGCCCTCTACGCCGACGTCAACGGCTGGACCGCATGGGACACCAGCCTCCTCCAGATCGACCTGGAGGGCCCCTTCGAGGTGGGCACCGAGGGCACCATGACCCCCGAAGGCCAGGACACCGTCCGCTTCCGCATCGTCGAGCTGGTCACCGGCGAGCTGTTCACCGACGAGACCGTCGTCGGAGAGCTGACCCTGCGCTTCATCCACCGGCTGGCGGAGACCGGGACCGGCACCCGCGTCACCCACCGCGTCGAGATCACCGGCCCGGGCGCCGAGGAGATCGGCCCGATGGTCACCTCCGACGTCCCCGACGCCATGGCCGCCCTGATCAAGCTGGCCGAGGCGTCCTGAGATGGCGCTCGCGCCCGACGACAGCCCGGGATTGCTGCTCTGGCGGACCACGTTGCGCTGGCAGCGGGCCATCGCCGCCGCGCTGGCGCCCTTCGACCTGACGCACGTCCAGTTCGTGCTGCTGGCCAGCACCGAGTGGCTGAACCGGCACGGCGAGCTGCCCAATCAGCTCGCCGTCGCCACGTTCGCCGACACCGACGTCAAGATGACCTCCCAGGTCGTGCGCAAGCTGGAGGAAAAGGGTCTGCTCGTCCGTGAGCCGGATCCCGCCGACAGCCGCGCCCGCCTGCTGCGGGTCACGGATCAGGGCGCCGAGCTGGCCCGGCGGGCCGTCGAGGAGGTGGAGCGGGCCGACGCCGAGTTCTTCCGGGCCGTGCCCGACACGGCCGGCCTCGTCACCGTCCTGCGACAGCTCGCGGGAGGGCAACCGTGACCCTCGTCACCGCCCTGCGACAACTCGCCGGAGGACAACCGTGACCCTCGTCACCGCCCTGCGACAGCCCGCAGAAGGACCCGGAGAGCTAGTCGGTGACGAGAGTGTTGAGCGTGAGGGTCTCCTCGCCGGAGCGGCCGGCGAGGCGGACCGACAGCTCCCACGCGCCGTTCATGAGGAACAGGTCACCCTCGGCGACGAAGTGGCCGGGGGCGGCCTTCCTGGCGGTGACCTCGGGCACCGCGTGACCCATGGTGGTCATCACGGCGGCGACGATCACCGTGTCGGCCTCGCCCCTGTCCACCCGGATGTCGACCGCGCTCCGGTCGGCCGTGACGGTGACGGCGTAACGGGTTCCCGTCGTGGTCACCGGGTCCGGGCCCGAGGTGCGGGCGATGACGAACGCGGCCGCCACGACCGCCACGAGCCCGCCGAGGATCAGCAGCCTCAGGCCCTTGACCTGCTTCATCGGGGGACCTCCACGGTGAAGGGCACGGTGGTGATGCCGCGGTCCGTCGCGTACTGCGCCCAGGCGAGGTAGCGGCCCGGCACGGGGAAACTGAACGTGAAGCGCAGCCGGCTGCCGGGCGTCCCCATCTCGTGGACGTGGCCGAGGAACTCGCCGTCCGCGCCGCGCACGATGAGGTGACCCGCCATCCCGAGCCACGGCCGTGGCGTGCCGCTGGTGGCCACCTCGACGCTGGCCGCCCGCCCCGCCTGCGGTGCGGCGGGCGTCACCGTGACCGTCCCGGTGGCGGCGGCGTCCTGGATCTCCGGGTCGGACGCGGCCGTGGGCTTCGCCGACCCGGTGACCGTGAAAGAGCCGGTGAGGAGCTGGCCGCCGGAGTCGGTGCGTTCGAGCTCGACATAGGTGAGATAGCGACCGGGGCGGTCGGCGCGCAGCCGTACCTCCAGGCGGCCGGGCGCGGTGCGCAGCGGATGGACGTGGCGGAAGTAACGGCCGTCCTCGCTGGTGACCACCAGGTGGGCCATGGCCTCGTGGTGGATGGTGAGGTCGTCGACGGGACGCCCGGTGGACCCGTCGAACAGCTCCACGCGCGCCACGAACTCCTCGCCGGCCGCCGGGGCGGCGGGGACCATAGTTACCACCCGCTGCACGTACGGCCTGCCGAGCAGCGAGTCCGTGGGACGCGGCTCGGCGCCGTCCGGCGACCGGGCGGGCAGCCAGGGGTCGAGGATCACGATCAACGCGGCCACCACGAGCCCCGCCGCGGCGACCGCGGTCACCACGAACGCCGACCGGCCGCGCCGGTTGAACGCGCCGGTGAGCAGCCCGCCCACCAGGAGCAGCCCGGCCACGAACAGGCCGCCGTAGATCAGGAACTCCCACCCCGAACCCCGGTCCACCAGGACCCGGAACGGGATCACCGCGCTCTCGCCCCCGGCGCCGATGGTCAGCTCGTGCGGCCCGGTCTCCTCGACCCGCAGCTGGGCGGGGCGGCCCGGCGTCACCGTGCCGGTCACGACACGCCCGTCGGTCACCGACCGGAGCCGCAGGTCCAGCGTCGGAGCGGACGGGAACCCGATCACCTCGACGCGCAGCGGCCCCGGCACCCGGGTCGTGGCCTTGATCACGAGGGTCAGCTCCGCGCCCGCGATCGTCTGCGCGATCCGCAGGTCCGCCCCCGCCTTGACGTCGTGCGCCGCCGCCGGCGAAGCCAGCAGCACCACCAGCAGGCCGACCAGGCAGAGAAGCCGGATCATGCCCGCCGGGCGCCGGACTCGCCGGTCTCCGCGGGCAGCGCGTTCGGGAGGAACAGAGCACCGAGGGCCAGGCCGACCAGACCGGCCACGATCGGGGCGCCGGTCCAGAGCTCGGGTACGACGGGCAGCTGCCCGGCGAACACGGAGGCGACCGCGATGTACAGGGACCAGGTGGCGAACGCCGACAGGCCGGCGAAGGCCCAGTAGGCGCCCCGGCGCTCCCGCGAGGGCCGCAGCCACCGGATCAGCAGATCACTCACCAGCCCGGCGGCGACGAACGCCAGCAGGATCGGCAGGTTACGGAAGGCCGTCTGCGCGCCCGGCATCAGGATGCCGACCGCGGACAGCACGGTCGCGCTCCCGAACGGCAGCTGCCAGCGCCGCAGGAGGAACAGCACGGGAGCGAGCACCATGATGTTCGTGATGATCATCGATGCGGCCAGTATGTCGGCGCCGTTGCCATCCAGGGCGGAGAAGTCCCGGACGATGCCGTTCGGGCTCCGCTGCATGGCGTTGCCGTACGACACGAACAGCGACACCAGCGTGGCGCCGAAGCCGAGCCCGATCAGCGCCGGCAGCAGCCGCGACAGCCGGGGCCGCTCCCCGATGTCCGGGGCGCTCCAGGCCGAGCGGAGCGGGGTCGTGATGATGAGCATCATCGTCAGGATCAGCCCCAGGTGGGACGGGCTGAACAGGATGTCGATGGTCTGCTCGATGCCCAGGAACGTGTGCCACATCATGTCGGCGAACCCGAACGCGGCGAACCCCGGGATGGCGAGCAACCCCGCCAGGTACCCGTTCGGCACCGCCGCCAGCCCGCTTCGGCCGGTGCGCACGTTGCGGTAGACCTGCCAGATGATCCACCCCGACACCGCCGCGAACCCCGAGTAGAACGCCGCGTGCCACGGCGTGAAGAACGTCTCCAACTCGGCCAGGGTGCTGTGCGCCCAGGCGTCGATCATCAGCCCGACGCCGTACCAGACGCCGAGCAACGCCATGACCAGGTCCGCCCGAGGGCTCACCCATGTACGTGCTTCCCCGGAGTCCGCCAGCAGCCGCCGGACCCCGGCGTCCACTGCCACCATGAGCCTGCTCCTTCCGTTGATCCGATCCTTCGCGATGGCCACCGGAAGCGGAACCCGGCTGGCACCCACCGGTAGGTACGGTTATCCGCACCCCTCAGGCGTTCAGATAGCGCAACACCGCGAGCACCCGCCGGTGGTCGTGCGGGCTCGCCTCCAGGCCGAGCTTGACGAAGATGCTGGTGCAGTGCTTCTCCACGGTGCGCTCGGCGATGACCAGCAGCTCGGCGATCGCCATGTTCGTACGCCCCTCGGCCATCAACCGCAGCACGGCGCGCTCCCGCTCGGTGAGCATGCGCAGCGGGTCGCCGGGCTGCCGGTGGCGGCCGACGAGCTGCTCGACCACGACCGGGTCCAGCGCGGACCCGCCCGACCCCACCCGGCGGATGGCCGCGGCGAACTCGGCCAGGTCCGACACCCGGTCCTTCAGCAGGTAGCCCACGCCCTCCGTGCGGCCGCCGAGCAGCTCGACCGCGTAGCTCACCCGTACGTACTGCGACAGCACCAACACCCCCACCTGCGGATGCCGCTCCCGCAGCGTGACCGCGGCGCGCAGGCCCTCGTCGGTGTGCGTGGGCGGCAACCGGATGTCGAGCACGGCCACGTCGGGCGGGTCCTTCGCCACATGGGCGAGCAGCTCGTCGGCGTGCTCGACGGACGCCGCCACCGCGAACCCGGCCTCGGTCAGCAGCCGGGCCAGGCCCTCGCGGAACAGTGTGGAGTCCTCGCAGATCGCTACGCGCACGGCAGGACCACCTTCAACACGGTTCCCTTCCCCGGTGGGCTGTCGATCGTGAGCTTGCCGCCGTTGGCCTCGGCGCGGTCGGCGAGTCCGGCGAGCCCCGAGCCGAGCGCGGGATCGGCCCCGCCCACGCCGTCGTCGCCCACCTCGACCAGGAGGCGGCGGCCGACCAGGGCGAGCCGTACCCATGCCTTCGACGCGGCGGCGTGCTTGGTCACGTTGGCCAGGGCCTCGTTGACGATGTAGTAGGCCGCGCTCTCCACGGCCTGCGGCAGCGGCTCGTCCAGCGCCAGGTCGCAGGTGACGGCCATGGGAGCGACCGCGGCCAGCTCCTTGACCGCGCCGGACAGACCGCGCTCGGTCAGCACCGGCGGGTGGATGCCGTGGCTGACCGCACGCAGGTCGTCCAGCGCGGCCAGCACCGCCGTCTTGGCCTCGCCGATCAGCGGCGCGGCCCGCCCGGGGTCGGTGCCGGCCTCGGCCAGCCCGAGCGTCATCGCCACCGACAGCAGCCGCTGCTGCACGCCGTCGTGCAGGTCGCGTTCGAACCTGCGGCGTTCGGCCTCGCCCCACTGCAACATCCGCCGCCGCGAGGCCGCGAGCTGCCGCAGGCGGGCCCGCAGGTCCGCGGTGAGCCGCTCGTTCTCCAGGGCGAGCGCCGCGGCTGCGCACGCGGCCTCGACGAGAAGGGGCTGTTCGAGGAGGGCGACGTCGTGCACGAGTACGGCGAGCGGCGCCTCGCCCTGGTCGACGCGGGTGACGACCCTGCTCGGCCCCGGGTTCAGGTCGACCGGGCGGCCGTCGGCGTCCACGTACCTGTCCTGCTCGGCCGTCCAGTAGCCCACGACCAGCCCGGGGTCCCGCAGGGTGGCGGCCAGCTCGTCGCGCAGCGTGCCCCGCCGTTCGCGCCTGCTCAGGCGTACCACGAGGTCGGCCACGCGGCCGTGGTCCATCCGGCTGCGCATGAGGCCGACCAGGTACGCCATCGGGACCGCCATGAAGGACACCAGCATGACGAGCGTGATGGGGACCTGCAGCGGGTTCGGGCCGAAGAGCTCGGCCATGCGGTCCACGGCGAAGGCGACCGTCGCGACCATCGACGCGCCGGTGACCGGCGCGACCGCCCGGCGCTGCGCCATGCTGGCCTGACGCCAGCGCTTGACCTTGAGAGCGAGCACCATGCCCGACATGAGGACGGTCAGCTGCCAGGACGAGGCGTCGAGCGCGTCGGTGAAATTCCGGAGCGGCACGGGCATCGGAAGGCGCATGAGGGCCTTGGCCGTGGGCAGCACGAGGGCCAGGACGTACGCCAGGCCGGTCACCACCTTGTACGACACCAGGTCCAGCCGGCCGGTGGGGAAGGCGAGGAACAGGTGGCAGGCCATCCCCGCCCACAGGCCGCACAGTGCCAGCGCCCACAGCTGCTGTCCGGGGAAGAACAGCACCTGCTGGGGGATCCAGGCGACCCCGAGCACGGCCATGAGCGGGCCGACCTGGTTACGCGGATGCTCCCGCCAGGCCACGATCCCGCCCGCGAGAAAGGAGACGCCGGCCAGCGCGCCGAGCACGAATATCGGGCCGTGCCGCCAGATGGCGCCCGGGCTGGCCCCCAGGGCGTTGACGACCAGCAGCCAAAGCCCTCCCGCCGCGACGGCGAGTAACGCGGTGGTGCCCCTGGAACGTGTCGCCATCGCCCACCCCCGATGGGGATTGTACGGGCGAACCATCCGGAATGCGGACGGATCGGACCCTAGGCAGGCAGGCCCCAGCGGGCCTGGTTCGCCGGGGTCACCGGGCGGATGACCGCGTCGCCCCGGGCCTGGATCAGGACCTCCTCGCCACGGCGCAGGTCGAGCTCGAGATCCCCGCCGGGCAGCGTCCGCCACGGCACCTTGCGGCCGTCGCTCCGTACGGTGAAGGGGCCGTCGATGCCGGTGCGGACGCGGCACGGCGCCCCGGCCAGCGAGACCAGCCGGACGAAGTCGGTACGGCCGCCGCGGCGGGCGGCCGACAGCAGGAACGCCCCCTGCGTCAGGAAGTTGTGCACGGTGGCGTCGGGCCAGGCGGCCGGCATGGCGGGCAGGACCCTGATGACGCCGTCCCAGCTCTGGCAGATCATGTCGTGCACGGACTGGGCGGCGGACAGCGGCGTCTCGATGACGGGGCCGCTCTCCTTGTACATCGTGTTGGGCTGGACGAAGCGGCGCAGCAGCTCGTCGAGGTAGAAGTGGGCGTCGTCGCCGCGCGACATCTGCGCGGAGATCGAGGCCGCGCCGGTGAAGCTGTAGCCCTGCAGGGCGCCCTCGAAGCTGATCCAGTGCTTGAGCGACCTCTCGATGAGCGCGCGCTGGTCCTCCTGCTCCCACGTGACCAGGTACAGGGGATAGATCATCAGGAGGTGGGAGTAGTGCCGGTGCGACTTGGCGAAGGGGGCGCCCGCTCCGATCATGAAGCCGTTCTCGTCGATCGGGTAGCCGGCCAGGTTCGCCAGAACGTCCTGCCACTTCGGCAGCAGCGGGTCGCGCACGCGCAGCAGGCGCGCCGACTCGACGAGCGTCCGGCAGCCCCAGCGGATCAGCGCCAGGTCGTAGTTCGTGTCCGGCGCGTTGACCCCGTACTCCGGGGAGAACGTGGCGGGCAGGTGCAGCTTCCCGTCGGAGCCCGGCTCCAGGAAGTGCAGGTAGTAGTTGATCGCCCGGCGCAGCAGCGGGAACAGCACGTCCCGCACGATCCGGGTGTCCATCGTGTGCCGGTAGGACAGCCAGACGTTGTGCAGCGCCCAGGTCAGGTTGCCGACCTCGGGCACGGGGGTGGCCTGGCCGGGGACGCCCACCGGGTAGCCGCTGTTGCCGAGGCCGGAGCCGTTGTCGAGCGTCATGTCCGTGGTACGCGGGATGCCCGCGGAGTCCTCGGGGAACGTCACCTGGTCGACGAGGTTCTGCCGGTACCGCGACAGGCTCCTCGTGACCGCGTCCAGCTCCAGGTGGTTCGAGCCGTGGATCAGCCAGTACTCGAGCTGCACGTTGAGGTTCCACCAGGTGGCCGGCCACGGCGTCGGCTCCAGCCACGGGCCGGTGGTCGCCATCGGCGGCGCGTCCCCGCGCGCGGCGGCGGCGACCTTGTAGAGCTGGATCCAGTAGAAGCTCTGCGTCCGCTGGTCGGGCAGCGACAGGAAGCTCTTGCGGTAGTAGCCGTGCCACCATCGCCGGTGGTCGGCGGCCAGCGCCTCGACGGGCAGCCGGGCCGCCGAGCGTACCGATCTGACCGCCTCGTCGCCCGCCGTGTCCCGCGGGAACGACCAGGCGACCGCGGCGTAGAGGGTACGCCGTGCGCCGCGCCGCACCTCCTGCCAGGCCGTCGCGTGCCCGCCGCCGGACAGCAGCGGTTGGGTGATCAGCTCCAGGTCGTCGTGGCGGGTCACGGACGGGGCGGGGTTGGCGGTGTAGCCGGGCGGAGGCGGCCGGTTGAAGATCGGGTCGGCGCGGGGGCTGACGGCCTCCTCGGGGTGGAAGGTCCACCGGAAGTCGCGCTCGCCGTCGCTGGGTAAGACCTCGACGGCCAGTACGGAGCGGTCGTTGTGGATCAACGCCCTGATCTCCAGGCTGCCGGAGGAGGTGGTGATGGCGCCGGTCAGCTCGGCGTTCCACAGGTCGAGCCGCCAGTCGACGCCGGTGATCGCGCCGACGGGCTCCAGTGTGAGGTGGCCGACGGGCAGCCGGGCCAGGCCGAACAGCGCGCCGTACTCGGGGCGGTGGTCCTGGACCTCGCTGTGCTGCACGGTGAAGCGCACGGCGTTGGCGCCCTGCTGCGCGTAGACGCCGGAGCCGAGGAAGCCGTTGCCCAGGAACGGCCCTTCGTACCAGGTCTGCGGCATCCGCTTCCACACCAGGTCGGCGTCGGCCAGGAAGCGTTCCCAGTCGATCTCGTCATGGAGCAGCGGACCGCCGCCGCCGCCGAGCGCGGGAGCGGCCAGCGCGGCGCCGAGGAGTTCGCGCCTGGACGGCTCGCTCGCCGCAAATAGATCGGACGTATCGGGCACCAATGAACGGTATTTCCGCAAACCGGCAAGGTCAAGACCCTCAGAGGTCGGATCGTCTCGAAGCCGCAACCGATTGACCCATGGCGTTGACGTCGTGTTACCCGCCAATTAACGTCCCCAGTTAAATATTTGATAACGGATGGACCCCCGCATGAGAGAGCTCAGCAGACGTGGATTCCTCCAGGCCGGCGTCACCGCGGCCGCCCTCGCCCTGACCGGCTGCGCCGGAGGCGGAGGCTCGGGTGCCGGCCTCCAGTTCGCCTGGTGGGGCAGTACGACGCGGCACACCGCGACGCAGAAGGCCATCGACGCGTTCAAGAAGAAGAAGCCCGGCATCCAGATCAAGACCCAGTTCTCCGGCTGGGAGGGCTACTGGGAGAAGCTGGCCACCCAGACCGCGGGCGGCAACGCCCCCGACGTGATCCAGATGGACTACTCCTACCTCGGCGAGTACGCCAGGCGCGGCAGCCTGCTGGACCTGGGCCCGTACGTCGGCAAGGGCCTGGACCTGTCCGGCTTCGACCCCGACGTGGTGAACGCCGGCAAGATCGACGGCAAGCAGTACGCCGTGAACTTCGGCATCAACTCCACGGCCCTCATCGTCAACAAGACCCTCGCGGCCGAGCGCGGGGTGGAGATCCCCGAGACCTTCACCTGGCCCGAATACGGCGAGCTGGCCAAGAAGCTGGCCGGGAAGGGCGTCTTCGGCACCGAGGACGGCGCCCAGGACGGCGGCGCGCTGGAGAACTGGCTGCTGGAGCGGGGCAAGATGTTCTTCACCGCCGACGGCAGGCTCGCCTACGACGAGGACGACCTCAAGGAGTGGTTCACCTTCTGGGACGGCCTGCGCAAGGCGGGCGCGGCCACGCCGCCGGACGTCCAGGCCACCGCGGCGGGCGACGTGCAGAACAGCCTGGTCGCCACCCGCAAGGCGGTCATGGACTTCGCCTGGTCCAACCAGCTCACCGCCTACATGTCGCTCACCAAGGACGAGGTCGGCGTCCACACCCTCCCGACCGGCGACAAGCCCGGCCAGTACTACAAACCATCCATGCTGCTGACCGTCAGCTCCGGGAGCAAGGCCAAGGACGACGCGGTGGCCCTGGTCAACGCGCTCGTCGCGGACCCTGACGTGGCCGGCCGGCTCGGGTCGGAGCGCGGTATCCCGCCCGCGACCCCGATCCGCGCCGCGCTGCGGCCCAAGGCGTCGCCGTCCGAGCAACCGGTCTACGACTACATCGACTCGATCAAGGACCAGGTCGGCCCGCTGCCGCCGCCACAGCCGCTCGGCGCCGGGGAGCTGCACAACAAGGTGCTCACCAACATCAACCAGCAGATCGGCTTCGGCAAGCTCACGA
This sequence comes from Nonomuraea sp. NPDC051941, assembly GCF_044593615.1. NCBI lineage: Bacteria > Bacillati > Actinomycetota > Actinomycetes > Streptosporangiales > Streptosporangiaceae > Nonomuraea > Nonomuraea sp. NPDC051941. The sequence continues at coordinate 28,034 of NZ_JBIUCF010000044.1, forward strand.
TCGAGCAGGGGGTGTCCCGATTCTTCGAAGAAGCTCGACGAGTGCTCAAGTAGAGGGACGCGCGGCCTATCTGTTCCTGCTGCCGTGGTTCGCCGGGCTGCTCCTGCTGACCGGCGGGCCGATCCTGGCCTCGCTGGCCCTCTCGTTCACCGACTTCGACCTGCTCACCGCGCCGTCCTTCGTGGGGCTGGACAACTACGCCAGGATGCTCACCGACGACCCGCACTTCGTCAACGCCGTACGGGTCACGCTGATCTACGTCGTGTTCTCCGTGCCGCTGTCCGGTGCGTTCGCGCTCCTGGTCGCCGTGCTGCTGAACAGGCCCGTGCGGGGCATCGGCGTCTACCGCGCCGCCTACTACCTGCCGTCGCTGCTGGGCGGAAGCGTCGCGGTGGCGATCCTGTGGCGGCAGATCTTCGGCGCGGACGGTCTGATCAACGACGCCCTGAGCTATTTCGGGATCGTGGGGCCGAGCTGGATCTCCACGCCCCAGTACGCGATCTACACGCTGGTCCTGCTGCACATCTGGCAGTTCGGCTCCCCCATGCTGATCTTCCTGGCCGGGCTGAAGCAGATCCCCGCCGAGCTCTACGACGCCGCCGCGGTGGACGGCGCCGGGAAGGTGCGCGCGTTCTTCCGCATCACGCTGCCCATGCTCAGCCCGATCATCTTCTTCAACCTCGTGCTGCAGACCGTGAACGCCTTCAAGGCCTTCACCCCCGCCTTCATCATCAGCGGCGGCATCGGCGGACCGGCCGACTCCACGCTCTTCTACACGCTCTTCATCTACCAGGAGGGGTTCGGGAACTTCCGGATGGGCTACGCCTCCGCGCTGGCCTGGGTGCTCCTTCTGGTGACCGCGGCCTTCACCGCGCTGGCCTTCCGCTCCTCGAAGTACTGGGTGCACTATGCCGACTAGCCGCCGCTGGGCCCTCCACCTGCTGGTCGTGGTGGGGGCGCTCGTCATGCTCTATCCGCTGTTCTGGCTGATCAGCTCCTCGTTCAAGCCCAACGACGAGATCTTCACCGATCCCGGGCTGGTGCCGGAGACCGTGGTCGCGGACAACTACGCCACCGGGTGGACCGCGCTGGGCGTGCCCTTCAGCGGGTTCTTCGCGAACTCGTTCGTCATCGCCACGGCGGCCGTGGCCGGGAACGTGATGTCGTGCTCGATGGCGGCCTTCGCCTTCGCCCGGCTGAGCTTCCGGTTCAGGAAGCTCTGGTTCGCGATCATGCTGGGGTCGATCATGCTGCCCATCCACGTGCTGATCGTGCCGCAGTACACGCTGTTCAAGTATCTGGGCTGGGTGGACACGTTCCTGCCGCTTATCGTGCCGAAGTTCCTGGCGGTGGACGGGTTCTTCATCTTCCTGATGGTGCAGTTCATCCGGTCGCTGCCGCGCGAGCTGGACGACGCCGCCCGCATCGACGGGTGCGGGCCCGTCCTGGTGTACTGGCGGATCATCCTGCCGCTGTCCCGGCCGGCGCTGATCACGACCGCGATCTTCACCTTCATCTGGACCTGGGACGACTTCTTCAGCCAGCTCGTCTATCTGAGCGACGTGTCCACGTACACGGTGCCCCTGGCGCTCAGGGCGTTCCTCGACTCCAGCGGCGGCTCCACCTGGGGGCCGATGCTCGCGATGGCGGTGCTGTCGCTGATCCCCATCCTGGGCTTCTTCCTGATCTTCCAGCGACGCATCACCGAGGGCATCTCGACCACCGGCCTCAAGGGGTGACGTCACCGCGGGGTGAGCCGGATCACCGGGTACTCGCGGTCGGATTTGGCCTGGTACTTGGCGTAGCGGGGCTGGGCGGCGGTGATGCGCTGCCATGCCTGCGCGCGCTCGGCGCCGTCGAGCCGGTGCGGCGTCACCGGCACGGCGTCGCGGCCGGGGAGCTCGACCGACGCCCGCCCGGGGTGCGCCATCAGGTTGGCGTGCCAGTCCGGGTGCCGGCCCCCGCCGCCCGACGCGACGATCAGCCAGGCGTCCTCGCCGTCGGCGAACCACGCCAGGGGCGACTGCCGCGGCTGCCCGCTCAGGCGGCCCACCGTGTTCAGGATCAGCACGTCCATGCCCATGAACGAGCCCTGGCCACGCCGGATCTTGCGGCTCATCCGGGCGTTCATCTTCCGCTGGATCCACCGTGACATCGGCCCGGGCGTACCGCTCTTGCGCTGCTGCTGCTGTGTCATCGGTGCCCCTCAGCCCAGCTCGTTGACGCGGATCATGTTGCCCGCGGGGTCGCGGAAGGCGCAGTCGCGGATCCCCCACGGCTGCTCGGTCGGCTCCTGGACGACCTCGGCCCCGCCGTCCCGCAGCCGCGCGAAGGCGCCGTCGAGGTCGGCGGTGGCCACGATCATGCGGGCGTAGGTGCCCTTGGCCATCATCTCGAGGATGGTGCGGCGCTCGTCGTCGGTGATGCCGGGTTCGGCGCCCGCCGGGTGCAGGACGACGGACGTGCCGGGCTGGCCGGCGGGGCCGACCGTGATCCAGCGCATCGTGCCGTCGCCGACGTCGTTGCGGACCTCGAAGCCCAGATTGTCGCGGTAGAAGGCCAGGGAGGCCTCCGGGTCGTTGTGCGGGAGGAACGTCTGGTGAATGGTGAAGTCCATGGCGACGACGCTAGTTGCGGCCCGGTGACCGGCGCTTCTCCATTCCTGACCGTTCGCCGTGGTCAGGCGAACGGTCAGGCGAACGGTCAGGCGAACGGTCAGGCGAACGGTCAGGCGAACGGTCAGCCGAACGGTCAGCCGAGGGTCTCCGGGGCGGCGAGGGCCAGGCCGGCGGCGCCCAGGGCGTGCTGGGCGTCGCTCCAGGGACGGACGATCACCTGAACGCGGTGGGCGGCGGTGACCCGGCTGGTCCGCATCGCGGCGAGGAACCCCGGCTCCAGCCCCGGCCAGAGGACGTGGTTCTCGCCGATGACCGCGATGGTGGGCGTGCCGAGCAGGTTGACGACGCCGGCGACGGCCCGCCCTAGCACGGTGCCGATCCCGGCGAGGACCTCCGCCAGCCCCGGCTCGCCGCCGGAGACCCAGCGCGCGCGAAGCTCCTCGATGGTGGTGGCCGCCTCGGCGAGGCCGGCGCGGCGGGCGGCGCGCAGGATGCCGCCGTCACTGGTGAGCGTCTCCAGGCAGCCCCGGGCGCCACAGGCGCAGCGCGGTCCGGTGGTGGCGACCGGCGTGTGGCCGAACTCCCCGGACAGCCCGCTCGGGCCACGGTGCACCCGACGCTGCAGGACCGCGCCGAGCCCCACCCCGTCGCCGATGCCCAGCACCAGGAAGTCGTCGTGCTCGCGGCCCGTCCGGTACAGGAGCTCGGCGGTGGTGCTCGCCCGGAGATCGTTGTCGACCAGCACCGGGATCGGCAGCTCGGCGCGCAGCCGTTCGCCGAGGGGAAGTTCGCTCCAGCCGAATCGGGGACATACACGTATATAGCCGGTGGCCGAATCGACAGAGGACGGAGTGACCACTCCCACGGCCCTCAGCCTGGGCCCCAAGGTGGGGTCGGCCAGCCGGTGGTTGATCACCGCGAGCAGCTGCGGGATCGGATCAGAGTGGCAGTCGAAGGCTGATACATCGGATGTGATCACGCGACCGTCCAGCCCCGCGACGACCGTGACGACATGGTCGGTGGCGACCCGTACGCCCATGGTCGCGGCGGCCTCGGGCACCACCTGGAGCGGGATGCGGGGCCGGCCGACGGCCCCGGCCTGCGGGGCGAGAGTCCGCAGGTAGCCGCAGGCCAGGAGGCGTCGCGTGTGCTCGTGTACGGTCGCGTCGCCGAGCCGGAGGCGGGCCGCGATCTGGCGGCGGTCCAGGGCGCCCGCGGTGCCGAGCAGCGCCAGGATCTCGACGCGGGTCAGATCGCCACGAGGGGCGACTCGACGAGCAGTCATCGGATATTTCCACCTCGATCTCATTGACACTACAGAACGCGACGCCTAAGTTTCACAATTATTAACTCGGCCCCGAGCTTATTGAGTGGAGCTGCGATGGGCAGGCGGATGCATGGCGGTCGGCGATCATTGGCAGTCGCCGTAGCGGTGGTCATCGCGGGGGGATTAAGCGCCGGTTGTGGGGACAACGGCGGTCAGCAGTCATCAGGCGGCAGCAAGGCGAGCAACGGAGCGGTGACGCTCACCTGGTCGATGTGGGCCTCCGGCACGGAGGACCGCGACGCCTGGCAGAAGGTGGCCGACGAGGTCACCAAGAAATACCCGAACATCAAGATCACGCTGGAGACCTCTCCGTTCAACGACTACTTCACCAAGCTCGGCACCCGCCTGGCCGGCGGCAGCGCGCCGTGCATCGTCTCCATGCAGAGCCTGCGCACCGGCGGCTACGTCAACGGCATGCTTCCGCTGGACGAGCTGATCAAGAAGAACAGCCTGGACACAGGCGACTTCGACTCCTCGATCATGGCCGGGCTGGCCTCCGGCGGCAAGCAGTACGCCCTGCCGTACGACGTCGGCTCGCTGATCGTCACCTACAACAAGGACATGTTCAAGGCGGCCGGCGTGGCAGCGCCGAAGGTCGGCTGGAGCATGGCCGACTTCGAGGCGGCGGCCAAGAAGCTGACCACCGGCGGCAAGTACGGCTTCGTGGCCTACCCCATCGACCTGCCGATGTTCTCGATGATCCTGTCGCAGACCGGCGCGGAGCCGGTGGACGCGTCCGGCAAGCTCACCCTCACCTCCGAGCCGATGGCGACCGGCTTCCAGTGGTACGCGGACCTGGTCGCCAAGGCCGGGGTCGCGCCCAAGGTGCCCGGCGTGGACAACAACTTCCCCGACACCCAGTTCCTCAACGGCAACGTGGCGATGCAGGTGAACGGGCCTTGGGCGGTCCTGTCGCTCAAGCAGCAGGCCAAGTTCGGCGTGGGCCTGGCCACCATCCCCGCCGGTCCCGCCGGGTCCAAGACCTACTCGGCGGGCTCCGGCTTCGGTATCTCCCAGTCGTGCCAGTACCCCGACGAGGCGTTCAAGGCGATCAGCGTGATGACCAGCGCCGACGTGCTCGGGCAGCTCGCCACCATCGGGCGCGCCTACCCGGCGCGCAAGTCCGTCCAGAACAAGTGGTACGAGAACGCCTTCGAGGGCGCCAAGGAGGTCCTCGACGCCGCCAACGCCTCGGCGACGCCGTTCCGGACGACCTCCAGCTGGGACCAGGTGTCCAAGCTGCTGGCCCAGTACGGCGTGCCGGTCTTCAACGGGCAGGGCACGGCGGCGGACGTCCTCAAGCAGGTCCAGCAGCAGGCACCGGCGTAACGAGCATGCGCAACCATCCACAGGGAGTGACGTGTACAACGACGCCATACCCGGGCGAGCGGCGGTAGCGCGCGGACAGCGTGCCCGCCGCCGGCGCGGCGACGGAAGGGTCGCCGCCCTGTTCGCCGGGCCCAGCCTGATCGGATTAACGCTGTTCACGCTCTTCCCGATCGTGATGTCCCTGGTGATCGCCTTCTTCCGATGGCCCGCGGTGGGCGAGCAGGTCTTCACCGGGCTGGGGAACTTCGCGCAACTGTTCGGCGATCCCGTGTTCCGGCGGACGCTGTTCAACACGTTGCTGTTCGTGGTGCTCTACCTGCCGCTCAACCTCATCGTGTCGGTGGGGCTGGCGGTGTGGATCTCGCCGCGCATCAAGGGCCGCCAGGCGCTGCGGGTGGTCTTCTTCCTGCCCGTGGTCACGCCGATGGTGGCCAACGCGATCGTCTGGCGGATGATCTACCAGCCCAACGGGTTCATCGACGGCACGCTGCACGCCGCCACCGGCGTGCACGCGCCGAACTTCCTCGGCGAGCAGGGCTGGGCCATGTTCGCCGTCGTCGCGATGAGCGTGTGGCAGGGGTTCGGGTACAACATGCTGGTCTTCTCGGCCGCCCTGGACGCCATCCCGCGGCAGCTCGTGGAGGCGGCGCAGATCGACGGGGCGGGGCCGTGGCGGCTGTTCTTCCGCATCACGCTGCCGATGATCTCCCCGGCGATGTTCTTCGCCACGACCATGACGCTGATCACGTCGTTCCAGGTCTTCACCCAGCCGTTCCTGATGACCGGCGGCGGGCCCGGCATCGACACCGAGACCCTCATGATGTTCGTCTACAACCAGGGCTTCTCCGTCTACCAGTTCGGACTCGCCTCCGCCGCGGCCTGGATCCTGTTCGTGCTGATCCTGGGCGTGACCGCGATGCAGTTCGCCGGCCAGCGCAGATGGGTCACCTACGATGTCTGAGCACGCGCACGCCGACCCGGCCTCCCCATGGGCGCACAGGGTCCGGCTGGTCGTCTCGCACGCCGCCCTCTACCTGGTGGCCGCCGCCTTCGTGTCACCGCTGGTGTACATGGTGGCCACGTCGCTGAAGCGCGCCGACGAGGTGTTCGGGTCGCCGCCGAGCCTGTTCGGGTCGGTGATCCGGTGGGAGAACTACAGCGAGGCGTTCGAGTTCCTGCCGTTCGCGCGTTTCATCGTCAACGGGCTCGCCGTCGCCGTCTGCGGCACCGTCGTGGTGCTGGTGGCGTCGAGCATGTCGGCGTACGCCTTCTCGCGGCTGCGCTGGCGCGGTCGCGACGGCGTCTTCCTGGTCTTCCTGGCCACCCTGATGATCCCCCAGGAAGTGCTGGTCGTGCCGATGTTCATGCTGATGCGCTGGTTCGGGTGGGTGGACTCGTTCCAGGCGCTGATCTTCCCCTGGGCGTTCACCGCCTTCGGGACGTTCATGCTGCGCCAGTTCTTCCTGACCATCCCCGAGGAGCTCGCCGAGAGCGCCCGCCTCGACGGCGCGGGGGCGGTGCGCGTCTTCACCAGCATCATGCTGCCGCTGGTCAGGCCCGCGCTCGCGGTGCTGGCGGTCTTCACGTTCATCAACTACTGGAACAGCTTCCTGTGGCCGCTGATCATCATCAACTCGGTGGACGAGAAGGCCACGGTCCCGCTGGGTCTGCAGCTCTTTTTCGGGCAGCAGGGCACCCAGTGGAACCTCATCATGGCCGCGGCCGTGATCTCCATGGCGCCGACCACGGCGCTGCTCATCATCCTGCAGAAACATCTCGTACGCGGGATCGCGACCAGCGGTCTCGGCGGACGCTGAACATTTGAAGAAGAGGGACATCGTGCAGCACCACGCCTGGTTCGCCGAATCCCGGTTCGGCATGTTCGTGCACTGGGGTCTGTATTCTCTGGCGGCCCGGCACGAGTGGGTGAAGAACCGCGAGCGCCTGACCGACGAGGACTACCAGCGCTACTTCGACCACTTCGATCCCGACCTGTACGACCCGGCGCGATGGGCGCGGCTGGCCAAGGAGGCCGGCATGCGCTACATCGTCCTCACGACCAAGCACCACGACGGCTTCTGCCTGTGGGACTCGGCGCAGACCGACTACAAGGCGACGCGCACCCCCTGGGGCAAGGACCTGATCGCGCCGTTCGTGGAGGCCGTCCGCGCCGAAGGGCTGAAGGTCGGGTTCTACCACTCGCTGATCGACTGGCACCATCCCGAGTTCCCGGTCGACTCGCTGCATCCCCAGCGTGACGACGAGGCGTTCAAGGCCGCCGCCGCGGGCCGCGACGTCTCCAAGTACTCCGACTACCTGCACGCCCAGGTGCGCGAGCTGCTCACCGATTACGGCCGGATCGACTACCTGTTCTTCGACTTCTCCTACCGGGGCAGGCCGGGGAACTGGGGCGGCAAGGGCGCCGACGACTGGCGCTCGGACGAGCTGCTCGCGATGGTCAGGGAGCTCCAGCCGGACGTCATCGTCAACGACCGGCTCGACATCCCCGGCGACTTCGTCACCCCCGAGCAGTACCAGCCCGCCGGGCCGATGGTCGTCGACGGCCATGAGGTGCCGTGGGAGGCGTGCCAGACGCTCAACGGCAGCTGGGGGTACGACCGGGACAACCTCGACTACAAGTCTCCGGACCTGCTCGTACGGATGCTGGTCGACAGCGTCGCCAAGGGCGGCAACCTGCTGCTCAACGTGGGCCCGGACGGGCGCGGCGAGATCGACCCCCGCGCGCGCGGGACGCTCGCCGACATCGGCGCCTGGATGCGGCTGAACTCCCGCTCGATCTACGGCTGCGGTCCCAGCGGCTTCACGGCGCCTCCCGACTGCCGCTACACCCAGCGTGGCGACCGGCTCTACCTGCACCTGTTCGCCTGGCCGTTCGGCCACCTGCACCTGCCGGGGCTGGCCGGGCGGGTGAAGTACGCCCAGTTCCTGCACGACGCGTCGGAGATCCGTACGCGGGTCATCGACCCCGGCCAGCAGGCCGGCCTCACCACGATGGGGGCCGTGTCGCCGGACGTCCTGACCCTCGACCTGCCCGTACAGCGCCCCGACGTCGCCGTGCCCGTCGTCGAGCTGTTCCTCACCGAGTGACTTCAGCCCCGTCGTGGGCGAGCTGCCGCGAAGGCGTCAGCAGCGTGGACAGCGCCCAGCGGCCGGGCCCGAGGACGGCGATGAGCAGGAAGCCCCAGCAGAAGAGCGCCGCCTTCTCACCGCCGTTCTCGATCGGGAACAACGCCTGAGGCTGGTGGACGACGAAGTAGGCGTAGGCCATGGTGCCCGAGCAGAGGACGGCGGCGGCGCGGGCACCCAGTCCGAGCAGGACGAGGATGCCGCCGACCAGTTCGATGGCCGCGGCCCACCAGCCGGGCCATTGTCCGAACGTGGGCACCGGACCCTGCGCCCCGCCCAGCACGTCGAAGAGCGTCGCCGCGCCGTGGCAGGCGAACAGCAGTCCCAGCACGATCCGGTAGAGGGCCAGGAAGAGCCCCTGATTCTTGTCCAACAGATCCACGGCAAATGCCCTTTCCTGCTGTTGAAAAATATGGGAGCGCTCCCAAACAGATTCTTGAGATCAAGCACATATGTCAATGTCACGTCACTCATAGGATCGGTCCAAAACGCGCTGTATACGCATAACCTGCCCGAACTTCCCGGTCATAAAGTTTCGCATTCGTGAAATTTTCATCAGCGCCCGACGAAAGTCGGCCGGGAAAGTTGACACGAATGATCGGGCCACGGTAAATCCCGACATACGAAAGCCGCCCGGACAGGATCCGGGCGGCTTTCGTCAAGGATCGGCTACCGCTTGGCGCACAGCGCGGTGTCCATGGCCTCGATCACGTGCTGGTGGGCCTCCTCGTTCGGGGGCAGCGCCGTGACGGCGACGGTGGCGGCGCGGCCGTCCTCGGTCACCCCGTTGCGGGTCTCGTACCCGTCGATGTCACCGCCGTGGCCCCAGGTGACGCCGCCGCAGCTCAGCGGCATCTTCATCAGGCCCAGCCCGTACTCCCAGCCGGCCGGGAACCCGGGCGCCTTCATCGTGTGCTTCATCGCCGCCAGCTGCTCCGGCTTGAGCAGCTTGCCGCCCATCAGGGCGGTCATGAAGCGGTTGAGGTCGCTCGGGGTGCCGATCAGCTGGCCGGCCGCCCATCCCCACGACGGGTCCAGGTTCGTGATGTCCTTCAGCTTGCCGCCGGGCTTCTCCGACCCGTACCCCTGCGGGTGCCGCCCGCGGATCGTCCTGTCCCCCTTGCCCGGCCAGTACGTGTCACGCAGCCCGATCGGCTCGATGATGCGATCCGTGATCACCTCGGCCACCGGACGGCCGGTGACCTTCTCGATCAGCAGGCCCGCCAGCACGTAGTTGGTGTTGCTGTACTCCCAGCTCGTGCCCGGCGCGAACGACGCCTTGTGCGCGAACGCCATGTCCAGGAGGTCCTGGGGCGATCGGTAGACGTTGCGGCTCTCGAAGATGCTCGGCATCCAGCGGGTGTAGTTCGGCAGGCCGCTGGTGTGCTGCAGCAGCTGCCGCACCGTGATCTTCCTGCCGTCGATGCCCTTGCCGCGGACCACCTTCGGCAGGTACATCTCGATCGGCTCGTCCAGATCGACCTTGCCCTCGCCGACCAGCTGCAGCACCGCCACCGCGGTGAACATCTTGGTGTTGCTCGCGATCCGCACCCGGCCGTCGACCGGGACCTCCTCCTTGGTCGTCAGGTCCGCGACCCCGGCGGTGTAGTGGCGGGTCCGGCCCTTGCCGTCCTGCACCGCGGCCAGCGCCGCCGGGAACCTGTCCTTCTCCGCCAGCGCGTCCAGCTTCCGCTGCACGGCGTCGGGCCGGTGGTTGCGCTTCAGCTCGTCCCGCACCTCGGCCAGCTCGGCGGACAGGCTCTCGTCCGGGCTCTGCCGCACGACGTTCGCGGTGCGGCCGAGCCCGGTGGCCGCGGCGGCCGGCGTACCCGCCACGACCAGCCCCGACAGCGCCGCCAGCGCCGCCGCGGCGAGAACCCGCACGCGCCGGGAGGACTTCGACTCGGAAGAGGTACGCGACATGGGAAACGCTCCTGATTTCTTGGTGGGGGTCGTCCGTTTCGGACATCACCAAGCATGTCGGCGCACGGCATCCTTGATCGATCCCGTGCGCTGGAGCGTTCGGGTACAGCCAGCTGTACCGGGGTCAGGACGGGCAGGTCCCGTCCAGAGCGCTGATCACCCCGTCGATGAACACCTGCGACTTCGGCTCGTCGGCATGCGCCACCCCGGGGAACTCGGCCTTGCACCACACGCCGTCGATGACGTCATTGCGGGTCTCGTCGAGCGAGCTCACCAGCAGCGTGTAGCGGACGGGGTCGGGCGTCGGGTCGCCGCTGTTGAGCTGGCTGATGAAGGTGCTGGTCGGGCACATCTGCCCGCCCTGGTTCGCCGGCAGGAGGCAGGCCGGCCAGTAGCCGCGCTGCCCGGTGCCCATCGAGACGTAGCTCAGCGTGGCATCGGCGCCGCCGAGGGACTTCAGGTAATAGCGCGCCGACAGCCCTCCCATGCTGTGCCCGACGAGGCTGACCTTCCCGCCGCCGTTCTCCTGCCGTACCTGTGCCACCAGGTCCCTGATGGCTCCCGCGTTGGCGATGTTCTCCTCGCCGGGGAGGTCGATCGTGTACGCGGGATGGCCGGCCTGCTCCAGCGCCGCCTCCATCTGAGCGAACTCGGTCGGCGACCCGTTCCAGCCGTGGATCAGGATGACCGGCTCCCGCTGCGCGGCCTGCACCTGCTGGCAGGTGCCCAGCCCGGCCAGCAGGATTCCCGCGGTCACTAACCCTGTGATGCGTCGGCGCCTCGATGACATGAGTCACACCTCGCTACTTCTGGGGGAATTCACTTACTGAGCACTCGGTAAGTGATGGGTTAGATTTAACACCGTGGCCCGAAGTAGGCAAGACCCCAGCAGACAGGAACGCGCGCGCTTACGGCGAGAGGAGATCATCGCCGTGGCCGCGGAGATGTTCGCGCGCGACGGCTTCCGCGGCACCTCCCTGCCCGCCGTCGCGGCCCGGGCCGGCATCAGCGAGCCCGGCCTCCTGCATCACTTCGGCAGCAAGGCGGGACTGCTCCTGGCCGTGATCGAACGGCGCGACCTCGACAGCGAGGCGTTCGCGATGGAGCTCCTGGGCATGGAGCCCTCCGGGCGGCTGCGGGCCATGCCGGAGTTCGCGCGCCGCAACAAGGAGCGGGCGGGGCTGGCCAAGCTGTTCACCGTGCTGGTCGCCGAGAGCCTGGAGCCCGGCGCGCCCGGCCACCGGCACTTCGTCGACCGCTACCGCGCGATGCGCGCCATCGTCGCCGACAGCATCCGGTCGGCCCAGGCCGCCGGGCTCGCCCGCCAGGACATCGACCCCACGGCCAAGGCCGCCGAGATCATCGCGACTCTCGACGGCCTGCAGACCCAGTGGCTGCTCGACCCCGACACGATCGACATCGTGGCCGGCGTCGAGTCCTACGCCCGCACGCTGGAGCACGACCTGACGTGCGGGCTCTTCTGAGGTGGCCGGTGGGTGTCGTGGGCGGGGTCGCGGACCAGGTGCCGTTCCAGCCGGTGGTGAAGGTCTGGCTCCCTGGGAAGACGGCGGCATGATGGCGGTCAAGAAGATCGTCGAAAGGTGCCACGTGGAGAAGATCGTGTCCGTCGCCGTCGCGAGCGTGCTCGTGATCGGCCTCGCTCCCGCCGCTCACGCCGTGTCCGCGAGCGATGTCTACGCCAACTACGCCGAGCTCTCCGCCCACGAAACCGAGGGCCGGGACTATCGCCGCGTCCTTCGTGTCCCCGGCGGAGCGAAGGTGGCGCACATCGCCATCCACGGCGGCGCCATTGAGGCGCCGACGTCCCAGCTCGCCGACCAGGCCGCGGGATGCAAGCACGCCTACTACTCATTCGTCGGCATCAAGGACAGCGGCAACAGCGCTCTGCACATCACCTCTACGCACTTCGACGAACCCAAGGCGCTCTCGGTGGTGGCCGCCGTCGACTACACCATCTCCTGGCACGCCGCGGCGGGCGCTGCTGCCACCACCTACGTCGGCGGGCGCGACACGACATTGATCAAAAAGGTGACGGCCGAGCTGCGCGCCGCCGGGTTCCCCGTCTCGGCGTCCGTACCCGACGAAATCGGCGGCGACAGCCCCCGGAACATCGCGAACAGAAACCGCAGGGGCATGGGGGTGCAGCTGGAAATCAGCCGGGGTCAGCGGGAGCGGTTCTTCAAGGAAGGCAAGCTGAATCGCGCCTGGATCGAGAGCCCGGCCAACCGCACGAAAGCCTTCTACAAGTACGTCGCGGCCGTCAATCGTGCCCTGAGCTGAGGAGCCGAAGCCCGGCGCCTCACCTGGGGGTGAGGCGCAGGATGGCGTGGTCGCGGGAGAGGTAGGGCACTTCCAGCCGCAGGTTGTTGATGCGGGCGGACCTGCCGGGAGCCAGGGACAGCTTGCCCTCGTCGCGGCAGCGCCCGTTGACGCAGCTGCTGGAGATGCTGACGTTCGCCCCCTCGGCCTGCAGCCCGCCGGTGAAGCCCAGGAGCGCGATGGTGGCCTCGTCCGGGTCGAGCGAGCTGATGGTGATCCGCTGCACGCCGAACCGCTTGTCGATCCGGAGCCGGTCGCCTGCCCGTACCTCGACCTCGCAGTCGGCGTCCTTGCAGGACGCCAGGCTGCTCCCGTCGGCCGGGTGATGCCCGGTGGACGAGGGCCGGACGGAGGCGGTCGGCATGGGAGACACGGTGTCCGTCGTGGGTGGCAGCGTGTCCGTCGCCACCGACAGAGGCGTTGACGGCGTGGTACGCGAGTCGGCGCAGGCAGCGGCGAGTACGACCAGCAGAGCGACGGCGGTGAACCGGACGACGGTCGGCATTGGGCTCCTCCAGGCGGACACTCCTGACGTTGTGCCCGTCCTAGCTGCGAAAATAACCCTGCGTAATCAAAGTGGCAGCTCAGTCCGTGCCGGACACCAGCCCCACCCGGTAGGCGAGGACGACGGCCTGCACGCGGTCGCGCAGCTCGAGTTTGGCCAGGATCCGGGACACGTAGGTCTTCACGGTCTCGGCGGTGATGAACAGCTTCTCGGCGATCTCCGCGTTCGACAGGCCGCCCGCGATCTGTTCGAGGACCTCGAGTTCGCGGGGGGTCAGCGTGCGCACGATCTCGTCCCTGGCCGGGCGGGACGGGTCGCCGGGGCGGAGCCGTTCGGCGAAGTGGCCGATGAGCGTGCGGGTGACGGCGGGCGCCAGGAGGGAGTCGCCACGGGCGATGGTCCGCACGCCGTTGACCAGCTCCGCCGGTGGCGCGTCCTTGAGCAGGAAGCCGCTGGCGCCGGCCTTGAGCGCTTCGTAGACGTGCTCGTCGACGTTGAAGGTGGTGACGACCAGCACTTTCGCCGGGGCCTCCGTGCCGGGGCCGGCCAGCCGCCGGGTGGCCTCGATGCCGTCCACGATGGGCATCCGGATGTCCATCACGATGACGTCCGGGCGCAGCAGCCGGGCGGCCTCGACGGCCGCGCGGCCGTCCGCGGCCTCCCCGACGACCTCCATGTCCGGCTGGACGGAGAAGATGGTGATGTAGCCGGCGCGCACCAGTGCCTGGTCCTCGCAGATGAGCACCCGGATCGGCGTGTCGGTCATGGACTGCTCCTGTACGGGATGAGGGTTCGGACGCCGAACCCGCCGCCGGGGCGGGGCCCGGCCGCCAGTTCGCCGTCGAGCATGCGTACGCGTTCCCGCAGCCCGTCCAGACCTCGCCCGCCCGACGGCACGACTGGGGCGGCGTCGGCGGGCCCGTCGGTGATCACCTCGATCTCGAGGTGGTCGTCGTGGTGGTGGACCGTGACCGCGGTGGGCCGCCCCGTCGCGTATTTGATCGCGTTGGTGAGCGTCTCCTGCACGACCCGGTACGCGGCCAGCTCCACGTCGACGGACTGCGGCCGCTGGTCGCCGCGTTCGGTCAGTTCGACGGGCTGGCCGGCCAGCCGGGCCTGTTCGACCAGGTCGCCGATCTTGCCCAGGGCCGGCGCGCGGCCCGCGACCGCCGAATCGCCAGTTGCCTCCAGCACGCCGAGCAGGTAGCGCAGCTCCGTCAGCGCCCGCCGGCCGGTGTCGCTGATGGCGGCGAGCCCGGCCCCGGCGCGCTCCGGCGCGCTGCCGACCAGGAACTGCGCCGCGTCGGCCTGGACGACCATGGCGGTCACATGATGGGTGACCACGTCGTGCAGCTCGCGGGCGATGCGCGCCCGTTCGGCCGCCGCGGCCACCTCCGCGCTCAGGCGCCGTCGCTCGGCCTCGTCAGCCCGCCACCGGCGCATCCCGGCACCTGCCATCCAGATCACCGCCAACGTCAGATAGAACGCGAGGAACGCCGGGACTCCGTTGGGCGACCCCAGGCCGTGCAGCACGACGACCAGCAGGACATAGCCCACGGTCGACACCGCGACGAGGCCGCGGCGGAACCGGACCTGGTAGGCGCCGGCGGCGTACAGGGACAGATAGAGCCCGATGCTGGCGAACGTCTGCGGGTAGCTCAGCGCCTGATGAACAGCGAAGGCGGCGCCGATGATCGCGAGACAGCCCGCGGGCCATCGGCTGCGTACCACCAGCGGCGCGGACTGGGCCACGGTCAGCGCCACGGCCAGCGCGTCCAGCGGGCGCTTGGGCAGGTCGCCGAGCTGCGCCCCGATGACGGACATCGTCGGCACGGACGCCAGCAGCATGAGCGCCGCCGCGAGCGCGGTGTCCTTCACGGACAGGCGGCAAGCTCGCCACCGGTCTGACCATAAGCGGGCGGAACGGGCGGCGTTCGCGAACACCGGGCAAGCCTAACGACCCCCACGCCGCGCAGGGAGCAATCCGCCGCGCCGGTGCGCGAGGACGAGCATCGGTACGGCGAGCAGCAGGCTCATCAGGACGGGCACGATCGACGCCTCCAGCCCGAACTCGCCCCCGGTCAGCACCGCCGGACCCGAGACCTCGGCGGTCAGCAGACCGGGCGACACGTGGCCGGAGACCGGGATTCCCAGCAGACCCTCGGTGGCGTTCCAGGCGAAGTGGAGTCCCACGACGAACCAGATGCTGCGCCGCCAGAGGTACGCGGCACCGAGCAGGACGCCGGCCTCGACGGCGATCGCCAGCGAGCTCCAGAGGCTGGCTCCCGGGTTGGCCAGGTGCATGCCGCCGAACAGCAACGCGGTGATCGCCAGCGCCACCCGGCTGCCCCACAGCGCCTCCAGGGCCTGCAACGCCAGGCCGCGGAACATCAGCTCCTCGGTGACCGCCGCGCCGACCGCCGTGAACACGACCGGCAGGACGTTCCCCGACGACCACGAGAACGAATAGCCGCCGGCCACCGTGATCAGGAGCACGGAGCCGAGCACGAACCCCAGGCCGATCCCGGCACCGGACAGCGCCTCCCGTCCGGCCCCGTCTCTGGCGATCTCCGGAGTGGGCCGCCCCGCGACGAAGCGCATGACCGCCCGGTAGACGACCACCGCGGCGACCGCGCCCACCACGGCGAGCACCGGCGCTCCGCCCCCGGTCAGCGCCGACACCACGATGAGGCCGAGCAGCCCGATCAGCATCCAGGTGAGGGGGAAGCGGGCGATCCTGCGTATCCGGCCGTCGCCGGGGACTGTGGCTGGCGTGCTCATGGTGACCTCCGTTGACATCGGCCGCGCGATCGGCGGCCCCGGCGAAGACGGTATGAGCGCGATGGTGTCCGGCGAATCACCAATGAGCGGACGATTCAGGTAGCTCTCACGGGGGATGGCCGGCGCCATTGACGAGCCCCGCCCATAAGGTTACGGTCAGGACCGGAATTGAGCGTAAACGAACACGACCCCGGAGGTGGTGCCGTGCGGATTCCCATGGAGGGGCGCTTAAGGTGGCCCCGGCTCACGCGCGGAGCGGTGGCGGCGGTGCTCCTGGCGGCACTGCTCGCAGCGCCGCCAGGAGCGCCCGCGTTCGCGGCCGACCTGCGGATCGCCAACGACGGCTTCGACGAAGGGCTGGCCGGCTGGAGCGGCTCGCACACCGCGGGCGGCGTCGAGGCCGTGTCCTGGGACGGGCGCACCACGGCGCGCGTCACCGACACCGACCCGGCCGCCGCCTACGGCAGGGAGAGCATGCCGGGCCTGCCCGCCACCGCGGGCACCCGCTACACCTTGCAGGCCCAGGTGTGGGCCGACAGCGGCACCGCGTACCTGTATCTGCGCTTCCGTGACGCCTCCGGCAACCTGCTGGCCGGCGGCGGCAACGCCCCGGCGACGGGCAGGCGCTGGAACCGCGTCACGGCCTCGGGCGTCGCGCCCGCCGGCACGGCCACCGTCTCGGCCCTCATCTACTCGGGCGTGGCCGACGTGGGCACCGCCTACTGGGACGAGGTGCTGATCACCAAGGACGTGACCGACCTGGGCGTGCAGATCGACAGCAGCGTGCCCAACGCCACCACGTTCGCGGGCGGCAGCGCGTACGCCGTCTACACCGGCACCGCGGAGGCCAACCCGCAACTGGCCGTGATCGACGTGGCCACCGAGAAGGTGACCCAGAAGCTCACCATCCCCGACAGCGCGGCCACGCCCACCGTCGGCGGCTGGGCGGCGGCCACCGCCACCGACGGCAGCGTCTACCTCGGCACCTACCCCAACTCCAAGCTCTACCGGCACGTCCCCGGCCAGTCCACGATCACCGACCTCGGCCGGGCGGAGGGCGGCTACTCCTTCATCTGGGACCTGGAGCCGGGAGCGGGCGGGAAGGTGTACGGCGGCACCTACAACGACGGCCGCTACTTCAAGTACGACAACGGCGCCTTCACCACGATCGGCAGCGTCCCCATTGTGGCCGGCGCCCAGTACGTGCGCAGCCTCGCCCACGACCCGGCCGCGAACGCCACCTACCTCGGCACCGGCACGAACGCGGCCCTGATCAGGTACGACAACGTCACCGGCCGGGTGGACAGCCTCCTTCCGGCCGCCTACGCCCACAACTCGATGGTGGGCGGCCTCACCTGGACGGGCGACAGGCTGTTCGCCTGGATCGACCGCACCCTGCTCGTCCTGCGCGTCGTCCGCGACGCCGACGGCTCGTACACGGCCGCCACCGACGCCGCGATCACCGACGTCGACCTGCACCACTCCCCGGCCCGCGACGGCCTGGTCTGGTTCGTCAAGGACGGCCTGCTGCACTCGTACGACATCGCCGCCCGGACCGTGCAGGCGACCTCCGTGCGGCCAGGACTCGACGTCACCGGCTACACCTGGTCGGGCAGCACCCTGGTCGGCCTCGGCGCGGCCACGGACGGCACCAGGATCTTCAAGTACGAGCCCGCCGGCGGGCGCTGGAGCAGCAACCTCGTGACCGGCACCCCCGTCCTGCCCGCCGCGATCAACGCGCTCCGCGCGGGACCCGACGGCCGCGTCTACACCGGCGGCTACCTGACCGGCGGCACCGGCGTCTACGACCCGCTGCGGGGCGACGGCGACGACAACCAGCCGGACCGGCCCACCCTCAACGGGCTCAACCAGACCGACAGCCTGCTGGCCCACGACGGCCTGCTCTACATCGGCGTCTATCCCTCGGCCCGGATCTACAGCTACCAGCCCGGAGGCCCGTGGCCGCCCACGCTCAGGTACACGGGCGGCGCGGCGGGCGACAAGGCCGACGACTGCGAGCCGGGCAAGGGCCCGCCCCCGCAGGACCGGCCGTACGCGCTGGCCGGCGGGCCGGACGGCACCGTCTACATGGGCACGGTGCCGAAGTACGGCAAGCGCAGCGGCGCCCTCACCGTCTGGAAGCAGGGCACGGCCGGGCGGACCCTGTGCGTGGTGCCCGACCAGGCCGTCGTCTCGCTGGCGTACGCGGGCGGCAAGGTGTTCGGCGGCACCTCCACGCGCGGCGCCCTGGGCGTCGACCCCGTCTACGCCCCGGGGGCGTCGGCCACGTTGTTCTCCTACGACCCCGCCACCGGCACGGTGCGCACGCATCCGCTCCCGCTGACGGCGCCCAAGGCCGTCACGGCTCTGGCGGCGGTGGACGGCGAGCTGTGGGGGCTGGCGGGCGGCTCGCTGTTCACCCTCGATCCGGCGCGGCCCGAGGCGATCACCGTCAAACGGCTGTTCGCCGACCCCGACTACACGGCCAAGCCCAGCGTGGCCTGGCGCGACGGGGTGCTGCTGACCGTGCCCCAGGACCCGGCCCGCGTGTACGGCACGGCCGGCGACCAGATCTTCTCGATCGACAAGTCGACCAAGGCGGTGACCGTGCTGCGGACGGAAGCGGGGATGGAAGGACTGACGGCCGACCGCTTCGGCAACCTCTACTACAAGATCAACGAACGCCTGTTCCGACTCGCCCGGCCATGAGGCTGATTTCGGCCTGAACCGATACCACGCGGAGGGGGTCAGCGCTCGGGAGCCGTCGTCACCGGCGGCTCCTCGGGGGCCGGCGCGTCGGACGGTTCCGGGCGCCGGGCGCGGATCCGGCGGGACACCATGCCGGTCGCGACGGCGGCGGCGCCGCCCAGCAGGGCGAGCAGCACGGGGACGAGGGTGGCGGACCACGGCCAGGCGCTGCCGGTCAGCTTGACGTCGAGCACCGGGTACTCCAGCGTCTTGGCGGTGAACCGGGCGGTCTGCACGTCGTAGGTGCGGGCGAGGTCGCGCAGCACCGGGTCGAACGCGAACTCCGGGTTGACGTGGAGGTACTCGGGCCGCGGCCCCGTGGTGGCCGCCGCGCGGCGGCTCGCGGCGTCCAGCCCCGGCACGAGGAGGCGGTCGAGGTCGGCCGCCGCGACCGTCGAACGCGGGACGAACGTCAGCCCGTGCTTGGAGTGGATCACGCCGTCGCCGACCGCGACGGTGCGCCCGACCATGGACTCCTCGGTGTAGGAGACGAACGCGGAGGCGAGCTCCAGCTCCCCGACACCCTCGGTGAGCTGGACGCCGATGGTCGTCGGCCCGGTCTGGTAGGAGGCGTTGAGCGCGACGACCACGTCCGACGGCTCCAGAGCGGATTCGGGGATCTGCGCGGCCCTGCCGGGCAGGTAGTGGCGCCAGTGGACCCGCTGCGCCGCCGCACGCGCGGTGTCCGCGTCGAGCAGCCGTTCGATGATCCGGAGACCGCCGTCCACCCCCGACAGCACGCCGCCGGTGGTGATCACGTTCCCGTCGTCGACGTACCGCGTGCCGCCCGTCCACTTGACGTCGGGAAAGTCCTTCCGCAGCCCGGACAGCCGCAGCCAGTGGGAGGTGGCGGGCCTGCCGTCCAGCAGCCCGCTCGCGGCGAACGTACGGGCGCCGGCGCAGACGCTGACGGTCAGCGCGCCGGTGGCCGACTGCTGCCGCAGCCAGGCCCTGATCGAGGCGGACTCGGCCGGATCGGGCGGCTGCAGGGCCGGGATCACCACGGCGTCGAGGTTGTCGTCCCGCTCGCTCATCAGCCGCGTCAGCTCGTCGAACGTCAGGTCCGGCACGATGTCCAGGCCGCCGGTCAGGGGCACCAGCCGGGGTCCCGCCGAGACGACGTAGGTGTTCACCCGGCCGGTGCCCGCCAGCACCTCGTACGGGCCGAGCAGGTCGGCCACGTTGGAGCCCTTGCCGCCGACCAGGAAGGCCACCGTGGGCTTGGCCGGATCATGGGCCTTGGCCACCGGCTGGGCCGACACCGCGTCCGAGCGCGCCCGGTACAGGTCGCCGAACTTGCCGATGGTGTTCACCGCTGAGACCGAAGCGGGGATCAGCAGCACGGCCAGCACCACGGCCGCCCTTCTGACCCACTTCCACGGGACGCGCAGGCGGTGATGATGGTGGAGGTACTCCTCGCGCCGCCACAGCATGGCCACGGCCATGAGGACGAACATCAGCGTGTGCCCGATCGACATCACCAGGTGGTCCGGCAACGCGCCGAACCAGTACGGGATGAGCAGCACGGGGAACGGCGCGAACATCGCCAGGCTCATCTCTCCGATGGCGGCCCAGCCATGGCGGCGCACCCGCATCCAGACCGCCATGCCGACGGTCATGTCGGCGGCCATGATCAACGTGCTGACGTCGAACCGGGTGTCCCCCGGCAGGAACGCGCTCCACACCAGGCCGAGCAGCAGCATCCCGAGGCTCATCGCGATGACCATCTCGACGTAGTGCCAGACGAAGCGCCCGGCCAGGCGCGCCTTTCCCGTAGGTGGCTCGTGAACAGTCATTGCCGGGCTCCTGAACGTCGTCGATGGGGGTTGTGCGCCCCTGCTTGACCGGTGCCAGTTCAGCCCGGCGGCCGGAAGCCGGGCAAGCGGTGACCGGCCGGCTTGTCCGAATAGCCGGGCATCGTGTCGCTTTCGGCCTTGCTCATCAGGGGTTCTGCTGCCGACCAGCACCGCCCCGACGTGGCGCGGGCTCATCGACGCCATCCGCAGGGCCGCACGCGGCGATAGCGTTTTCCCATGAACGGAGCAATCAACGTGTTCCCGGCATCTCCCAGCGACGGGGACGCGGTGGGCGAGATCCACGCCGAGTCATGGAAGGCCGCCTATGCCGGGTTCTTCCCTACGGAGTTCTTCGACGAGGCGGTGAGCCACCGGCGCGGCAAATGGCACGGCGTGCTCGCCGAGGGCAAGGACATCATCCTGCTGGCCTCGCTGGACGGACGACCGCTGGCGTTCTCCTACTTCGGCACCTCGCCGGCGCACCCGGAGTCGGCGGAGATCTTCGGCTTCTACGGCCACCCCGACGGCTGGGGCACCGGCATCGCGGGTGCCCTGATGACCGCGTCCCTGGACAGGATCCGCGAGGAGGGCTTCGGGCGGATCCATCTGTGGACGCTGCGTGGCACGCCCCAGTCACGCCGTTTCTACGCCAAGAGCGGCTTCACGGAGTCCGGCGAGGTCCGCGACCACGACTTCGGCGACGGCAACCCGATCGAGCAGATCGAGTACGAGCTGATCCTCTGAGCGGACGCGCTCGTCCTGTTCTCCGGAACGCCCCCGCCCCCAGGCAACTGACCGAATCCTGTTACCCTTAGTGACAAATAGGTTACCTTGGGCAATTCGGGGGCTCTTGTGAAGGTCGCCTGCGTCGGTGGCGGACCCGCCAATCTGTACTTCTCCATCCTGATGAAGCGGGTGGACCCGTCCCACGACATCACCGTCTACGAGCGAAACCCGGCCGGATCGACGTACGGCTGGGGCGTGACCTACTGGGACGAGCTGCTCGGCTACCTGCTCGCCGCCGATCCCGCGTCCGCGAGCGCCATCCGCGCGAACTCGGTCCACTGGGACAGCTGGGTCGCGCACATCCGCGACCGCGCGACGGTGAGGGTGGATCACGGGGACGAGGGCTACGGCATCGGCCGGCACCTGCTGCTCGACATCCTCGTCGAGCGGGCCCGCGCGCTCGGCGTACGCGTCGAGTTCGAGCGCGAGATCACCGGCGAGCACGAGCTACCCGAGGCCGAGCTCATCGTCGCCGGCGACGGCGTCAAGAGCACGCTGCGCCGGCGCCACGCCGACCACTTCGGCCCCGAGTTCGCGGTCGGGAACAACTTCTACACCTGGCTCGGCACCACCCGGATCTTCAAGGACTTCACCTTCGCCTTCACGGAGACCCCGCACGGCTGGATCTGGTGCTACGGCTACGGATTCAGCCGGACGCACAGCACCTGCGTCGTCGAGTGCTCCCCCGCGACCTGGCGCGGGCTCGGGTTCCACGAGGCCGACGAGGCCGACAGCCTGGCCCTCCTGGAGAAGCTCTTCTCCGAGATCCTGGACGGGCACCCGCTGATCGGCCGGGCACACCCCGACGGCAGCTCGCACTGGCTGAACTTCCGCACCCTGACCTGCCGCACGTGGCACCGCGACAACGTCGTCCTGCTCGGAGACGCCGCGCACACCACGCACTACTCCATCGGCGCGGGCACCGCCCTCGCCCTCGGGGACGCCGCCGGCCTGGTCAACGCGCTGTACGAGGAGGCGACGCTGCCGGCCGCCCTCGCCCGCTACGAGCGCGACCGCAAAACCGCGATCCAGGGCACCCAGAAGAGTGCCCACCGCAGCGCCCAGTGGTACGAGAACCTGCCGCGCTACATCGACCTGCCGCCGGGGCAGATGTTCACGCTGCTCGGCCACCGGCACTCCGCGCTGCTCCCGCACGTGCCGCCGAAGCTGTTCTACGTGATCAGTCAGACGGCCGAGTCGCTGACCGGGCTCGTGTCCTGGCTCGGCTCGAAGGTCACGCGCACCCCGGACGCGCCCGCGAGGTGATCGCGGGGCTCTGGTCAGGCGGACCAGTGGGGGTCGCGGCCGAGCAGACCGAGGACGCGATGCTGGAGCGGAGCGTCGCCGGGCACCGCGACCTCGGGGCCGAAGACGACGACGCCCGGGCCGAAGGCGCCGGGGATGCGCATCTCCTCGGGGATCCGCTGGACGGCGGGCCACATCTCCTCGATCTCGGCCGGGTCGATCGTGTCGTCCTGGCCGGTCGCGCGGGCGAGGTCCCAGCCGTGGAGCACCATGTCGGCGCTGACGACCTGGTCGATGTGCCGCTCGACGGACATGCGCCCGCCGGGGGTGTCGATCTCCCGCGCGGCGGCGGCCGGGTCGGTGAGCAGCGGCTCGACGTCCGCACGCGCGGAGGCGAAGGCGGCGGCCGGGTCTTCCTCGACGGGCGGCGCGGGGCTGAGCGACCTGCCGAGCGGGCTGAGCATCGCGGCGTGCATGTCGACGATGTGGCCGACGACGTCTCTGGCGGTCCATTCCGCGCAGGGGGACGGGTGGGACCACTGGCCGGGAGCGACTGCGGCGATCTTGGCCGCGAAGATGTCGGCTCGGGTCCGATAGCGGTCGGCGATCTCGCTCATGAGGGCTCCTTCTCCTCCCCGGCTCCGATGATGATATCCGTGGCGAGGCCGCGTGCGATGATCAAGCGCAGGTCGCCGCCAGGTGATGTATGTCAGCCGACGCCGATCCGGTGGCGGAAGACCCAGTACGTCCAGCCCTGGTACAGCAGCACCAGAGGCAGGAAGATCACCGCGACCCAGGTCATGAGGCCGAGCGTCTTCGGGGTCGCGGCCGCGTTGCGGGCGGTCAGGCTGTAGGCCGGGTTGATCGTCGAGGGCAGGACGTCGGGATAGAGGACCGTGAACAGGCTGATCACGGTCAGGCCGATGGCGACCGCCGACAGCAGGAACGCCCAGCCCTGGCGGCCCCGGCCCACGGCGACCAGCGAGGACGCGAAGGCGACGACGGCCAGGACCGCCAGGACGACCGTGGCGGGGCTCCCGCCCTGGAGCTGCGTCCAGGCCAGGAAGACCACCGCGAGCACCGCCGCGACGACGCCCGTCCGCACCGCCACCGCGACCGCGCGCCGGCTGATCTCCCCCGTGCTCTTCAGCGCCAGGAACACGGCCCCGTGCGTGGCGAACAGCGCCAGCGTCGTCAGCCCGCCGAACAGCGCGTACGGGTTGAGCAGGTCCGCCACCGTGCCCACGTACTCGTGGCGGGAGTCGAGCCGCAGGCCCCGCACGATGTTCGCGAAGGCGACGCCCCACAGCAGCGCGGGCACGAACGAGCCCGCCACGATGCCGGCGTCCCACCGCCGCCGCCAGATCAGGGAGTCGCGTTTGCCCCGGTACTCGAAGGCCACCCCGCGCACGATCAGCGCCACCAGGATCACCAGCAGCGGCAGGTAGAACGCGCTGAACAGCGAGGCGTACCACTCGGGGAAGGCGGCGAACGTGGCCGCTCCCGCGGTGATCAGCCACACCTCGTTGCCGTCCCAGACAGGGCCGATCGTCTCGATCATCGCGTGGCGTTCCGCGTCGTTCCTGGCGACGACGGGCAGCAGCATGCCGACGCCGAAGTCGAACCCCTCCAGGACGAAATAGCCGAGCCAGAGCACGGCGATCGCCACGAACCAGACGTCGGTGAGCTCCATGCCGCGATCTCTCCCCTGGTAGGCGGGCGACTGGTAGGCGGGCGACTAGTAGGCGGGCGACGGCTCGCCTGGCTCGGTGCTGTCGCCGGACGGCGGGGCCATCCGGCCGTACTTGATCATGAGACCGGCCTCCACCACGGCCAGCACGCCGTACAGGAGGGTGAAGACGATCAGCGAGGTGAGCACGGTGCCCACCCCGACGCTGGGCGAGACGCCGTGAACGGTCTTCATCTGGGTGAAGACGATCCACGGCTGCCTGGCCGTCTCGGTGAAGATCCAGCCGAAGCTGTGCGCGAGGAAGGGCAGCACGACGGACCACACGGCGGCCCGCCAGATCCAGCCCCTGCCGCGTACGCGTCCGCCGCGGGTCAGCCAGAGCAGGACGAGCGCCACCAGCCCCGCGAGCATGCCGAAGCCGATCATCAGCCGGAAGGACCAGTAGGCGAGCGGGATGTAGGGGCGGTAGTCCCCCGGGCCGAACCTGCGCTGGTACTCCCGCTGGAGGTCGTTGACGCCGTGCACCTTGCCGTCGAACGAGCCGGTGGCCAGTTGGGACAGCAGGCCCGGGATCTCCAGCGCGAAGATCGGCCTCGTGCCGTCGAGCGTCCCGATGGTGAACAGGGAGAACGGCGCCGGCTGCCGGGTTTCGTAGAGCGCCTCGGCGGCGGCCATCTTCATCGGCTGCGTCTGCGTCATGATCTTGCCGAGGACGTCGCCGGACCCGAGGGTGCCGACGGCGCCCACCAGCACCGCGACCGCGCCGAGCCGGAGGGACGGGCGGAAGACGTCGGCGTCCCGCTTCCTGGCCAGGTGCCAGGCGGAGACGGCCATGAGGATCACCCCGCCGGCCAGCCAGCAGCCCAGGATGGTGTGCGGGAAGGTGGCCAGCAGGACCTTGTTGGTCAGCACGGCCCCGAAGTCGGCCAGCTCCGCCCGCCGGTCAACGGTGAAGCCCACCGGCCACTGCATGAACGAGTTGGCGGCCAGGATGAAGTAGGCGGACACCATGCTGCCGATCGCGACCGTCCAGATGCACGCGAGATGCACCAGTTTGGGCAGCCGGTCCCAGCCGAACATCCACAGCCCCAGGAACGTCGACTCCAGGAAGAACGCCAGCAACGCCTCCAGCGCGAGCGGGGCGCCGAAGACGTCACCGACAAACCTGGAGTAGGAGCTCCAGTTCATCCCGAACTGGAACTCCTGCACGATCCCCGTCACCACGCCCATGGCGAAGTTGATCAGGAAGAGCGTGCCCCAGAACTTGGTGGCGCGCAGGTAGGCCGGGTTGCCGGTGCGCACCCAGGCCGTGTTCAGGATCGCCACCAGCACCGACAGCCCGATCGTGAGCGGCACGAACAGGAAGTGGTACACCGTGACGATCCCGAACTGCCAGCGCGCGAGATCCACGGTGTCCATGTTCTAACGGTAAGTGCCCGATCGAGCGCTCCCGGTTACGACACGCTCGAATGGAGGGCCACGGGACGAGGACGTTCGCAGGTGCTCGTGATGGTCACCGCCGTACCCGAGTCCGCCGCGGCCAGCAGCGACTCCATGACGTCGAGCACGTGGAAGGCCAGCGAGCCGCCCGCGCGGAGCTCCTGGTCCGCCGCGAAGTCGAGCAGCCCCACGCCGCGCCCGGCCCCGACGTAGCCGGCCGACTCCGGAAGCTCCTGCCAGCCGTCCTTGCCCGAGATCAGGACCTGGCCGTCGAAACGGTTCGGGTCGGGTACGACGAGCGAGCCCTGCTCACCGTGCACCTCGATGTTGGGCGCCTTGGTCGCCGCCCCGTCGAAGCTCATCACCAGCGTGGACAGCGCGCCCGAGGCGTGCACCAGCACCCCGGTGACGTGGGTGTCGACCGTGACCGGGATCTCCTCGCCCTGGCGGGGCCCCGAGCCGATGGTGCGCTTGGCACGCGTACGGCTGGCCGCGCCGATGACGCGCGCCACCGGCCCGAGCAGCGTCACCAGGCTGGTGATGTAGTACGGCCCCATGTCCAGGAGCGGGCCGCCGCCGGGGACGTAGTAGAAGTCGGGGTTCGGATGCCAGCGTTCGTGACCGGGCGTCATCATCGTCGCGGTCGCCGCGATCGGCCTGCCGATCAGGCCGTCGTCGATCGCCTTGCGCGCGGTCTGCGTACCCGTGCCCAGCACCGTGTCGGGCGCGCACCCCACGCGTACCTGAGCGGCTGCGGCCGCCTCCAGCACGCGCGTGGCGTCCGCGGCCGTCGCGGCAAGGGGCTTCTCGCCGTAGACGTCCTTGCCGGCCGCTATGGCCTGCAGCGCGACCTCGGCGTGGGCGGCGGGGATGGTGAGGTTGAGCACGACGTCCACGCGCGGGTCCGCCAGCAGCTCCGCCACGCTCAGCACGTCGACCCCCTCATAGGGGCGCACCGCCTCCCGGGCCCGGTCGAGATCCAGATCGGCCACGGCCACCAGCCGCAGCTGCGGCAACCGGTCGATGGTCTGGAAGTACTGGGCCGAGATCGCCCCGCACCCCACGACGCCGACGTTCACCGGCTGGCCCACAACATTCCCCTTTCGATGATGGTGCGCACGCTGTCGTTCTGCAGGACGTCGAGGCTGTGCCCGGGGGTGGTGACGAAGATCTTCCCGTTCCCCCACCGGCGGGTCCAGATCGCCGGCGAGGTGACCTCCCGGTGCCAGGGATCCCACGGGCGGACCTGCTGTGTCGTCGTCGCCAGCACGTCGATGTAGTCGTCGGTCAGGACCCAGTACTGCTCGGTGACGAGGTCGAAGTCGGCGATCCCCTCGGTGATGGGGTGCGTGCCCGCCTCGGGCAGCATGTTGACGGTGTACGGCACGAAGTTGTCGGCCTGCGTGCCTTCCCGCTCGGCCGGGTCCTTGCCGGGATGGCAGGCGAACTGCCCGCCGATGAGATGCAGGTAGTCGGAGGAGTTGCGGTAGGAGTCGGCGATGCCGCCGTGCCAGCCGGCCATCCCGGTGCCCGCGCGGATCGCGGCCTCCAGCCCGCTCAGCTCCTCCCTCTCGATCGTGCCCATCGTGTAGCACTGCACGATGAGGTCGATGCCGGACATGAACGCGGAGTCCGCGTACGGCGCAGGAGACTCCGCCCGATGCACCTCGAACCCCTGCTTCTCGAGGAAGGGCACGAAGAGCTCGGTGGCCTCGACCGGGGCGTGACCCTCCCAGCCGCCGCGCACCACCAGCGCCTTCCTGCCGTGTTCGTCTGCCATGCTCCCGCCTATCACTTAAGGGACAAACGACTCTGATATTCGCATTTCACACCTAACTATCTGAAGAGGTGTCCACCATCTGGCGCATGAAGGCGACGGATGCGGGCAGCGCTGTGCGGGCGGATCCCCCGGCGCCGGCTTACACGTGGCTTAGTCCGTGGGGGTTCTAATCGGACAAACCCGATGTGGAGGACAAGGTGCCACCGACTGACCAACCACACGAGGAACTGTCATTCGAAACGGACGGGCCGCGCAGGCGTGTCCCACGACCGCTGATCGTCGCCGCCGCCGTCGTGCTGGCGACGACGGGCGGGATCGGAGTCGCCTCGGCGGCGTCGGGAACGACGCCGACGGGCACGCCGACCCCCACGCCGACGATCAGCGAGACGCCCACGGAGACACCGACCACGACACCGACCGAAACACCGACCGACCCGCCGACCGAAACACCCACGGATACGCCCACCACGGAACCTCCTGACATAGCGCCGATCAACCCGTCGGCATTCGTCGGAACCATGCACGGCGAGTTCGCGGTGGCGACGAAGGACGGCTGCGGCACCGTGACCCTGTTCGCCCAGACCGGGCAGGCGACCGCCGTCGCGGAGGACTCGATCACCGTGCGCAGCCAGGACGGCTTCGAGCGCACGTACGCGATCGACGACAACACGCACACCATCGCAGGACGGCGCGGCAACAGCGCGGTCAAGCAGGACGACTGGGTGTCGGTGACCGCGATCGGTGCCGACCAGACGTCCACGCCCACAGCCACGGCCACGTCCACAGCCACAGCCACAGCCACGTCCACAGCCACAGCCACAGCCACAGCCGCCACCGTCTACGACCTGTCGCGGCCCACCAAGCGGATCTGGTCGTACAAGGGCTGGAAGCAGGCATGGCAGTGGTGGCCAGGCACGCCTGCGTGGCAGACCCCGACCGCGTGCCCGACGCCGACCACTACGCCGACCGAGACACCGACCGACACTCCGACGGAAACACCCACCGAGACCCCGACCCCCGATCCGACGTCATCTGTCTCCGAGACCCCGACCCCGACGCCCACGCCGACCTCCTGATCGGCAGGTAGCGCCGTCTTCGTCCCGAGCGGCTCCCCTCTCACTCGGGCGTCGAACGGCGTGCCGCATCTCGGCCGGCGGTCAGAGCGCGAGATGGACCCGGTACTCCCTGAGCCACGCGTCGAGCTGCAGCAGCCGCTCCAGCGAGGCGCGGGCCGCAAGGGAGCTGGAGTCGCCCACGGGGCGTTCGACGAGCGCACGCGCCTTGTCCAGGTCGAGCAGCTGGGCGCAGGGCGTGTCACGCTCGAGCAGGGCGCGGACCTCCTCGCGCAGGGCCTGTTCGTAGGCGGGGTCCTGGGTGGCCGGGTAAGGACTCTTGACGCGCTGGAGCACCGACTCCGGCAGCAGGTCCGCGGCGGCCGCGCGCAGCAGGCTCTTCTCCCGCCCGTCGAAGGTCTTCATCGCCCAGGGGGCGTTGAAGACGTACTCCACCAGCCGGTGGTCGCAGAACGGCACCCGGACCTCCAGCCCGACGGCCATGCTCATCCGGTCCTTGCGGTCGAGCAGGATCTGCACGAACCGGGTGAGGTGCAGATAGCTGATCTCGCGCATGCGCCGCTCGTGCCCCGTCTCGCCGGGCAGCTCGGGCACCTCGGCCATGGCCTGGCGGTAGCTCGTGTCCTGGTAGCCGGTGACGTCGAGCGTGCGCTCCAGGTCCTCCTTGAACAGCTGCTCCACCCCCAGGCGGTCGGTGAGGCCGCCGATGAACCACGGGAAGGTGTCGGCCGCCACCGCCGCGGGGTCGTGGAACCACCGGTAGCCGCCGAACACCTCGTCGGCCGACTCCCCGGACAGCGCCACCGTGGAGTGTCCCCTGATCGCCTCGAACAGCAGGTAGAGCGAGCTGTCCATGTCGCCGATGCCGATCGGCAGGTCGCGGGCGCGCAGCACGGCGGCCCGCACGGCCGGGTTCATCAGCTCCCGCGAGTCGAGCACGATGTCGGTGTGCTCGGCGGCGATGTGCTCGGCCACCTCGTGGACGTACGGCGCGTCGGGCGTCGAACGGGTCGCGTCGGGCTTGAAGTGCTCGGTGTAGCCGGCGAAGTCCACGGCGAACGAGCGGACGCTCCCCAGATCCTGTTCCGCCAGGCCCTTGGCGGCGAGCGCGGTGATCGTGCTGGAGTCGAGGCCGCCCGACAGCAGCGCACACAGCGGCACGTCGCTGATGAGCTGGCGGTGGACGATGTCCTCCAGCAGATCGCGCACCGTCTTGACGGTGGAGTCGACGTCGTCCTGGTGCTCGTGGGACTCCAGCTGCCAGTAGCGGCGCTTGCTGCACCCGTCGCGGCTCACCCGGATGAGCTGGCCGGGGCGCACCTCGTACATGCCTTTGAAGATCCCGTGCTCCGGCGTCTTGACGTACGCCACCAGCTCGCGGAGCCCGTCGGCGTCGATCACCCGGTGGGCGAGCGGGTTGGCGAGGATCGCCTTGGGCTCCGAGCCGAACAGCACGCCGTGGGCGGTCGGGTAGTAGTACAGCGGCTTGATCCCCATGCGGTCGCGGACCAGCAGCAGTTCCTCGCGCTCGGCGTCCCAGACGGCGAAGGCGTACATGCCGTTCAGGCGGTCGGCCAGGTCCTCGCCCCACTCGACGTAGGCGCGCAGGACGACCTCGGTGTCGCTCTGGGTGCGGAAGCGGTGCCCGCGGGCGGCCAGCTCCGCGCGCAGCTCGCGGTAGTTGTACACCTCTCCGCTGTACGTGAGGACGGCCGGCTCCCGCCCGTCCTCGTCGGCGACCATGGGCTGCCGGCCGCCGGGGAGGTCGATGATGGCCAGCCTCCGGTGGCCGATGGCGGCGTGCGGCGCCATCCAGAGCCCTTGGTCGTCGGGACCGCGGCAGGCCATCGTGTCCGTCATGGCCTGCGCGGTGGCCCTCTCGCCCATCAGGTCCCGCTCGAAGTCAACCCAGCCGCAGATGCCGCACATGCCCGACTCCTCCCGATTTCCCCGACGCCCCCCTGATGCCCCGCCCGGGCGGCTTATCACGCCGGGGAACGCCTCCGGCCCGGCGGCCGCCGCTCCGGATGAAAGGATCGAAGCGATTTCGTATGACCGAAAGGCACATGAGATGGCTCCGAACATCGCCACCGCACGCCACGTCGACCTGCCCGAGCTGCTGGAGTTCCTCCGCCCGAGGCACCACGGCCTGCTCTCGACCACCCGCAAGGACGGCCGGCCGCAGCTCTCACCCGTCAGCTGCGGGGTCGACGAGGACGGCCGGATCGTGGTCTCCACCTATCCCGACCGGGTCAAGGCCCGCAACGCCCGCCGCGACGAGCGGGTGTCCATCTGCGTGCTGTCCGACGACTGGAACGGCCCGTACGTCCAGGTCGACGGGCACGCGGAGGTGCTGGACATGCCCGACGCCCTCGAAGCCCTGGTCGAGTACTACCGGTGCATCGCCGGCGAGCACCCCGACTGGGACGAGTACCGGGCCGCCATGCGGCGCCAGGACAAGTCGCTGATCCGCGTCCACATCGACCGCTGGGGCCCCATCGCGACCGGCGGCTTCCCCGCCCGCCTGATATCGGAGTGACGCCCGGCGTTCTCCGACGGCACGCCTGTTAGTCCTTCCTGGCGGGCAGCAGGTACACCAGGACCGCCGCCACGCTCGCGACGGCGAAGGTGAACACCGAGGACATCCCCAGACCGTGGGCCGCCGCGGCGGCCCGGTCTCCGGTGGCGGGATCGAAGGCGTGGAAGAACACGACTCCGATGAGCGCGACGCCGAGCGCGTTGCCGACCTGCTGGGCGGTGGACAGCACGCCGGAGGCCATGCCCACGTCCGCGGGGTCCGTCCGGGCCAGCACCGCGTTGAGCGACGGCGTGATGAGCAGCCCTCCCCCGACGCTCTGCAGCATGAGCGTCGGGATGACGACCGCCGGCGTGAACGGCAGGCCGCCGATCAGCACGGCCGCCGTGACCGCGTACCCGATGGCGAGCACGACGGCCCCGAACTCCAGGACGCGACGGCCGTACCTGGGCACGAGCCGGCCGGCGACCATGCTGAAGACGAAGAAGGTGAGGGCGGCCGGGGCATAGACCAGCCCCGCCCCGAGGGCCGGCATGCCGAGCCCGTCCTGCAGGGAGATCGACAGCACGAGGTAGTACGACGAGAGCAGCGCGTAGATCGTCAGGACGAGAGGGATGCCGACGGCGAACGACCGCGCGCGGAACAGGGAGATCCGCACCAGCGGAGTGGCGGTCCTGCGCTCGACGAGGACGAAGAAGGCGAAAGCGGGAACGGCCGCGGCCAGGCAGGCCCAGGTCCACCAGGGCCATCCCGCCTGCCGGCCCTGGATGAGCGGGAAGGCCAGGAGGAACAGCGCGACGCTGAGCACGACGACCCCCGGCAGGTCGAGCCGGCGCGCGAGCGGCGCCCGCGACTCCGGCAGGAGCCTGGCCGCGAGCAGGATCGCGACGAGGCCGATCGGGACGTTGATCCAGAACACGGGGCGCCAGCCGGAGCCGAGCAGGTCGGCTCCGATCAGCAGGCCGCCGACGAGCTGGCCGCCGACGGTGGCGAGCCCCATGACGGCTCCGAGCACCCCGTACGCGCGGTGCCTGCCCTGCTCCGGGACCAGCACGGTGATGACCGCGTAGACCTGCGGGAGCATCAGCGCGGCCCCCAGGCCCTGCACGAGACGGGCCGCGATGAGCGCGAGCGCGGCCGGGGCGAGCGCGCACGCGACGGACGCCAGCGTGAACAGGGCCATGCCGGCGACGAAGGTCCGCTTGCGGCCGTACAGGTCGCCGAGCCGGCCACCGGTGACGAGGAACACCGCGTAGGTGAGCTGGTAGCCGACCAGGATCCACTGCAGCTCGCCGCCGGAGGCGCCCAGGTCGGCCTGGATCGCCGGTCCCGCGACGATGACGATGTACGAGTCCAGAAGCGCCATGAACGCGCCGACCAGCACGATCGACACGGCGCCCCATGGCGCGGCGGCCACGGTGCGAGGCGTTGTTGTCATAGTCACGAAGAAAACGTACGATCGTTCGTACTTAATAGCAAGTGACATGATGAGGGCTCATGAGCGAGCTAGAGCAACCCGCCCCCGCGACGGCCGGGATCTCCGACCAGCGCCTGCTGCGCGGCGCGCGGGCCAGGCAGACGATCACGCGCCACGCCGTGGACGTCGCGTCGCTGGAAGGGCTCAACGGGCTCAGCATCGGCCGGCTGGCCACCGACCTCGGGCTCAGCAAGAGCGGGGTCGCCACGCTCTTCGGAACGAAGGAGAAGCTGCAGCTCGCCACCGTCGCCTCGGCGCGCGAGGCGTTCCGCGACGCCGTCATCCGGCCGGTTTCGGACGTGCCGCACGGCGTGGCCCGGCTGCGCGCGCTCACCGAGCGCTGGATCTCCTACGCCGAGACTCCCCTGTTCGCGGGCGGCTGCTTCTGGGCGGCGAACCTCCCCGACTTCGACAGCCGGCCGGGGCCGGTGCGCGACGCGCTCGTCGGCCACCACCGCGACTGGCTCGCGATCATCGCCGGCGAGCTGCGCGGCGCCGTGGCCGCCGGCGAGATCGCCGACCTGGACGCCGAGCTCGCGGCCTTCCAGATCGACGCGGTGCTCATGGCGGCGAACACCGCGCTGCGCCTGGGCGACCACGAGGCCGTGGGCAAGGTCCGCCGCGTCGTCGAGGGATTCGCGGGAGCTCGATCATCCTCGTCCTGACCTGGGCTTTAGCCAAGGAACAGATAAAGGACAGCAAAAATCCCCAAATCTCTCTCGTCTGGAATTAGAGGACCCGTGCCGTGGATAGGGACATATAAGGAATTCGCGTCCTGCTAGGAGGGATCATGGCCGTCACCCAGCCGCGAGGGCGCACGACCGCCGGACCCGACGGGAATGGCACCAAGCGGTTCAGCCTGGACCTGCCGATGCTCGGCATCCAGGTCCGGCAGCCCGAAATGCGGATGCCACACATAGAAATGCCACACATCGAGATGCCACGCATGCCACGGATGCAGATGCCGAACATCCCGATCCCACGTGTCAGCAAGCAGGAGCTCGGTCACTACGTCGACGTCGCCCGGACGTTCCTCCCTCCGCCCGAACGCATGGCCTATTACGGCGCGCTCGGCGCGCTCGCCGCGGTCGGGGTGCTCGAATGGCCCGTCGCGGCCGCCATCGGCGCCGGGACGATCCTCGCCCGGCGGGGTCTGCCGCGGGCCGCGTTCGGGAGGCAGCGCGCGACCACCACACCGACCAGGGAGCCCGCGGCCCGGGAGACCACGACCCCGAGCAGGCGGGCCACGACCGGGACGACCAAGCGCGCCACGACCGCCACCCGGCGCGGCACTGCCGGGACCACGACGACCGGCACCACGACGAGGCGCAGGGCCGCCACGACCGGTGGCACGGCCGGGACCACGACCGCCGGCACGACCACGAGGCGCAGGGCCGCCACGACCGGCGGCACGACCGCCGCCACCGGCGGCACCACCCGGAGCACGACCAGGAGCACCGCCGCCAAGCCGGCCACGACGACCGGCACCACCACAAGGCGCAGGGCCACCACGGCCGGCGGCACGACCGGCACCACCACGCGGCGCAGGGCGGCCACGACCAGCGGCGCGACCGGCACCACCAAGAGCACCACCAGAGGCACCGCCGCCAAGAGCACCCGCACCACGAGAAGCACCACGCGCAAGGCGACCGGGACCTCCGGCACCACCACCAGGTAGACCACCTCGACTTCGAGCTCGACAAGCAGGCGAAAGAGCACCGCACCGAGCAGGTGACCACGACGCCGTAGACGGGAGACCACATGGCGTTGTTCGGCCTGCTCAACGCTGGCACGCTGCTGAACATGTTCCCGGAGCCGGTGCGGAGCGTCCTCCCGCGCTCCCGCCGGGTTCAGCCGTGCCCGGGCGGAGCTCGTATCGAGCTGCGCACCATCGGCGGCCCGCGCACCGAGCGGCGCGCCCGCGAGCTGGAAGACCGCCTCAAAGCGGTTGGAGTGCCGCGCGCCGAGGTGAACGGGGCGCTCGGCTGCGTCTTCGTGGCCTGCGACGTCACGACGGACGACATGGACAAGCTCGTGGCCGTCGTGGAGGAGCTCGACGAGGCCGATGCCGAGGACGGGGCCGGGGACGGCTCCCCAGCCCCCGCCCGGGACGGCGTGGAGCAGCAGGACCGCTCCGTGGTCAGCCTCGGCCTGCACCTGGCCGGCACCGGGCTCGCCCTGGCCGGCCGGCTGGCCCGTGTCCCACGGCTGTCCGCGGCGGTGCCCGGCCTCCTCTCGCTGGCCGAGCACACCCCCCTGGTACGCAGGGAGCTGGAGGAGCGCATCGGCAAGCCCGGCGCGGACGCGATGATCGCGATGACCCGGGTCGTCGCCCACACGCTGGCCATGCGGCCCATGTCCCTGCTGATCGACTCGGTCGCCGCGGCCGGCCGGTACGTCGACTCGCGTGCCGGGCTCAAGGCGTGGGAACAGCGCGAGGAGCAGTTCGCGACCGTGACGGGGGCCTACCGCCACACCAGGGCCGCCTCGCCGCCGCGCCCGGGCCGGCTGCCCCGCGGGCCCGTGGAGCGGTACGCCGACGCCGCCAGCGCGGTGTCGCTGGCGGGGCTCGGCCTGACCACGGTGCTCAGCAGCGACCGCGAGCGGGGCCTGTCCGTGCTGATCGCCGGCATCCCCAAGGCCGCGAACCTCGGCAGGGAGGCCTTCGCCAGCGCCGTCGCGCGCGGCCTCGCCGGACGCGACACGATCGTGCTCAACCGTGACGTCCTCGTCCGCATGGATCGCATCGACACCGTGGTCCTCGACGCCGCCCTGCTCACCACGGGCGCGTGGGCGATCGACGACGTGACCTCGCTCGGCCCCGACGTGGACGGCGACGATCTGTACACCCGGCTCTACGCGCTGATCGACCTGGCCGACCCTTCGGCCCGGCGCGAGCGCGACGGGTGGAGCGCCGAGCCCCATGGGGCGCAGGACCGTACCACCGTCATGGTCAAACGCGACGGGACCCCGATCGCCCTCGTCCAGCTGGTCCCCGAGCTGCATCCGCTCGCCGAGGCCCTGGTCGCGGCGGCGCGGGGCACCTGCGACATGGTCCTGGCCGGCGGGGATCCCGCCCTCGCCAAGCGGCTGCGCATGGACCGCGTGGTCCAGAACGGGCCGCGGCTGGGCGCGTCCGTGCGGGCGCTGCAGTCGGAGGGCCACGCCGTGGCCGTCGTCTCGCAGCGGGGGCGCAGCGGGCTGCGCCAGGCCGACCTGGGCATCGGGGTGCTCGAAGGGGCGCGGCGCGTCCCCTGGGACGCCGACGTGATGGGCGGGCTCGAAGGCGTGCACCTGCTGCTGCAGTGCCTGTCGTCGGCCAGGAAGGCGAGCGTCCGCGGGGTCCTCGTGGCGGCCGCCGGCTCGGTCGTCGGCACCGGCCTGGCGCTCCTCGGCCCCGCCACGCTCGCCGTCGGACGCGCCAACCTGGCACGCGACTGCGCCGCGCTCGCCACCCTCACGGTCGGTGAGTGGATGGGGCGCAGCGCCGGGAGCAGGCCCGCGCCGATCCTCGCCGACCACACGCCCTGGCACGCCATGGCGGCCCGCGACGTCCTGGCCCGGCTCGCCACCTCGCCCGAGGGGCTGAGCGAGGCGGAGGCCGCACGCCGCAGGACGGGCCCGGCGCGGCCCGCTGCGGCCGGCCCCGAATCCATGCTCAGCGCGACCCTGCACGAGCTGGCCAACCCGCTGAGCCCGGTCCTCGCAGCGGGCGCGGGCGTGTCGGCCGGGCTCGGCTCCGCGCTGGACGCCGTGCTCATCTGCGGCGTGATGGTGGTGGACGCCGTCCTCGGCGGCGCGCAGCGGCGCAACGTCGCGCGGGCGCTGCACCGCCTCACCGAGACCACCGCCATCCGGGTACGGATCCGCCGGCCCACGGGCGCCGTGGCGGGCTTCGCCGACGACCTGGCGCCCGGGGACGTGATCGAGCTGCGTGCCGGCGACGCCGTACCGGCGGACGGGCGGCTCATCCAGGCGGCCGGGCTGGAGATCGACGAGTCCACCCTCACCGGCGAGTCGCAGCTCGTCTCCAAGACGGACACGCCGACCGCGGCGCCCGCCGTCGCGGACCGCACCTCGATGGTCTACGAGGGCACGACCGTCGCGGCGGGCCACGGGTACGCCGTGGTCGTGGCGACCGGAGCGGCCACCGAGGCGGGCAGGACGGCCAGGCTCAGCCAGGAGG
The DNA here is from genome assembly GCF_044593615.1 of Nonomuraea sp. NPDC051941. Classification (NCBI taxonomy): domain Bacteria; kingdom Bacillati; phylum Actinomycetota; class Actinomycetes; order Streptosporangiales; family Streptosporangiaceae; genus Nonomuraea; species Nonomuraea sp. NPDC051941. The sequence goes on from NZ_JBIUCF010000044.1 coordinate 64,761, forward strand.
GCCCGCCGCCGAGCGGGGTCGAGCTGCGCCTGCGCGCGCTGAGCCGCCGGATCCTCCCGGCGGCTCTCGGTTCCGGCCTGCTCCTGATGGTCGTCGAGCTGGTACGCGGCTCGCCGCTGTCGCAGGCGCTCGCCCCGGCGGTGAGCATGATGGTGGCGGCGGTCCCCGAAGGGCTGCCGTTCGTCGCCACCGCGGCCGAGCTGGCCTCGGCCAAGCGGCTGTCGGCGCACAACACGCTGGTGCGCAACCCGTCCACGATCGAGGCGCTGGGCCGCGTGGACGTGCTCTGCTTCGACAAGACGGGAACGCTCACCGAAGGCCACATCAGCCTGCGGCGGGTGTCGGACGGCCGGGCCGAGCAGTCGGTGGAGGAGGCCACGCCGGAGCTGCGGGCCATCGTGGGCGCGGCGCTGCGCGCGGGGCCCAGGTTCGAGGGCGGGCGGGCCATCCCGCACCCCACGGACCGCGCGATCGTGGAGGGCGCCGGCAAGCTCGGCGTCACCCCGAGGTACGGCCTGCGTACGTGGCACCGCGTGGACGAGCTGCCCTTCGAGCCGGCCCGCGGCTACCACGCCGTCCTCGGCCGGTCGGAGGCGGGACAGCTGCTGAGCGTCAAGGGCGCTCCCGAGATCGTGCTCACCAGCTCCACGAGCATCGTCGTCGACGGGGAGACCGTACCGCTGGACGATCGGATGAGGCGGCAGCTGGAGGAGGAGGTGGACCGGCTGGCCCTGCGCGGCTACCGCGTGCTCGCCGTCGCCGAGCGCCCCGCCTCGAGCCGCGCCGACCTCGACGAGTCGCGCATCGAGAACCTGTGTTTCCTCGGGTTCCTGGGCCTGGCGGACCCGGTGCGCCCGACGGCGAAGCGCAGCGTGGAGGACCTGATGCGGGCCGGCGTGCGGGTCGCCATGCTCACCGGCGACCACCCCAGCACGGCGGAGGCCATCGCCGCGGAGATCGGCGCCCTGAACGGCCTGCGCGTGATGACCGGCCCGGAGCTGGAGCAGCTGGACGACGAGGCGCTGGCCGAGGAGCTGCCGAAGGTGGCGGTGTTCGCCCGGGTGACGCCCGAGCACAAGGCCCGGATCGTCACCTGCTGGCGCAAGGCCGGCAAGGTCGTGGCCGTGACCGGCGACGGCGCCAACGACGTGCCCGCGATCCGGCTCGCCGACGTGGGCGTGGCCCTCGGGTCGCGCGCCGCGCCGGCCACCAGGGCCGCCGCCGACATCGTCGTGGTGGACGACCGCATCGAGACGATCATCGACGCGATCGTCGAGGGCCGGGCGATGTGGACCTCCGTGCGCGACGCGCTGGGCATCCTGCTCGGCGGCAACGTCGGGGAGATCGCCTTCACCCTCGGCTCCAGCCTGCTCACCGGGCGCAGCGCGCTCAACGCCCGCCAGCTCCTGCTGGTCAACCTGCTCACCGACATGTTGCCCGCGATGGCGGTGGCCATCCGGCCGCCGAGCGCCGCGAGCCCGGAGAAGCTCCTGGCCGAGGGCCCGGAGGCGTCGCTGGGCGCCGCGCTGACCAGGGACATCTACCTGCGCGCCATCACCACGGCCGTGGCGGCGGGCGCGGCCTGGGTGCTTGCCCGGATGACCGGCACCCGGGGCCGGGCCGATACGGTGGGGCTCATCGGCCTGGTGGCGGCGCAGCTGCTGCAGACGCTGGCGCTGGGCGGCGGGGATCGCACGGTGGTGCTCGCCTCGGTGTCGTCCCTGGCGGCGCTGGGCGTGATCGTCTCCGTGCCCGGTCTGAGCCAGCTCTTCGGCTGCCAGCCGGTGGGGCCGCTGGCGTGGGGGATCGCGCTCGGATGCGCCGGGGCCACGGCCTGGGTGACCACCATGATCGAACGGTCGAACGCCCAGGGATAGTCATCTGGAGTTCACCCTATGGACATCCGGTTTCTCACCGTATATACATCTTTCTACCCCAATGTGACTTGAAGCGTAGTTTCAATGAAGAGGTAGAGAGTTGTCCGAATTCCTGGCCTCCCTGCTCGCCAAGGCCGCGATGATGCTCCTCGAGGCACTGCTCGCTCGGTTCGTCCAGAGCCTCGCCACGTCGATCCTCAGCCCGGCGGGCCTCCGGATCGCCTGACCACCCCGCGCGCCGTCCGGCGTTTCCTCGTTGCGCACACCGTTCCTTATGAGTACAGTGTTCGCAAGAGGGAACGCCGTACGCAGCGCGGGGAGATGACGATGTCCATGAGCACCAGTTGGGACATGAAGGGCACCTGGGACACCAAGGGCCGGTGGGACGTGCACGAGCGGCCCGGCCTGTCACAGGCGGGGCTGGACCGGATGCGGCACGTGCTGGCCGGACATGTCGGGTCCGGGAGCGTACCCGGGCTGGTCGCGCTGGTCGGCAGGGGCGACGAGACGCACGTCGAGGCCCTGGGGACCCTGCACGCGGGCGGCACCGAGCCGATGCGGCGTGACACGCTCTTCCGGATGGCGTCGTTGAGCAAGCCGATCACGGCCGCCGCGGTGATGATCCTGGTCGAGGAGTGCCGGCTGCGGCTGGACGACCCGGTCGACGAGTGGCTGCCCGAGCTGGCCGACCGCCAGGTGCTCAGGAGCATCGACGCGCCGCTGGACGACACGGTCCCCGCGGCCCGGCCGATCACCGTGCGCGACCTGCTGACGTTCACCTTCGGGTTCGGGGTGGTGCTGGCCGCGCCGGACACGTACCCGATCCAGACCGCGATCCGCGAGCTCGGCCTGGACACCACCTCGCCGGACTTCGGGCCGGACGAGTGGATCCGCCGGCTCGGCACGCTGCCGCTGATGCGCCAGCCGGGCGAGCTGTGGCAGTACCACGTCGGCTCCGACGTGCTCGGCGTGCTCGTGGCCAGGGTGAGCGGGCAGCCGCTGGAGGAGTTCCTGCGCGAGCGGCTGTTCGGGCCGCTCGGCATGAAGGACACCGGCTTCCACGTGCCCGCCGACCGGATCCACCGCCTGCCCACCAGCTACGCGCACAACCCCGAGAACGGCGAACCGGTCGTCTGGGACGAGGCCGCCGGCGGCAAGTACAGCCGCCCGCCGCTCTTCCAGGCCGGCGGCGACGGGCTGGTCTCGACCGTCGACGACTACCACGCCTTCTTCCGCATGCTCCTGGACAAGGGCGCCTTCGGCGGCGCGCGCGTCCTGTCGCGGGCCTCGGTCGAGCTGATGACGACGGACCACCTGACGCCGGGACAGAAGGTCGAGAAGGACGCGTTCGGCGACCACTTCGGCCGGCACGGCGGGTACGGGTTCGGCCTGGCGGTCCGCACCCACCGCCGCGATCTGGCCTCGCCGGGCCAGTTCGGCTGGGACGGCGGCCTCGGCACCACCGGGTACGCCGACCCGGCCGAGGACCTGGTCGGCATCCTGCTGACCCAGAGCGCGATGGACTCCGTCCACACGCCCCGCCTCCACAAGGACTTCTGGACCACCGCCTACCAGGCCATCGCCTGAAGCCCCGCCGCCACGCCCCCTCCAAGGCGTGGCGGCGGGTCATTCGTCTTATTCGTCGTAGAAGATGACCACGCGGGCCACCTGCCGCTCGTCCTCGACGGCCTCGCCGGGCCGGCGCCGGCCACTGGCGACGACGTCGCCGGTGCGCGGGTCGACGACGCGGTAGGCGGTCGGCAGCCCGTCCTCGCGCGTCGGGCGCAGCGCGCCGCCGTGCTCCTGGTAGACCACGTGCAGGCGGCCGGGCACGCGCAGGGAGCGCGGGCTGATGAACGTCTCCCAGTCCGGCTCCATGTCGGTCGTGGGCAGGCCGTCCAGGATCTTGCCGAGCAGCCCGACGTACGTGGAGCCCTCGAAGTCGAGGGACTCGCGCCAGCCGCCCGACGGGGCCAGGAAGTACGGCGCGTGTCCGGGCTCGTCGGCGTGCAGCTTCCACTGCCAGATGTTCGCGGCGCCGTAGACGACGCCCATGGCCCCGCCCGCGCACAGGTTGCTCCACGCCTCGTGGCCCTGCCACCAGCCGGCGGCGTTGGTGACGCTGCGGGTCTGCTCGTAGGTGGGCTCGCCGTTGGCGACGGCCTTGACGGGCGTGTCGCGCCGCATGACCGCGACTCGCTCGGGGACGTGCTCGCCGCCGTGACCGGTCTGGCACCACTGGAAGTCCAGCCAGTCGGCGTCCTGGCAGGCCCGGTTGTCGGCGTGCGGGCGGTAGTGGATGCCGGTGGGCTGCGCGTAGCAGTCCCAGGCGTGGACCTCGGCGCCGCCGGCCGCGATCTGCGGCTCGCGGCCGGAGCCGTCGGCGCCGACCAGGTAGATCGCGGGGCGGGCGCCGTAGCGGGCCACCAGGTAGCGGCAGTAGCGGGCGTACTCCTCGGGCGGCACGACCGTGCCGGCCACATCGAGCCCCTTCCAGCCGAACCCCTGGAAGACCGGCTGGAGCACGGGCACGATCTCGTGCTCCACCAGGATGTCCAGGAGCCGGTCCAGATACTGGAAGTAGGCGGGGTTGAGCGCGTTGACGTGCCCGCCGGGCAGGTCCTCGAAGGCGACGTCGAAGCCCTCGTCGGCGGAGCGGTCGCGCGGGCCGACGGCCCGCATGTCGGGCTGGACCGACATCAGCAGCACCGCGTTGAAGCCCTTGGCCTGCCGGTCGGCCGCGTACGTGCGCACCTGCTCCTCGGTGGCCCGCCAGGGCAGGCCCCAGGCGGTGTCGGCGACCATGATCGCCGGGGTGCCGTCGGCGTGCACGAGGCTGCGCCCGCCCGGCGACATGGTCCAGAAGCCGTGCCGCCGGAAGCGGTGCGCAGGCGGTTCGGCGGCGTCCACCTCGATGATCCCGGACGCCCCGCGAAGCCCCCGGTCGTCGAGGGACGCGTCGGTGGTCCAGTGCCAGCGGCCGTGCGCCAGCGGCGAGCTGAACCGGATCCGCCACGTGCGGCCGCCGTCGTAGAACGCCGGCCTGCGCAGGGACAGCCCGGTGTCGTGGGTGAAGTCCGCCCACACCTCGACGGCGGTGTAGGCGTCGGGGAGGTCGGCCGAGGCGGTGAGCGTGATCTCCACCTCGCGCCAGGCTCCCCCGACGCGCGTCACGTCGCCCATCAGCCGTCCACCTGGGCGCTGAGCAGCGCCTTGCGCGCGATGCGCTGCGCGGCCAGGGCGTCCTGGCGGGCCTGGGCCTCGGCGAGGGCGTCCACGTCGAGGACCTGCAGGGCCCGCCAGATCGTCCGCATGACCTCGATGCCGGCGCGGGCGGCCTCCACCGAGTCCTCGCGGAAGGGGAACTGGTCGAGCTGCCAGACGCCCTGCCAGCCGGCCTGGCGCAGGGTGTGGAAGAACTCGAAGGTCTCGACGAGGTGGATGGAGCCCACCACCATGTCGTCGTCCCAGCCGCGGAAGTTGTCGTTGACGTCGATGGCGTAGAGCCGGTCGTGTTCGAGGATGAGCTGGGCCGCGTCGGCCGGGGACTCGAGGCCGTACAGGGAGTGGCCGAAGTCCAGCAGGATGCCGACGTTGGGCACGTCCATCTTCTCGATGGCCAGCAGGGTGCGGGCGGCCGAGGAGAAGGTCATGCGGTTACGCGGCTCGCGCGGCTTGTACTCGATGGCGAAGCGCAGGTCGGGGTGGCGCTGGGCCAGCTCGCGGACGGCGTCGATGGACATCTGCCACAGCGCCTTGTAGTCGGCCTGGAAGGGGTAGTCCCAGCCGTCCTGGCCGGGCCAGAGCTTGACGTAGTCGCAGCCGAGGCGGCGGGCCAGGTCGGCGGACTCGCTGACCAGCTCGATGGCCGCGCGCCGGATCCCGGGGTCGGGGTTGGTGAAGCCGCCGCGGGCGAACTTCCTGGTGTAGATCTCCGGCGTCAGCGCGATGGCCCGCAGCCCGTTGGCCTTCAGCCGGTCCTCCAGCTGGTCCACGTCGAGGTCGGCGGGGTTGAACGGGTAGTTGATGTCGACCACGGACAGGCTGCCGACCTGGCCCGCGCGGTCGATCGCCTCCAGCGTGGAGACGGGCGGGCCGTACCCGTCCGTGGCATAACGGTCGCGGAACTGCCCGAAGTGCCAGAGCCCGGCGCCGAACAGTGGTTCTGCTGCCATACGGAATGGTCTCCTATCCCTTGATCGCGCCGGCGAGGGCGCCTTGTGTGAAGAAGCGCTGGAACATCAGATAGACGATGAGAACCGGGAGGATGGACATGATGATGAAGGCGTTGAGCTGCCCGTAGTTCGAGGCGAACTGCGACTGGAAGGCCTGCAGCGCCAGCGGCACCGTACGCGCGTCCTGGTCCTGCAGCAGCACCAGGGCCATCCCGTACTCGTTCCAGGTGGCGACGAAGTCCAGGATGAACAGCGCGGCCAGCGCGGGCTTGGCCAGCGGCAGGATGACCCGTACGAACAGGCGCCAGTTCCCCGAGCCGTCGATGCGGGCGGCCTCGTCGAGCTCGCGGGGCAGGGAGCGGAAGAACCCGTACAGGAAGAACACCTGGGACGGGATGCCGAAGGCCAGGTAGGGCAGGATGATCCCGTTCGTGGAGTTCAGCAGCCCCATGCTCGACAGCGTGGTGAACATCGGGGCGATGGCGACCTGCACCGGCACCATCGCACCCAGGGTGATCACGATGAGCAGGATCCGCTGCCGCTTGAAGCGCAGCCGCGCGATGGCGAACGCCGCCGCGGCCGAGATCATCAGGCCGAGCGGCACCTTGATGAGCGCGATGTAGGCGCTGTTCTTGGCCACGGTCCACAGCTCGCCCCGCTCCGCGGCGGCGCTGTAGTTGTCCCACCGCCACACCTCCGGCATCGCCCAGATGGACGAGCGGCCGATGTCGGCCGTGGACTTCAGCGAGGTCAGCACCATGAAGGCGAACGGCGCGAGCCAGATGAGCGCGCAGACGACCAGCGCGATCCACAGCCCGATGAGCGGGTAGTTGGCACGGCGGACCGCGTTCATCGCTCGTCCTCCTTCAAGGTCCACATCAGGTACGGCAGGACGAGCGCCAGGGTGATCACGAGGAGCACGACGGCCAGCGCGTTGCCCCCTCCGAAGTTGTGGTTGATGAACGACTGGCTGTAGGACCACAGGGCCAGCACCTGGCTCGACTGGGCCGGGCCGCCGTTGGTCATGCCGACGATGAGGTCGAACACCTTGAGCGAGCTGATCACGGTGAGCACCAGGACGACGGTGAAGGTCGGCCGCAGTGCCGGGAGGGTGACGTTCCGGAAGGTCTGCCAGGCGGAGGCGCCGTCGAGCTTGGCCGCCTCGACCAGGTCGGCCGGCACCGTCTGCAGCCCGGCCAGAAACAGCACCATCGAGAAGCCCGTCGTCTGCCAGACGAAGGCGACGAAGACGGAGTAGAGGGCGATCTGCGGGTCGCCGAGCCAGTCCTGGATCCACGACGACAGGCCGAGGGACGTCAACGTGCTGTTGACCAGGCCGGAGTTCGGGTTGTAGATCCACGTCCACATGGTCGCCACGGCGATCGAGGCCAGCACGGCCGGGATGTAGAACGCCGAGCGCAGCAGGTTGCGGCCGAGGAGCCGGTGGTTGAGCGCCAGGGCGAGCAGCAGGGCGAGCACCGTGGGCACGACGAGCGAGAGCACGACCCAGACGACGCTGTTGCGCAGGGCGGTGTGGAAGACCGTGTCGTTGGTGAAGATGTCCTGGTAGTTCGCCAGTCCGGCCCAGATCTGCGGCACGGTGGGGAAGCCGTTCCACCGCACGAAGCTGAGGTAGATCGCCGACACGATGGGGAACAGCAGGAAGATCCCGTAGAGCGCCAGCGCGGGCGCCAGGAACGGCAGCGCGCCCAGGATGGGCAGGCCGCGGCGTGGCGTGCGGGGGCGGTGCGAGGGGTGGGTGGGTCGTGACGTGGTCGGGGCGGTGGACACGGTGGCCAAGGCCGCTCCTCCTCGGTTGATCGGACCGGCCGGGGAGCGATCCCCCCGGCCGGTCACGGCTGGTCAGTCCTTATGGGTGTCGATGAACTTCTGCAGTAGCGCGCCCGCCTCCTTGGGGGCGATCGAGCCGCTGGTGACCCCGTTCTGGATGCGCCAGTACTCGGTCGTCACGTCGGTGGGGAAGTTCTGGTCGTTGTTGAGGAAGAACCCCTTGGCCTTGCCGGTCAGCTCGGCGATCTGCGTGTTGATCGGCGCGAGCGGGTTCTCCCCCTTGGTTTCCTTGTTCACCGGGACCGAGGAGAAGACGCCCAGGTACTTGCCCTCCACGGCGGCGGAGGTGAAGAAGTCCAGGAACTTGGCGGCCTCGTCCGGGTGCTTGCTCGACTTGCTGATGTACATGCCCTCGGAGAAGCCGTAGAGCCGGTCGGTGCCCGTGGGCATCGGGAAGACGCCCACGTTGTTCTGGTCGTCGCCGGCGTCGATGTTCTGCTGGGTGAACCAGTCACCCTCGAGTTGCATGGCCGACTTGCCCGAGTGGAACATCGCGCCCGCCTCGGCCACCGGCAGGCCGGCGAAGCCCTTGTTGAAGTAGTTGCCCGACCACTGCTTGAGCTGCTCGAAGGACTTGTCCACGCACGGCTGCCCGGCCCAGCTCGTCGAGCGGGTGTTGAGCTTGTCGCCCAGCTCGGCGCCGCAGTTGGTCTCGATGAACGTGTCCAGCAGGCGCATGACGTGCCAGTTGTCCTTGCCGCCCATGGTGATGGGCGTGAGCCCGGCGTCCTTGAGCTTCTGCGCCGCCGTGGCCCACTCCTGGTACGTGGTGGGCGGCGCGCTGATGCCCGCCTTGGCGAACTGGTCCTTGTGGTAGTAGACGACCTCGGTGCGCTGCGTCCAGGGCACGCCGTGGTAACCGCCGTACTGCTTGTACGCCGCCAGGGTCGACGGGTTGAACCGGTCGGCCCACTTGTACTGCTGGTAGTACTTGCTCAGATCGAGGCTCACGCCCGACTTGACGAGCTCGCCGCCGAGGCCGGGCCCGGCCCAGTTGTAGTAGATGTCCGGGCCGGAACTACTGCCGGCCGTGGTGCGCAGCGCGTCCTTGTGCGCATCTACCGCGCGGTACTGAAGATCTACCTTGATGTTCGGGTTCTGCTTCTCGAAGTCGCCGATAATCGACTTGAACGCGGCGTTCGCCGTGTCCGCGTTCTGCGTGACCATCCACCAGCTCAGCTTGACCTGCCCCCCGCTGGTCGCGCTGGTGTTGTCTTGGACTCGGCCGCTGCAGGCGGTCAGGAGCAGCGCAGACGCTGCCAGAGCTGCCGCTTTGCTTGGGATGTTCATTGCCTCTCCAGAGGGCTGGAGGCGATTGAATAGCTATTCAATACCGCCTGTCTATTCGAGCGGAATGTAACGTCGGCGACATACAGCCGTCAAGAAGCAGGCGAGTCGCAAGCTTCCGCACCTCATTGACATGAACGCGATGGCGGCCTTAGCTTCAAAATATGCCTAGTCATATTGGAATAGATATTCAAGACGTGGCCCGGTGATGTCGTTGCTTGCTGCCGATCCGACGCGTTCGGCCGTCTATCGCCAGGCGGCCGAGCGGATTCGCCGGGCCGACCGGCACACCGCGGCCGCGGAGCTGGACCAGCTGGCCACCGAGGTGCGCCGGAGCATCATCCGCATGATCGACCGTGCCCAGCTGGGGCACGTCGGGGGTGACCTGTCGGTCACCGACATCCTGGTCACCTGCTTCTACGGCGTGCTGTCCGTCGATCCGGAACGTCCGCGGTGGAGCGGGCGCGACCGTTTCGTGCTGAGCAAGGGACACTGCGCCGCCGCCCTGTACTCGACCCTCGCCCACTGCGGCTTCTTCCCCGAGGCCGAGCTGGACACCTTCATGGCCCCGCTGTCGGCGCTCAACGGTCACCCCAACCGCATCAAGGTCCCCGGCATCGAGACCAACACCGGTGCGCTCGGGCACGGTCTGCCCGTGGCCACCGGGTGCGCGCTGGCCTCCAAGCTCGACGGCGCGGACTGGCGCACGTTCGTCGTGCTCGGCGACGGGGAGCTGCAGGAAGGCAGCAACTGGGAGGCGGCCATGGCGGCCGCCCACCACGGCCTGTCGTCGCTGACCGCCGTCATCGACCGCAACCGGCTGCAGCAGGGCGCCAGGACGGAGGACACCAACGCCCTGGGGGCGCTGGACGACAAATGGCGCAGCTTCGGCTGGGAGGTACGCGAGGTCGACGGCCACGACCACCTCGCCCTCCTGCAGGCGATGAGCGGCTCGTCGACCGGCAGGCCGGTCGCCGTCATCGCCCACACGATCAAGGGGAAGGGAGTGTCGTTCATGGAGGACCGCGTGGAGTGGCACCACAAGGTGCCGAGCCCCGACCAGGTCGAAGCGGCCCTCGCGGAGCTGGCACGATGACCGTGACCGACCAGCAGACCGCCTTCGACTGCCGGCAGGACTTCGCCGCGGAGCTCCTGGCCCTGGCCGCCGAGGACGAGCGGATCGTGGCCGTCTGCAACGACTCCGTGGGCTCCAGCAACCTCGTCGGATTCCGGGAGCGTTTCCCCGACCGGCTGATCAACGTCGGCATCGCCGAGCAGGACCTCGTCGGAGTCGGCGCGGGGCTCGCCAACGCCGGCAAGATCCCGTTCGTGTGCGCGGCGGCGCCGTTCCTCACCGGCCGCGCCCTGGAGCAGATCAAGGCCGACGTCGCCTACAGCGAGGCGCACGTCGTGCTCTGCGGGCAGAGCCCGGGCATGGCCTACGGCGAGCTCGGCCCCACCCACCACTCGATCGAGGACCTGTCCTGGATGCGCGCGGTCGCCGGGCTCGACGTGATCGTCCCGGCCGACTCCGTTCAGACCCGCGCCGCCGTCCGCTGGGCGGCGGCCTCCGGCAGGCCCAGCTACCTGCGCATCCCGCGGTTCAAGGTGCCCGTGGTCACGCCCGAGGGCGCGCCCTTCGAGCCGCGCAGGGCGGTGCTGCTCGCCGACGGCGACGACGCCACGGTGATCGCCATCGGTTCGCTGACCTCCCGCGCGCTGCAGGCGGCCGCCCGGCTCCGCGAGGAGGGCGTCTACCTGCGGGTTCTCAACATGCCCTTCCTCGACCCGCTGGACGAGGAGGCCATCGTGGCCGCCGCGCGGGAGACCCGCGGCATCGTCACGGCCGAGGAGGCCACCATCAGCGGCGGGCTCGGCGCGGCCGTCGCCGCCACCGTCGTCACCCGCCACCCCGTCCCCATGCGCATCCTCGGCGTGCCTCGCGTGTTCGCCCCCACCGGCGACACCGCCTTCCTGCTCGACCACTTCGGCCTGTCCGCCGACGGCATCGTCAGCGCCGTCAAAGACCTGCTGCGCCATGGCTAGCCCGCTCATCCTGGCCATCGACCAGGGCACCAGCTCCACCAAGGCGCTGCTCGTGGACGAGGGCGGCCGCGTCGTCTCCCGCGCCGTCGTACCGGTGGCCGAGAGCCAGCCCCGCCCGGGCTGGGTCGAGCAGTCCGCCGACGAGCTGTGGCAGAGCGTGCGGCGGGCGGTCGCCGAGTGCGTCGGCCCCGAGCAGGCCGCCCGGGTCGCCGGCGTGGGGTTCGGCAACCAGCGCGAGTCGCTGGTGCTGTGGGAGCGCCGCACCGGCGAGCCGGTCGGGCCGCTGATCAGCTGGCAGGACCAGCGCACCGCCGCCCAGTGCCACGAGCTGGCCGCCACCGGGGCCGCCGGCCTGGTGCGGTCGGTGAGCGGGATGCCGCTGGACCCGATGTTCTCCGCGCTCAAGGCCCGCTGGCTGCTCGACGCGTACGATCCGGACCGGCGCCGGGCCCGGGCGGGCGAGCTGTGCCTGGGCACCGTCGACTCCTGGCTGCTCAGCCGCCTGGGCGGGGAGCACGTCATCGAGGTCGGCAACGCCTCGCGCACCCAGCTGCTCGACGTCGGGACCGGGGAGTGGGACCCGCGGCTGCTGGAGCTGTTCGGGGTGTCGGCCGAGGTGCTGCCGAGGGTTGTCGCCTCCTGCGGCGCCTTCCCCGCCGTCCGCGACCTCGCGCCGCTGCCCGACGGGGTGCCGGTGCTGGCGGTCATGGGCGACTCGCACGCCGCGATGTTCGCCCATGCCGGCTGGCGGCCCGGGGTGGTGAAGGCCACCTACGGCACCGGCTCCTCGGTGATGGCCATCGGCGGCCCTCCGGAGGCGCCCGGCCTGTGCCGCAGCATCGCCTGGGACCTCGGGGACGGTCCTGTTCATGCCGTCGAGGGCAACATCCGCGCGACCGGTCGCACCGTCAGCTGGCTGGCGGAGCTGTTCGACGTACCCGCCGACGTGCTGCTGGCCGAGGCCGCAGACCCGGGCGACGTCCACTTCGTGCCCGCCTTCGGCGGCCTCGGCGCCCCTTGGTGGGACCCGGACGCGAGCCCCGTCATCATCGGGCTGACGCTCGCCACCCGCCGGGCCCAGCTCGTCGCCGCCGCCCTGGAGGCGGTCGCCTTCCAGGTCGAGGACGTGGTGGCCGCCGTCGATCAGGCCGTCGGCCAGGTGAGCGTGCTCATGGCCGACGGCGGGCTCACCCGCAGCGCCCGCTTGATGCAGTTCCAGGCCGACGTCAGCGGCCGGGCCGTCGCCCGCTCCGGCGAGCACGACCTGTCATGCCTCGGCGTGGCCGACGCCGCCGGGCTCGCGGCCAAGCTGTGGACGCTCGGCGAGCTGGAACGGCGCCCGCGACCCGCGGACCGGTTCGAGCCCGCCCTGGACGAGACGGACCGCGCGGCCAGGAAGGCCGCCTGGCACGAGGCCGTGCGCAGATCCCGCCCCTCCGGTGAAGGGAGCAGCACATGACAGCAACGGCGCCGACCCCCCGTCGGCGCGTCCCGATCCGCTGGATCACCACGGCGGCCGTCGCCGTGCTGGTCGTCCTCATGGCCGTCAGCACCGAGTACCGGACCGCCGAGACCGCGGCCGCGGCGGCTCCGAAGAAGTTCGACCCGGCCGCGTTCGGGGCCCAGAACTACGAGGCCAAGATCGTCCCCGCCGTCAAGAGCGCCGCCGTCGACCTGCCCGTCCTGCTCGACGCCCTGGCCGCCGACAAGGACGCCGCGAGCCAGAAGTACGGCAAGCGCCAGGGCACCGGCCCTTACACCTTCGCCGTCAAGGTGACGGGCGAGGCCGGCGCGGCCAAGTCCGGGCTGCTGCCCGTCACCGTCAAGGGCCTGCCGGACGGCACCCGGGTCTCCGTGCAGACCGGTCCCGCCATCAACGGCACCGCGCTGCGCGACGCGGTGGGATTCATCACGTTCGGCCAGTTCACCAACCAGGTGGAGTACGCCGACGCCGCCACCGCCCTCAACAACCAGCTGCGCGACAAACTGCTCAAAGGGCTGGACGCGGCCGGGCTGGAGGGCAAGCAGATCTCCGTCACCGGGGCGTTCACCCTGCTGACACCCCAGACCGTGACCATCACGCCGGTGGCGATCTCATGAGCGCGCCCGTCTCTGGCCCGGTCCTGCGGGCCGGCGAGGTCACCAAGGTGTACGGCGGCACGCACGCGCTCAAGGGCGTCGACTTCGACGTGGCGCCCGGCCGCGTGACCGCGCTGTTCGGCGAGAACGGCGCCGGCAAGTCGACCCTGATGAAGATCCTGGCCGGGATCGAACGGCCCACCACCGGCCACGTCGAGCTCGACGGGCGGCCCGTGCGGCTGCACTCCTCCCGCGACGCGGCCGACCAGGGCATCTCCATCATCCACCAGGAGCTCAGCCTCTGCCCCAACCTCAGCATCCAGGACAACCTGTTCCTGGCCCGCGAGGTCCGCACCGCGTACGGCTCCATCGACCGCAAGGCACAGCGCGAGGCCACGGCCGCGGTCCTGCACCGGCTGGAGGAGGACGTCGACCCGGACCGGCTCGTCGGCGACCTGCGGCTCGGCCAGCAGCAGCTGGTGGAGATCGCCCGCGCGCTGCTGCAGCAGGCCCGCGTCCTCATCATGGACGAGCCGACCTCGGCCCTGACCGCGCCCGAGGTCGACGTGCTCTTCCGGGTGATCAGGGAGCTGACCGCCGCGGGCGTCGCCGTCGTCTACATCTCCCACCACCTGGACGAGGCGCTGGAGATCGCCGACGACGTCGTGGTGCTGCGCGACGGGCGGCTGGTCGCCACGGCCCGGGCCGACGAGGTCGACATCCGCTGGATCGTCGAGCAGATGGTCGGCCGCGACCAGGACACGCTGTTCCCCAGCCGGGAGCCGGTGCTCGGCGAGGAGGCGCTGGCCGTGCGCCGGCTCACCGTGGCCGACCCGGCCGTCCCCGACCGGCTGGCCGTGAACGGGCTGTCGCTCAGCGTGCGCGCGGGCGAGATCGTCGGCGTCTACGGACTGATGGGCTCCGGGCGCACCGAGCTGCTGGAGACGCTGGCGGGCCGCCTGCGGCCGTCCTCCGGCGAGGTCCTGCTGGACGGCGCGCCCCTGCACGAGGCCGGGATCCGCGACCGCATCGAGCGGGGCGTGGTGCTGGTGCCCGAGGACCGCCAGCGCGACGGCCTCGTCCAGACCATGTCGGTCGGGCAGAACCTGTCCCTGTCCGCGCTCGGCACGTTCGTCCGCGGCCTGTTCGTCTCCCAGGAGCGCGAGCGCGCCGCCGTCACCCGCACCATCGCCGACGTCACCGTCAAGACCAGCGGCGCCCAGGCGGCCATCGGGTCGCTGAGCGGCGGCAACCAGCAGAAAGTGATCATCGGAAAGGCGCTGCTGACCGGGCCGCGCGTCCTGCTGCTGGACGAGCCGTCCCGCGGCGTGGACGTGGGCGCCAAGGCCGACATCTTCGAGCTGATGGCGGCCCAGGCCAGGCGGGGCCTGGCCGTGCTGTTCACCACATCCGACGCCGAAGAGGCCCTGCACATCCCCGACCGGCTGCTCGTGCTCGCCCGCGGCGCCCTCGTCGGCGAGTTTCGGCGCGGCGAGCTTGGGCGAGGGGGGCTGACCCGGGAGGAACTGATGCGCGTGTCCGACGGCGGAACCCAGGACGGTTCGTCATGACGGCGACGGCGACCACCGCGGCCCCGGAGCAGGCCGCCACCCGGGCCCGCCGCCTCTCGCTGCTGAACGTGGCCTTCGAGCTGCGCGCCTTCATCGCGCTCGCCGTGCTCATCGTCATCTTCGGCCTGCTGTCGGACTCCTTCCTCACCGTCCCCAACCTGATCACGATGACCAAGCACGTCGCCATCAACGGCGTGATCGCGCTCGGCATGCTGCTGGTCATCCTCAAGGGCGGCATCGACCTGTCCGTCGGCTCCATCGTGGGCCTGTCCGGGGTGGTCGCCGGCGAGCTCCTGCAGGGTCTGCACGTCGGCGGCGTGATCGCCTATCCGCCGGTGTGGGTGGTGATCGTGCTGTGCGTCGCGGTCGGCATGGCGGTCGGCCTGATCAACGGGATCCTCGTCACCCGCTTCAACGTGGCGCCGTTCATCGCCACGCTCGGCATGCTGTACGTGGCCCGCGGCGCGGCGATGCTCATCTCCAACGGCGCCACCTACCCCAACCTGGGCGGCAACCCGGCACTCGGCAACACCGGCTTCGAGCTGCTCGGCAGCGGGCGCCCGCTCGGCCTGCCCACCTCCATCTGGATCATGATCCTGCTGGCCGTGGCGGCCGTGCTGCTGCTGGCCAAGTCCCCGTTCGGCCGCTGGCTCTACGCCACCGGCGGCAACGAGCGGGCCGCGGACCTGTCCGGCGTGCCGATCCGGCGGGTCAAGACGACCGTGTACGTGATCTCCGGGGCCTGCGCGGCGGTCGCCGGGCTCATCATCGCCTCGGAGCTCACCTCGGCCGCCCCGCAGGCCGGGGAGACGTACGAGCTCAACGCCATCGCGGCGGTGGTCATCGGGGGCGCCGCGCTCAGCGGCGGCCGGGGAACCGTGCGCGGCACCCTGGTCGGCGCGTTCGTCATCGGCTTCCTCGCCGACGGCCTGGTGATCCTGGGCGTGTCGACGTTCTGGCAGATCCTCATCAAGGGCGCGGTCATCATCCTCGCCGTGATGCTCGACCAGGGCCAGCAGCGATTCAAGCGACGGGGAGCCGCCGCGGCGGCGGTCGCCGCAAGCAAGAAGCACGACTGAACGACAAGGAGACACCATGCCCCCCACCCGCATCGTCACGTTGGCACTCTCCGTCCTGCTCGGCTGCACCACGCTCGCCGCCTGCGGCAGCGGTGGCGGCGACCAGCCCGCGAGCACCGCGAAGGCGGGCCGCAGCAGCGCCGCGGCCGCCGGCGGCCTGATCGCGATCATCACCCCGTCGCACGACAACCCGTTCTTCAAGGCCGAGGCCGAGGCGGCCAAGGCGCAGGCCGAGAAGCTCGGCTACCAGACGTCCGTGGCCTCCCACGACGACGACCCCAACAAGCAGAGCGAGCTGATCGACGCCGCCATCTCCCGCCAGGCCAAGGCGATCATCCTGGACAACGCGGGCGCCGACGCCTCCATCGGGCCGGTCCGCAAGGCCGCGCAGGGCGGCATCCCGGTCTTCCTGATCGACCGGGAGATCAACGCCACCGGCGTCGCCAAGGCCCAGATCGTCTCCAACAACTCCCAGGGCGCCCAGCTGGTCGCGCAGTCGTTCGTGGAGGCCATGAAGAGCAAGGGCAACTACGTCGAGCTGGTCGGCAAGGAGTCCGACACCAACGCCAGCGTCCGCTCCAAGGGCTTCGCCGACGTGATCTCCCAGTACCCGGACATGAAGCCGGTGGCCAAGGAGAGCGCCAACTGGGACCAGCAGGAGGCGTTCACCAAGATGGAGACCATCATCCAGAAGAGCCGCGACATCCAGGGCGTCATCGCCGGCAACGACACCATGGCCCTGGGCGCGGTCGCGGCGCTGAAGGCCGCGGGACTGCTGAAGAAGGTCGTGGTCGTCGGCTTCGACGGCAGCCCCGACGCCATCGCCGCCATCAAGGCGGGCGAGATGCACGCCACCGGGCTGCAGCCCGCCGCGCTCGGCGCCACCAGCGCCGTGGACCAGGCCGACCAGTTCATCAAGACCGGCAAGACGGGCAAGGACGAGAAGCAGTCCATCGACTGCGAGCTCGTCACGGCCGACAACGCCGACGAGTTCGGGGTGTTCGCCAGGAAGTGACCCCGCCGGCGTCTCCGCCACGGTGGTTCGGACAATAGGCTTCATTCAGGAGTGAATAGAAAGGAGTACGCGGTGGTCCAGAACGCGGAACGTAGGCGCGACACGACCAAGGATCACCTGCGCCTCCTGGCCCGGGTCGCGCGCATGTACCACGAGCAGAACATGCGACAGCCCGAGATCGCCGCCACGCTCAACATCTCCCAGCCCCGCGTGTCCCGCCTGCTCAAGGAGGCGGTCACGCGGGGCATGGTCCGCACGGTGGTCACGCTCCCCGAAGGGGTGCACACCGAGCTGGAGGAGGAGCTGCAGCGGCGCTACGGCCTGCGCGACGCCGTGGTCGTGGACGTCGAGGACTACCAGGACGACGTGATCCCGCCGCTGGCCTCGGCGGCGGCGGCCTACCTCGGCGTCACCTTCACCGGCGGCGACGTGATCGGCATCTCCTCCTGGAGCGAGACCCTGCTGGCCACGGTCGAACGCCTGCCGCAGAAGAACTCCCAGGTCGCCGACCGCGTCATCCAGTTGGTCGGCGGGGTCGGCAGCCCCGAGGCGCAGGTGCACGCCACCCGGCTGGTCGCCCGCCTGGCCAACCTCACCTACGCCCGGCCGATCTTCGTGCCCCTGCCCGGCGTGGTCGCGACCACCGCGATCCGCGACGCGCTGCTAGAGGACCCCAGCGTGAAGGACGTGCAGGCGCAGTGGCACGACCTGACCGTCGTGCTGGTCGGCATCGGCAGCCTGGAGCCCTCGCCCCTGCTGCTCAGCAGCGGCAACGCGGTCAGCCAGGCCGACCAGGAGGAGCTGCGCGGGCTCGGCGCCGTCGGCGACGTCTGCCTGCACTTCTTCGACACCACGGGCAAACCCGTCGACTCGGGCTTCGACCAGCGCGTCATCGGCATCGACGCGCCGACCTTCCGTGCCGTCGAGCGCCGGGTCGGGGTCGCGGGCGGCATGCGCAAGCTCTCCGCGATCAAGGCCGCGATCGAGGGCGGCTGGGTCAACGTCCTCATCACCGACCTGACGATCGCCCGCCTGCTCTGCTCCTGATCGCGACGCTAGGCGGGGTGGCCCAGGTCGAGGGCCGCCAGGTCGGCGCGCGAGGAGATCCCCAGCTTCGGGTACGCCTTGTACAGGTGGAATCCCACCGTCCGCGGGCTGAGGAAGAGCTGCGCGCCGATCTGCCGGTTCGTGGCGCCCGTCGCGGCGAGCCGGACGACCTGCAGCTCCTGCGGGGTCAGCGCGTCGAGCGGTTTCGCCGCCACGCCGAGCTCCGGCAGGTCGGCGCGGGCGCCGGTCGCGGCCAGCTCCGTACGTGCCCGTTCTGCCCAGGGTGCGGCGCCCAGCGCGGCGAAGCGGCCCATCGCCGATCGCAGCTGCGCCCCGGCGTCGGAGCGCCGGCGGGCCCGCCGCAGCCATTCGCCGTACAGCAGCTCCGTCCTGGCGTGCTCGAACACCCGCCCGCCCCGGGCGTGCCACTCGAGCGCCGCGCCGTAGTGGGCCTCGGCCTCGCCGCGCGGGGCGAGGAGAGCGCGGCAGCGGTGCGCGACGGCGGCGGCGCCCGGCCGTCCGCTGGCCGCCGCCCAGGCGTCGAACCGGGCGAACGCCTCGGCCGCCCGGCCCGGGTCGCCCAGCCGGGCGCAGGCCTCGACGTGGTCGGCCATGGCGAAGGTGACGATCACGGTGTGCCCGAGCGGGCCGTCGAGGATCCGCGCCATCCGCTCGGCCGCCGCGTCGTACCGGGCTCGTACCAGGTCGAGCAGAATCAGCGCGCAGCCGCCCCACCCCGATCCGTGGCGTTCCCGCGCGGCGCCGTCGGCTTGGCCGGCGAGCCGTACGCACGTGTCGTCCTCGCCCTCGACGGCGGCGAGCCACGCCAGGATGCCGTGCAGGTGCCGCAGCCGCCCCGCCTGCCCGGTGTCGTGGGCGATCCGCCAGGCCTCGGCGCCCGACTCCGCCGCCTCCGCGTGCCTTCCCCGCAGGAGCTGCGCCTGGGTGAGGAGCTGCAGGGCATGCGGCAGCGCGCCGATCAGGCCCTGCTCCCTGCAGGCGGCCACGCGGGCCGCGGCCAGCTCGCAGGCCGCCTCGTCGTCGCCGGTCATCAACGCGCCGAACACCGCGTACGTACCGGCGACCGGGTCCGTGGCGGCGCGCGGCGAGATGGCGGCGCGCATGAGCGGCAGCCCCGCGGCCGGGTCGCCGGCTGCCACCCGCTCCATGCCGCGTACCGTTCCGGCCACGGGGTCGTCGCCGGGCACGACGGATTCCAGCAGCTCCGCGGCCCGCCCGAGCGCGGCGTGGTCCCCGGCGAACCAGGCCTCGGCGGCGGCGGTCGCGAGCAGGGACGCGGCGTCGGCCGGCGCGGTGCGGGCGATGCCGGCGGCCGCGTCGATCAGCGCCGCCGGCGTCGGGCTGCCGTGCTCGGAGTCGACCGCGGCCCGCACGGCGACCAGCCGGGCCAGCACCACGGGGTCCCCGGTCAGCCGCCGGCCCCGGTCGGCCGCGGCGCCGGCGCGGGCCAGCTGCCCGGCGCCCATCGCCGACTCGGCGGCGGCGGCCAGCCGGCGGGCCCGCCGGTCCTGATCGACGGTCAGCTGCGCCGCCCGCTCGTACGCGGTCGCCGCCGATGCGTGGCTGCCACGCTGCCGGGCCCGCTCCCCGGCCGCCGCCAGCACGTCCGAGATCTCCTCGTCGGGACCGACGGCGGCGGCGGACAGGTGCCAGGCCCTGCGGTCGGCGTGCTCGTCGCCGTCGAGGGCGTCCGCCAGCGCGCGATGGGCGGCCACCCGCCGGGCGAGCGGCGCCTCGTGGTACGCGGCGGTCTTGACCAGGGGATGGCGGAAGCGCAGCCGGCCGTCGGAGATCTGCACCAGGTGGTGGCGCTCGCCCGGTTCCAGGTCGGGCAGGCCGGCCCCGAAGCCCTCCGCGGCCCGCAGGACGAGCTCCAGGCTGCCCGAGCCCTCGGCCGCGGCGACCAGGAGCAGCAGCTGCGTGGCTTCGGGGAGCCGCCGGATGGCGGCACGCAACGACTGTTCGAGCCGTCCGGGCAGGGGGAGCCTGGGCGCCTGCAGGGGCAGCGGAGCCAGCCGCCCCGCCCGCTGCTCGGGGACGAGGGCGGCGGCGAACTCCAGGAGCGCGAGCGGGTTGCCCTCGGCCTCCTCGATCACCCGGTCCCGTGCCTCGGGCACCAGATCGGCGGCCGGCCCGGCGAGCAGCCGCTCGCAGTCCGCCCGGCCGAGACCGGCGAGCCGCAGCTCCGGGACGCCCTGCACGGGCGGCTGCGCGCCGTCGTCGCGGGCGGCCAGGATCATGGTGATCCGCTCGGCTCCCAGCCTGCGCGCCGCGAACACCAGCGCGTCCGCCGACGCGCGGTCCAGCCACTGCACGTCGTCGATCAGGCACAGCAGGGGACGTTCCTCGGCGAGCTCGGCGAGCAGGGTCAGCACCGCGAGCCCGACGAGGAAGCGGTCCTGGGCCCCGCCCTGGCTCTCGCCGAACGCGCCGAGCAGGGCCGCCCGCTGCGCCTCTGGGAGCCCCGCGACGAGGTGCCGGGCCGGCCGCAGCAGCAGGTGCAGGGCGGCGAAGGGCAGCTCGGCCTCGGCCTCCACGCCGGTGATCCGCAGCGCCAGCACGTCGTCGCCCGCCGCCCGCGCGGCCTCCGCCAGCAGCGCCGACTTGCCGATCCCGGCCTCTCCGTACACGACGACGGCATTGCCCCGGCCGGTCCCGGACTCGGCGATCAGCCCGCTAAGGAGGGCGATCTCGGCGTTTCGCCCGATCATGATGCCCCGACCTTACCTAAGCGGCCTCCGCCGCCCGCGAGCAACCCGGTCATCGTGACTTATTCACCGGCGAGCCCCGGCCCGTACGGTCGTGAGCGGAAACCCGACATTGGAGGAAGCCGTGGAGCACGCCGTCACCCTGCAACCGGTGGGCACCGTCGTGGGCGGGCGCACCGAGGCGTTCGACGACGACTGGAACACCGAGGAAGCGGTGATCCGCCTCGACGGGACGCAGTTCCAGCCGGACTCCCTCGCGGGGCTGGACGCGTTCTCGCACCTGGAGGTGGTGTTCCTCTTCCACCTGGTGGACCCGGAGTCGGTGCACACCGCGGCCCGCCGCCCGAGGGGCAATCCGGACTGGCCGCCGGTGGGCATCTTCGCGCAGCGGGCCAAGAACCGGCCGAACAGGCTGGGGGTCTCCCGCTGCCGCCTGCTCGCCGTGGACGGCCTCGACGTGCGCGTACGCGGTCTGGACGCCATCGACGGCAGCCCGGTCCTCGATCTCAAGCCCTACATGGCGGAGTTCGGGCCGCAGGGCGAGACCGTACAGCCGGCCTGGGCGACCGAACTGATGCGCAACTACTACTGAGACAAGGGGATTTCGCGGTATGAACGCACAACTTCCGGCCGGCACGGACGTCCTGATCGTCGGCGCGGGCCCGGCCGGCCTGGCCCTGGCCACCTCGCTGGCCCGGCAGGGCGTGGACGCCGTCCTGGTGGACAAGGTGGCGAGCGGCGCCAACACCTCGCGGGCCGCGGTCGTGCACGCCCGCACCCTTGAGGTGCTGCGGGCGATCGACGTCAGCGACGAGCTGGTGTCGAGGGGGGTCATCGTGCCCCGCTTCACCGTACGCGACCGCGACCGGGTCCTGCTGACCGTGGCCTTCGACAAGCTGCCGACCGACTTCCCGTACACGCTGATGGTGCCCCAGGACATCACCGAGCAGGTGCTGCTGGACCGGCTCCGGGCCGCGGGCGGCACCGTCCACCGCCCGTACGCGGTCACGGCCGTCGAGCAGACCGCCACCGGGGTCACCGCCACGACGTCCGACGGCCGCCAGATCCGCGCCTCGTACGCCGTCGGCGCCGACGGCATGCACAGCACGGTGCGCGAGCAGGCCGGGATCGCGTTCACGGGCGACACCTACGCCCAGTCGTTCGTCCTCGCCGACGTCCGCCTCGACTGGGCGGGCCCCACCGACGAGGTCGCCCTGTACTTCGCCCCCGAAGGGCTGACCGTCGTCGCCCCGCTGCCGGGCGGCCGCCACCGGATCGTCGCGACGCTCGACGAGGCCCCCGAACGCCCCCGCGTCGCCGACATCCAGTCGCTCCTCGACACCCGCGGGCCGCGCACCCAGCCGGCCACGGTCACGGACCTCGTCTGGAGCTCGCGGTTCCGCGTCCACCACCGCCTGGCCGAGCGCTACCGGGCGGGCCGGATCTTCCTGGCCGGCGACGCGGCCCACGTCCACAGCCCGGCCGGCGGCCAGGGCATGAACACCGGCATCCAGGACGCCCTCTCCCTGGCCGGGAAGCTCACCGCCGTGCTGCGCGACGGCGCTCCCGAGACGATCCTGGACACGTACGGGACCGAGCGCCGTCCCGTCGCCGAGGACGTGGTCGCCTTCACCCACCGGATGACGAGGATCGCGACGGTCGGCAACGGCCCGCTGCGCTCCCTGCGCAACACGGCCCTGCGCGCGCTGGACTGGGTCCCCGCGGTCCACCACGCGATGGCGATGAACCTGTCCGAGCTGGCGACGGCAGACTCGTAGCCGCTCCTTCACCTCAGGAGGTCCAGCGCCAGCGTGGCCGCCGCCAGCCCGAGAAACCCGATCGCCAGGAAGAACATCGGCGAGAAATCGCTGACGCGCAGGTGGGTGTAGAGGGCGCAGACGAAGTAGAGGATGAGCCCGGCCGCGGCGGCCGTGCCGATCAGCGGCACGCCGAGGAGGCCGAGCGCCAGCCCGAGCGCGCCCGCGACCTTGAGCGCGCCGATCGGGAAGACCAGCCAGGACTCGGGCACTCCCGCCGTCTTCAGGGCGGGGCCGAGCGTCCGCATGATCGGTTCGAGCCGGGTGATGGCGGCGAAGCCCGAGAACGTGTTGGCGGCGATGGTCACGAGGGCGGTGACGACATAGGCGGTGGTCAAGAGAGCTCCCTGGAAGGCGGTGTTCGCCTCCTGAGAGCTCTCCATGCCGGCGAGTGTGACATCGCCCGCGGCGACGTGTCCGGGCCTCGCGCGTGGCCGGTCAGGACGTCTTGGTGGTGGGCTCCCCGACCTTGTCACCGGATTCCTGCCGCGCCCTGTCGGTCGGCTTCCCGGTCGGCTTGCCGAGCTTGTCGGCGGGCGGCTGCCGTACCTGGTCGGTGGGCGGAGCGGTGACCGAGACGGGGGTGCCGAAGTCGCTGAAGTCCATGACGTTCCGGTTGCCGGAATCGCCGAAGGCGACTTCCAGGTGCCGGATCCGGCCCTGGTCGTCCACGTCCACGGTGCCCGTGGCCGCTTCCGCCGTGCCCGCCTTCACATCGGCACCGCTCCCGGCCTCCAGCGAGAACGCGAACCGCTGCCCGGCCCAGCCCTGCCCGGAGGCTGTGCCGGCCTCGCGGACGTCAGTGGCCGTACGGAGCCGCTCCAGGGCCGCATGAGGGTCGATGGGAGCGAGCTTGACCAGGGCGATGATTGGCGGCGCGCCCGCCAGCTCGGCGTCGGCGCGCGGCGAGACCAGCCACGTCGCGGCGCCGCTCTCCCGGACGTACATCAGGTCGCCGACGAACCGGGTTTCGGCCCCGTCCTGCCTCGTGATGACGCCCATCCGCCGGACGGGGTCGATGGCGCCGTCGAACACCTTGGTATCGGACGTGACATGGATGCGGTAGCTCTCCTGGCTGGTGTTCTCGACCGCGGCGATCACCTGGGCCTGCGCCGACGACTGGGTCGCGGGCAGCACCACCGCGACCGCGGCCACCGCGGCGGCGACGGCCAGCGCGGCGGCCGGGACCAGGGCCCTGGCCAGCCGGCGCCTCGGCATCGCCGGCATGAGGTCGATGCCCGCCGGCCGGTCGTCGGTCGCTTTGATGAGCAGCGTGCGGAGTTCGTGCTCGTTCATGGACGGCTCCTCGTGTCGGTGTCTCACCGGATCCCACTCCCTTCGTCCTCGGTTCGGTTGACCAGCGTGTCGGGAGAGATCAGCCGCCGCATCGCCTGCAGGCCGCGATGCGTGTGGGTCTTGACCGTCCCCGGTGAGCAGCCCATCAGATCGGCGACCTCGGCTTCCGGCAGGTCGGCGAAGAACCGCAGCACCAGGGCCGTCCGCTGCCTGGCAGGCAGTCGCGCCAGCGCCTGCCGTACGTCCTCGGCCACGGCCCGGGTGTCCCCCACGTCACCGGGACCGGGCAACTCGGGCAGCTCGGCGCGCGGGATCTCGCGCCGCCACCGGGCACGCCACCAGGACCGGTACGTGTTGACCAGGATCCGGCGCAGGTAGGCGTCGGGGTCGCTGCTGGTGTCCAGCCGATGCCACACGCGATACAGCTTGCCCAGGCAGGACTGGACCAGATCCTCAGCCGTGTGCCAGTCGCCGGTGAGCAGGACCGCCGTTTTCAGGTGATGGTCTCCCCGGTGCCGCACGAAACTCACGAATTCCGCATCCACCCGCGCTCCTCTCGTCGGTCGTGCCACCTCCTGACACTCCCTGAGGCTCACGTCCGGTTGACCGGAGAGCACCGGAAATATCCCCGCCCGCCCGCGAGCCACGCTTGCGCCGTCATCCATGGCCCGGCGATCACGAATGATGTAACCCTTTCCTTATCGGAGTTGATGAAATGAGAAAGCGAGGAGGGGCGCGTGGACATCGTTGCGATCGCCGGCCAGGTCATGCCCTATATAACGGCGGCCATCGGCGCTTACGGGGCCGCGGTGCTGACCAAAACGCAGGACCTGGCCGCCGACGAGTCGGTGAATCTCGGGCGCCGGCTGCTGCAGCGTTTCGTCAAGCGGGAGGAGAGCCGCGACCGCATCGAATCCGCCGTACAGGACGTGGTGGAGACGCCCGAGGACGAGGACCTCGTCGCCGCGCTGCGCGGCCAGCTGAAAAGGGCCATGGCCGCCGATCCCGAGCTGGTCAGAGACGTCACGGAGCTGCTGCGGACGGCCCCCGCCGGCGCGATCGTCGCCAACGACGGCAGCCAGATAGTCTCCGGCAGCTCGATATCCGGTGACAACATCCAGATAGGGCAGGCGCGGGATATCGACATCCGCCGGCGCTGAAGCGTTTACCAGGCATATCTCGTGATCACGGGATGGCGGATTCGCGAGTCGTGGGTGTGGCACGCCCTGCTGTGCCTCCTCTGCCTCGCGATTCTCGCCCCACCGGCCCCGCGTTTTCCCGTGGAGCCGCGGGGACCGGCCATTCCCTCCGGAGTCCGTTCCCTGTTATGGCAGGCCGATTTCGTCGGTTACTGGCCCGGCGCGTTGTTCCTGGACGACGTCCTCGTCCTGACACACGACGACCAGGTCGAAGGCAGGAACGCCGCGACAGGTCAGATCCTGTGGTCCTTCAGCAAGTCGGACAGCGGCGTCCCCATGCCGACGGACAAAACACTCGAGGCCACCGGTGACTACGTGGTCTCGGTGGCCACGCGCGATGACGAGGATGGCGAGGTGGTCCCTTCGGGCGACAGCCTGCTCGCCTTCAACGGGCGCACCGGGGCGATCCTCTGGAACCTCACGTCCGGGTTCTACGGCTCCGACCTGCCTGATCCCTACTTCACGTACCTCGGTACAGGCGGGCAACGGGTGCTGATCCACATTCCCTCCGTCGACGTGGTGCGGGCTCTCGACGCCGTGGACGGGCAGCCGCGGTGGGAGTCCGCCGTCTCCCCCGGATGCCACCTCGCCTCGGGAAGCGCGGACGAGTCGGTGGCCGCGTTCTTGATGAACTGCGCGGGACATTCCCGCCTGCGCGCGCTGGAGGTCTCCACCGGGCGTCTCCTCTGGGAACGGGAGGTCTTCCCGTCGGGGACTCCCCTGATCTCGGTCTTCGGCCGGGCGATCGGGGTGGAGAGCGACAACGCCTTCACCGTCTACGACGCCGACGGGCGGTTGCTCTACGAGCACCTCGCGGGGGAGACGTGCTCGTGCTCGTGGGTCGCCACGGCCGAGGGCCTGCTGGTCGTGCGGCAGGACGACGTCAGCAAGTCCGTGGTGGCGGACGCGGTGGACCGCCGTTCGCGCCGCGTCACGCCCATCCACGGCGAGGCGGGAGAGTTCGAGACGGTCGCGGCGGTCGACGGGCGGATCTACGGGACGAGGCGGCTCGCCGCACTCCAAAGGTCCGTCATCGTGGCGGTGGATCCGGTGACGGGGAAGCAGACACCTGTTGCCACGAACCCGATCTACGAGGAAGTGATCGGCATCAGCCGGTACGCGTTGCTCGTCGCCCCCGAGACGGACAAGGACATGAAGCCGGTGCTGGCGTACAAGACGGTCCCGCCGCCGGTGACCGACCCCGGCCTCACGGCGAGAGGCGGCGTCGAGCGCCGGAGATGGCCGGACGCGTGCTCACTCGTCCCGGCCTCGGCGCTGGCGGCCGAGTTCCCCAAGGCCCGCTACCGGCCCCTCCCCCGGCCGGGCCCGCCCGAACTCGGCCTGAACACACCCACCGGCTGTGACCTGGTCCCCGACGACGCGAAGCACCCCGTGCTCACGCTCAGCGTCCTGTGGGTGAGCGCGACGGCGGGTGAGGCGGAGACGACGCTCGAAGCCATCGTCGTCAGGTTCGGCGAGGATGACTTCAGCGGGATTTCCAGCCCCGAGCCCGGGGTGCGGTTGTACGTCAACAGCTCGATGACCGACGCGGCGGTCGTACGAGTGGGCGGCGCACTGGTCCGCATGGACGGCGCGGGGGACCGCGACGTCACGATGCGGCTCGCCCGTGCGGTGGCCGGTAGCCTCCGGGCGGCAGCATGACCCGCCTGCCCGGCACGGAGCCGGATCAGCCGGCCGCCGCGGCCCCGGTGCTGCGCGATGCGGTGGTCGGCGGGGACAACATCCAGATCACGTCCGCACGGGACGTGACGATCAACTCACGGGGCATCCCCAGGCTCCCCCGGCTGATCGCCGCCGGGGTCGTGCTGGTGCTCTGCGGCGTGGTGGCCGGCATGTGGCCCACTCTGGTGGACGCGGCCCGGGATCTGACCGGCGCACCGGCGCTGGCCGGCACGGTCACGTCGAGGCTCTACGTGACGGAGTCCGTGGCGACGCGCGACCGGCTGCCGCCCGTCGATCACGCCCTGCTGATGCGAGGCCCGAGCTTCAAGCAGCTGGTCGAGATGCTGTCACGCAATCACGCGGCGCGCGTGGGGAAGATGAACGTGGTCATCGTCCTCCAAGGGCAGCGCAGCGAGCCGATCAGGATCATCGACGTCCGGCCCCGGGTCCTCCGGTCCGGTCCCGTTCCCGCGGGCACCTGCCTCACCATTCCAGCCCAGGGGGAGGGAACCGAGTACAAGATCGATGTGAACCTCGACCTCCAGGCGCCTGAAGGCGGAGGCTCGCGGTACCTGCCCAAGAGCATCGACCTGGCCGATGGCGAGCGCGTCACGGTCGACTTCACCGTGCGGGCCGAGCACCGCTGGTACGAGTGGGACATCGAGGTGGTCTACGTCTACAAGGCCGACGGGCAGCCCACGAGCGCGTTCTTCGGCGAGGCCGACGGGCAGCCGTTCAGGGTCACGGGAGAGGCCAAGAAGTACGCCGCCGTTTACGGCGATCCCACTCTCGGCGCGGGCTATCGGGCGTGGAAGAGGAACCGGCCGTGCCACGAGCCACCGAAAAGATAGCCCTCCTGGCCGCCCTCCTCCTGGGCCTGGCGCTGCTGCCGGCGAGCGCGCCGGCCGGCGCCCTGCCGAGCGCGCGGCTCGTCCCCCTCTGGCACGCCGACGTGCCCATCACGCGCGACGGCTACGAGCACGCCGTGACCTCCCGCGACTTCCTCGTACGCACCGCGCGGGGCGTGCTCGCGTTCGGGGTGGACGACGGGCGCCCGAGGTGGAAGCACCAGCTCACCACGGCGTCCGCCACGGGCTGGGACCTCGCCTCGGACGTCGCCGTGATCGACTACTACCGGCCGGCCGAGCAGGCGAGCGGCAGGCATGAGCTGGTCGCGGTGTCGAGCACCACCGGCAAGGAGCTCTGGCGCAGGCAGCGGACGTCCCTCCCGCCGGGCTGGCGGAGATCGTCGGCTCCCCGGGCCGGCTCGCCGGTGTTCGCCGTCAAGGATCTGGAAACCGGCGCGATCAGGGGGATCTCGACCGGAGCGGGCCGCGACGTGTGGAGTTTCCGCATGCCCGCCGGGTGTGAGGTCTCCGGCTCGGCGGCCCGCGCCGCCGACGTGGTGCTGTTCCTCGCCTGCGGCCGGTCGCCGCGCGTGCTCCTGCTGGACGCCGCCACGGGCACGACACTCCGCTCCATCCCGCTCCCCGCGGGGACCTCCCCGGACTTCCAGGTGGCCGAGGGGATGATCGCGGTCTTCGGCGACCGCGCGATGACCCTGTTCGACGACCGCGGGCGGGCCGTGCTCCACCACGGCGAATGCTGGCCGCGATGCGCCGTGGCCCGGGGGCCCGGCCTCGTGCTGACGACCTATCACAGCGGCGAGGACGACGTCCTGGCGGCGACGTCCTGGCCGGACGGCGCGCCCCTGTGGCAGGTGAGGCCCGCCCCGGTGTACGCGAAGCTGGTCGAGGGCGGCATCGCAGCCCGGGCAGGGCTCGGCGGTTTCCCGGTCGTCGATGCGATCGATCCCGGGACCGGCGCGGCGACCTCGTACACCCTGCCCGTCCCGGCCGAGGTGCTGGCGTCGGCCGGTCAGCGGCTCTACGTCGGGAGCGTCATTCCGGCGGCGGGACAGACGCGCCGCGTGCGCTTCTCGGCCCTGCGGCGCCTCCCGCCGGGCAGAGGCTCCTCGCTGCTCGGGGGCGTGGACCCGGGCCGCTGGCCGGACGCCTGCGCGCTCCTGCCGGGAGGGACGTTCTCCCCCGGCCCACCCCAGACCACCCTGTACGGGTACACGCTGCCCAGATCCGTCTCCTGCCGCTACGCCGAGCCGGGCGGCGGCTCCTTCAGCGTCCGCGTGCTCTGGATCGCCGGCGACGCGGACGAGGCCGCGGACATGGTCGAGACGCTGGGAGACGTCTACGCGTATCGGCCCGCCGCCGGGATCGGGGACCAGGCCGTGGCGGACTCCTCCCCGCCGGCCAGGATCTACTTCCGGGCCGGCCCGGTGGTGGCGACCGTGGTGTCGAGCGACCTCCCCGTCCGGCGCCGGTTGACGGCGCTCGCCGGCTCGATCGCCGACCGGATACGCGACGCGGGCCCTGGCGTCCAGGCGCGGACCACGCTTCCCGTCGCGCCTTCGCGGCGGCTCGGCCTGTCCCGTCTGCCGGGGACGAAGGTGACGGTGGCCCAAGATGTCACGGCCCCACCCGTGGTCACCGCGTACCTGCTGGACGGGCACCCCTACGTCCGCGCGAAGGGAACTTTCACCCGGCTGGGCACAAAGGTGCACGCGCTCTCGCCGAGCGGCGCCTGGGGAGCCCGGACGACGGAGAACTACCCCTCGCGCGGCCGGGACCCGGTGACGCTCCTGGACACCCGGACGCGGTCGGTCCGGCGGATCCCCACGGTCGAAGCTCCCATGGGCGTGGCCTCGCCCGTCTGGTCACCGGACGGCCGGCTGCTGCTGCTGACCGCCACCGACCGGGGCGTGATCACCGGGTTCGTGATCATCGACCTGGCCACGATGCGACCCCGGTTCGTCCGCGTCACCCACGGAGAACGTTACTCCGGAGCGTTCCGCTGGGGAGGCGACGCCAGGACCGTCGCCGTGCAGTCCGGCCCCGAAAGCGATTACGAGACCGCGAACGACGATCTCGACGTCACGTTCTTCGACCTCGGCGGCACCGTCGAACGGCGCCTCCAGAACGTCGGGAAGCTGATCGACGGACAGAAGTGGGCGTCCCCCTCCGGCCTGCTCTTCGCCACCCGCTGCCCCGGACGCACGAGCCAGACCTGTCTCTGGCGGACCGCCGACGGCGCCCGGGCCGCCCGGATCCCCTTCGAGCCGGACTTCTTCGTCTCCTGGTACGGCGACGAGCGGTTCCTCGGCTGGCACGCGCTCACCTCGCAGGAACAGGCCCTCGCGGTCACCGACTTCTTCGGCCAGCCTCTCACCCACCTCGCCAGGGCCTACGGACACGACGGACTGCGGCTCGTCGCTGGGGCGGCGTAGCGCTTCCACGGCATCTGTGCCACAGTTATAGAACAGTCCGAAGAGTTCTAGATGGGTGAGGCACATGACGACAGGAGTCCTGGCGACGCGGCCAGGTGTGATGGAGGATCCCGGGGAGCGGGGCAGGTTCGGGGAGTACGGCGGGCTCTACGTGCCGGAGTCGCTGGTCGCGGCCTGCCGGGAGGTGGAGGCGGCCTTCCGGGAGGCCAGGACCGACCCGGCGTTCCGCGAGAGCCTCGCGGAGTCGCTGGCCCTGCACGTGGGGCGGCCCACGCCGCTGACCCCGGCGCGGCGGCTGTCGGCGGAGCTGGGCGTGACCCTGCTGCTCAAGCGGGAGGATCTCGCCCACACCGGTTCCCACAAGATCAATAACGTGCTGGGCCAGGCCCTGCTCGCGCTCCGGATGGGCCGTAAGCGGCTGATCGCCGAGACCGGCGCGGGGCAGCACGGCGTGGCCGTCGCGACCGCCGCCGCGGTGCTGGGGCTGCCGGCGACCGTGTTCATGGGGGAACGGGACGTCGAGCGGCAGGAGCTGAACGTGTTCCGGATGCGCATGCTGGGCACCGAGGTCGTACCGGTCGGCACCGGCAGCCGTACCCTCAAAGACGCCACCAGCGAGGCCATGCGCCACTGGGTGACGGCGACAGAGGAGGCGTACTACTGCGTCGGCTCGGTCATCGGGCCCAACCCGTACCCGTGGATGGTGCGCGAGTTCCAGCGGGTCATCGGCGACGAGGCGCGCGGGCAGTGCGCCGGGGCGCTCCCGGCCGCCGTGCCCGACTACGTCGTGGCCTGCGTGGGAGGCGGCTCCAATGCGGCGGGCACGTTCGCCGGGTTCGTCGACACCGCCGCCCGGCTGGTCGGGGTGGAGGCGGAGGGCGGCGCCGGGGCGGCCAGGGGCAGCCTCGGCGTGCTGCATGGCTTCCGCTCGCTGTTCCTCCAGGACGACCACGGGCAGATCACCGAGGCGCACTCCATCGCCGCCGGCCTCGACTACCCGGGGGTCGGGCCGGAGCACGCCCACCTGCGCGACCTCGGCCGGGCGCGCTATGTCACGGTCTCCGACGAGGAGGTGGTGGACGCGGCGGTGCGGCTGGCCCGTACCGAGGGCATCGTGCCCGCGCTGGAGTCGGCGCACGCGGTCGCGTGGGTGATCCGCGCGGCGTGTACGGGCGAGCTGCCGCCGGGTGCGACGGTCCTGCTCACCCTGTCCGGCAGGGGCGACAAGGACATCTCGACCCTGAAGGAGCTGGTATGAGCACCGGCCTGCTCGAAAGCCCGCTGCGCGCCCGGCGCGACGGCGGCCACAAGCTGCTCATGCCGTACGTGACCGGCGGCATCGCCCCCGGCTGGACCGGCTACCTGCGGGCGTTCGCCGCCGCCGGCGCGGACGCGATCGAGCTCGGCCTGCCGTTCTCCGACCCGACGCTCGACGGCGCCACCATCCAGGAGGCGTCGGACGCGGCGCTGGCCCGGGGCGCGACGGCCCACGGCATCCTGGCCGAGGTCGCCGAGCTGCGCCTGGACGTGCCGCTGGTCGCCAGCACCTACTACAACCTGGTGCTGCGCGACGGGCCCGCGGAGTTCTGCCGGGCGCTGCGCCGGGCGGGGATCGCCGGGCTCATCGTGCCCGACCTGCCGCTGGACGAGGCCGGCGAGCTGGCGGACGCGGCCGCCGCCACCGGCGTCGACCTGGTCCTGCTCGCCTCCCCCGCGACTCCGCGGCGACGGCTGGACGAGATCGCGCGCCGCAGCCGGGGCTTCGTCTACGCCGTCTCGGTGATGGGCACCACCGGCGAGCGGGCCGCGCTCGCCGAACCCGCCGCGGCCCTCACCGAACGGATCAAGCAGGGCAGCGACCGGCCGGTCTTGCTAGGATTTGGCATTTCCACGCCGGAACAGGCCGTGGAAGCCACCCGGCGCGCCGACGGTGTCGTCATCGGTGCCGCGATCATGCGCCGGATCCTCGACGGGGCGGCGCCGGACGACGTCGGCGCCTACCTGACGGGCCTGCGGCGGGCCCTTGACCAGGAGCGTGACGAAACACGATGGCCCGCGACGCCGGACACGAGGCGAGGTACCGCGCCATAGCCGCCGACCTCGCCGCGAAGATCCGGTCGGGACATTACGCCCCCGGCGCGGCGCTGCCGCCCCAACGCGAGCTGAGCGCCTCGTACGGGGTCACCCTGATGACCCTCCGCCAGGCGCTCCAGCAGCTCAGCGACGAAGGGCTGATCGTGCAGCAGGCCGGCCGGGGCACGTTCGTGTCCCCGCCGCACCTGGCCTACCAGCTGGGCTCCCTGCAGAGCCTCGCCGACGACCTCAGGAAGCAGGGCCACGAGGTACGCACGGTCGTGCTCGGGCGTTCGCTGCGCCGGGTCCCGGCCGGGGTCGCCACGCAGCTGCGCACCGCTCCCGGCGAGAGCGCGCTGCGGCTGGAACGGGTGCGCGAGTTCGCCGGCCGCCCCGCGATCCACCAGGTCTCCTGGATCCGGCGGCCGGCGGCCGAGCAGATCCGCGATCGCGACTTCACCGCCGTCTCCCTCTACGGCGCCCTCGCCGACTGCGGCGTGGCGGTGGCGCGCGCTTCGGAGAAGATCCGGCCCGGCCGGCTCGACCCGGCCGTCGCGGCGCACCTCGGGGAGCCGCCCGGCAGCCCGGTCTTCCTCAGCGAGCGGATCACGTACGCGCTCGACGCCACCGCGCTGGTCGCCGACCACGCCACCATCCTGGGCAGCATGATGGAGATCCGCACAGAACGGGCCGCCACCGGCCTCTCCCTCACCTGGGGCCCGAGCACCTGACCTCCACACGCAAGGCCGCCCAGGTAGATCTTGGTCAATGTTTTCGATCTACGTCGGCCCAGGTCAGCGTGTCAGTCGCCAGGGAAGACCGATCGGCTGCGATGTTGGCGCTCCAGGTCTCACCCGGTGTTGGAGCGCAAAATGATCAATCTCGGCTTCGTCGGGCCCAGCCGTCCCGCCAATGACTACAAGCTCACCGATGTGGTCGACGGTGACACCCCGAAGATCGAAATGTCGGTCCGCATGGTGTCCATCGACACCCCGGAAACCCACTTCGGGGGCACCCCGGTCACGGCCCAGGCCGCGCTCGAGCGGACCAAGGCCCGCCTGCAGGACGGCACGTACAACGCCATCCCCGAGCATCTACGCGAATACCTCATCTCGCGCATCACCCCGAACGCCGCGGACCACCACATGACCGCCGGCCAGCTGGCGGCCGAGGCGCACAAGACCATGGTGAAGACCCGCCTGACCCGGCCGGACGGCACCCAGCGCAAGCTGGCCGTCGTCGCCACCGGCGAGCTCGTCGAGAACCACGGCCGCCTGCTGGCCTACACCGCGCCCTGGTTCGCTGGCGGGACGTCGGACCCGATGCCGCCCCGCGACGACCCGCAGCGCCGCACCTTCAACCTCGACCTGCTGTCCCTCGGGTGGGCCGCCAGCTTCCTCATCTACCCCTCCATCCCGCCCTCGTTCGACCTGAACCTGATGCTCGACGAGGCCGAGGTGGCCTGGCAGCAGAAGCGCGGCGCGTGGGCGCAGTTCGGCCCGGAGCTGCTGCTGGGTTACGAGTACCGGGCCTGCGTCAAGCTCGGCACCAAGGACCTGAAGAACCCCGCGGAGGCCGTCGCGAACGCCTACGAGCGCGTGTGCGTGGACCTGCGCACCCTGACCGAGGTCGGCCTGTTCGGCTACCACCAGGTCCCGCCGCCGAACCGGCTGTGGATCTGGAAGAAGGATCTGGAGCAGGCCCGCAAGGACCTGCCCATCAAGCACTAGGCCCGTCGCTCACGCCGCCGTGCCGATGATGCCCAGGGCCTCCTCGACCCGGTCGGCGTGGGTGCGGAAGCTGAGCACGCACAGGCGCAGGAAGAACCGCCCGTCGACGGTGGTGCTGCTCAGGAACACGCGCCGGGTCTCGTTGATGTCCGCCAGGAGCCGCCGGTTGCGCTCGTCCGAGCCGCGCAGCCGGAAGAGCACGACCGTCAGGTCCGGCCGCCACGGCACCTCGAAGCGCGGGTCCTGGGCCAGCCGGCGGTGGACGTGGCCGGCGAGGTCGAGCTTCTCGTCCAGCTCCCGCTCGAAGGCGCCCACGCCGTGCAGGTGCAGCGGCAGCCACAGCCGCAGGCCGCGGAACTCCCTGGTCAGCTCCACCCCGAGGTGCCCGTAGTCGGGCAGGCCGTCCAGCGCCCGCAGGTCCTGAAGGTACCGGCCGTCGGCCGCGTGGGCGGCGTGGAGCACGGCCGGGTCGCGTACCAGCAGCAGGCCGGTGCCGTACGGAAGGAAGAGGCTCTTGTGCGGGTCCAGCACGATCGAGTCGGCGGCCTCGATCCCGGCGAGCCGGGTCCGGCCGCGTTTGGTGAGCTGGAAGCCGCCGCCGTAGGCCGCGTCCACGTGGAACCAGAGCCCTTCGCGGCGGGCCAGTTCGCCCAGCTCGGGCAGGGGGTCGACGGTGCCGGAGCTGGTGGTTCCGGCGGTGGCGACCAGCAGGAACGGGTGCAGTCCCGCCGCGCGGTCGTCGGCGATCATCCTGGCCGCCGCCGCGACGTCCATGCGCAGGTCCGCGGTGGCGGGCACGACGCGGATCCGCTCCGGCGGCAGGCCCGCGATGCGGGCGGCCTTGGCGACGCAGTAGTGCGTGTGCTCGGTCACGTACAACGTGCCGTCGCCCGGGCGGCCGTGCCGGGCGGCGAGCAGCGCCGACAACGTGGCCGGCGAGCCGCCCGTCGTGACCAGCCCGCCCGCTCCCGCGGGCAGGCCGAAGCGGTCGCAGAACCAGGTCAGCACCCCGTGTTCCATGGCGACCAGGGCGGGTGACATCTGGGCCACGCCGGTGAAGCGGTTGGCGGTCTGGGCGAGCAGCTCCGCCAGCGCCGCGGTGACCAGCCCGCCCGCCGGGAAGTAGGCCAGATAGCCGGGCCCCGCCGTGTTCACGCCTTGCCCGGCCGCCTGGCGGAACGTCTCCAGGAGCGCGCCGAAGTCGCCGGGGCCGTCGGCAGGCGGCCGGAGCAGCGCGGTGGCCGGCCGGTCCGCCTGCCCGTAGTCGCTCGCGGGCGCCGAGTCCAGCTCGGCGACCCAGTCGGCCAGGAAGTCCACCGCCTGGCGACCCAGCCGGGCGACGGCGGATCGGTCGAGTTCGAGGGGAAGAGCACTTTCGTCGGTCGTCACGCGAGGCACCGTAGACCGGTGGCGGAGGTCAAGGATTGGACGTTATTGCACTCCGCGCTGGTAGGCGCGGGGCGGGACGCCGACGAGGCTCCGGAAGTGCCGCGAAAGGTGCGACTGATCGCAGAACCCCACCGCCACCGCGGCCTCGGCCGGCGGCGTACCCTGTCGCAGCAGCTCGCGGGCCTTCGCGACGCGCAGCTGGGTCACGTACGCGTGCGGCGGCATGCCGTACGCGCGCCGGAACGAGCGCAACAGCGCGAACGGCGTGACCCCGGCCGCGGCGGCCAGCTCGTTCAGGCCGGGCGGGTCCGGCATGGTCGCGTGCAGCAGGTCGCGGATCCGGGCCATGCTCCTCCGCCCGGCCGAGCGGGCCGGGCGCCTCGGGAGTCGCGTGCCGTACGCGCCGAGCACGAGGGTCAGCAGTGCGTGCAGCTGGGAGTCGGCGGCCAGCGAAGGGCCGGACTCCGCCGCGCGATGGGCCGCCGTCACCCGCCGGGCCACCCGTACGTCGGACACCACCCTCCGGTCGAACGACGGGATCCCGGCGGGCAGGCCGAGCTCGTCCGCGACCTCCCGCACCTGCTCGACGCTCGGGTACAGCACCCGGTACGTCCACCCGTCGGCGGTCGGGGGCTCGCCGGTGTGGACGATGCCGGGCTCGATCAGCACGACGTCGTCCATGCCCGCGTACTCGACGCCGTCGGCGAAACGGATCTCCTCCAGGCCCGCCTCCAGCGTCCCGATCGCGTACGTCTCATGGCTGTGCCGGGCGAACCGGCGCCGGACGAAACGCGCCCGCATCAGATCCAGGCCGCCGAGACCGCGATAACGCCAATAGCTGGCGAACTCCGCAGATGCCATGGCGTCCTCCCCGTTAGGTCCAGAGTAGGCATTTTCTACGATCTCATCCTGTGCTACCTTTCGCATAAATCGAGAAAGGCTGAGACGTGATGGCAGCCGACCCGGCGGCGACCGCCACGACGGTCGTCGAGATGGCCCGCGAGGGACGCTTCACGGAAATCGAGGGCCTGTTCGCGGGGCCGCTGCGGGCTCAGGTGTCCGCCGAGGCGCTGCGGGCCGCCTGGGCCGCCGAGATCGGGCCCGTCTCCGCCGTCGGGGAGCCGGCCTGCGAGCCGATCCGGGCGGGGTTGGTCCGGGTGAGCGTTCCGGTGACGTGCGAGCGCGGAGGGCTCGCGGTCGTCATGTCGGTGGACGACGCCGGCCTGCTGAACGGCCTGCGCCTCGCGCCCCTGGACGCCGCGGTGTGGGAGCCGCCGGCCTACGCCCGCCCGGAGCGGTTCGAGGAGCACGAGGTCACCGTCGGCTCCGGCCCGCCGGCCGTGCCCGGGACGCTGAGCCTGCCGCGCGGTCCAGGCCCGTGGCCCGGTGTGGTGCTGCTCAGCGGCGGCGGGCCGTTCGACCGCGACGCCACCAGCGGGCCGAACAAGCCGCTCAAGGATCTGGCCTGGGGCCTGGCGAGCCGGGGTGTGGCGGTGCTGCGCTACGACAAGGTCACCCACGTCCACGCCGACCGGCTGGCCGGCGACTTCACGATGGCCGACGAGTACGTCCCGCACACGGTCGCCGCCGTCCACCTGCTCCGGCGGCGGCCGGAGGTGGACCCCGGGCGGGTCTTCGTCCTCGGCCACAGCATGGGCGGCAAGGCGGCCCCGCGGATCGCCGCCGCCGAGCCGTCGGTGGCCGGTCTGGTGATCATGGCCGGGGACGCCCAGCCGATGCACGAGGCGGCCGTACGCGTCGTCCGCTACCTCGCCTCGGTGAATCCCGACTGGCAGGCGGCGGTCGAGATGATCACCAAACAGGCTGCCACGGTCGCCGGCCCGGACCTGTCGCCCGCCACGCCGGCCGAGGACCTGCCGTTCGGCTTCTCCGGCTCGTACTGGCTGGACATGCGCGGCTACGACCCCGTGGCGACCGCGGCGGCGCTGGACAAGCCGATGCTCATCCTCCAGGGCGGCCGCGACTACCAGGTGACCGTCGACGACGACCTGGCGCGGTGGCGGGCCGGGCTCGCGCACCGGCCGGACGTCACGTTCCGCGTCCACGACGCCGGCAACCACCTGTTCTTCCCCGGCGCGGGCCCCTCGACCCCGGCGGAGTACGAGCCGCCCCAGCACGTCGATCCGGCCGTGGTCGCCGACATCGCCGAGTGGCTCTCACCGGGTCAGCGGGAGATCACCTGACTTCTGTCCGGTCTCAAGGGCCGACTCGCTCTCGCTCCGCTGCGCCGGCAGCTCGGGAACGCCCTCCTCCTCCGTGAGCGCGGGCCGCTCGGGCCGCACCCGTTCGGAGCCGACCGTGGCGGGCTCGGCCGGTGCGGCGTTCTGCGTCGCCCGTTCGAAGAAGCGCAGCAGCTCGACCGGTAGCGGCATGATCAGCGTGGAGTTCTTCTCCGCGGCGACCTCCACCACGGTCTGCAGCAGGCGCAGCTGCAGCGCGCCCGGCGTCTGGGCCATGATGCCCGAGGCGTCGGCCAGCTTGCTCGCGGCCTGCAGCTCGCCGTCGGCGACGATCACCCTGGAGCGCCGCTCGCGCTCCGCCTCGGCCTGGCGGGCGATCGACCGCTTCATGGCCTCGGGCAGCTGCACGTCCTTGATCTCCACGCGGTCGATGTGGATGCCCCAGCCGAGCGCCGGACTGTCGATCATGAGCGCGAGGCCCCTGTTCAGCTCCTCGCGGTTGGTCAGCAGGTCGTCCAGCTCGCTCTTGCCGATGATGGACCGCAGCGAGGTCTGCGCCACCTGCTCGACGGCGAACAGGTAGTTCTGCACCTCGATCGCGGCCCGCATCGGGTCCTGCACCCGGAAGTAGGCGACGGCGTCGACCCGTACGGAGATGTTGTCCCTGGTGATGCCCTCCTGCGTGGGGATCGGCATCGTGACGATCTGGACGTTGACCTTCCGCATGCGGTCGACCCCGGGGATCAGGAACCTCAGGCCCGGGTCGCGGATCTGCTGTTGTGCCCGGCCGAAGCGGAAGACGATGCCGCGTTCGACCTGATTGACGACTCTCACCCCGGCGACCATCACCAAGAAGAGGAAGAAGGCGATGACTCCGAGCACGATGTTGATGTCCATGGACCTATCCCTTCTCTTACGAGAGTAGGTCCAGATCTCCTCCTCCGCAGCCGCAGCTGCGCCGCGGGATCAGGGCGGCGCGAGTGGCGAGCGGGGCGGCCGCCTCGTCGAACAGCAGGGCGACAGCCTGCTCGGCCATGGCCTGGAGCGGCTGCTCGGTCACCGTGAGCGCCGGAGCGGTGTGGGCGCTCTCCGGGGTCCCGTCGAGGCTGATCACGGCCAGCCGGTCGGGGACGGCGACGCCGCGGGCCCAGGCGCCGGACAGGACCCCGATGGCCTGCTCGTCCGTGGCCGTGACCAGGGCATGCGGCAGGGTGCCCGCGTCGGCGAGGCTGCGGGTCAGGGCGTCCGCGGCGGCCCGCGAGTAGTCGCAGCGCAGGAGCGCGGCGCCGGGGTCGCCGGCGACGGCCGCGTGCCAGGCCGCCCGCCGCACGCCCACGGGCCCCTCGTCGTCGGGGCCGGCCAGGAAGGCGATGTGCCGGTGCCCGTGCCCACGCAGGTGCGCGACCGCCTCCCGTGCGGCGTCCTGGTTGTCGGCCGCCGCCACGGGCGCGCCCGGAGGCCCGTTGTGGACGTAGACGGCCGGTACGCCGGCTGCCTCGGCCACCTCGGCCACGTCGCCCACGGAGTCGGCCGAGACGATCACCAGGCCGTCGACCTGCGCGGCCAGGAAACGTTCGACGAGATGCCGCTGGCGCTGCGCCGAGTAGCCGGCGTTGCCGACCAGCGTGAGCAGGTCGCGGCTCTCGAGCGCCCGCTCGACGTGCCTGGCCAGGGCCCCGAAGTAGGGGTTGGACGCGTCGGCCAGCACCAGCCCGGCCACGCCCGTGGTGCGCGAGCGCAGCGCGCGGGCGATGCGGTTGGGCCGGTAGCCGAGCTCCGCCGCCGCGGCCAGGACCCGCTCGCGGGTGGCGGCCGCCACGGGACGGGGCCCGTTGTTCATCACATAGCTGACCACCGCCGTCGAGGTCCCCGCTCGGCGGGCCACGTCGGCCAGAGTGCTCGGACGTTTCCTCATGGCGGTTTACATTCTCGCATCTAATCGATTAGATATGCACTTGGCAGTTCTAAACGATTAGACAAGAGGTGACCGTGCTGCCCTTGATCGTCGACACCGACACCGGCTCGGATGACGCCGTGGCGCTGCTGCTGGCCGCCGCCAGCGGCTTGGCCGACGTACGTGCGGTGACGACGGTGGCGGGCAACGTGCCCCTGGCGACCGCGACCCGCAACGCGCTCATCTCCCTGGAGACGGCCGGCCGCCCGGAGATCCCCGTCCACGAGGGCTGCGAGAGCCCCATGACCCGCCCGCTGTCCACCGCCCAGCACGTGCACGGCCAGGACGGGATGGGCGATCTGGGACTCCCCGACCCCCAGTGGGTCGCCGAGCGCGAGCACGCCGTGGACGTCCTGCTGACCGCGCCCCGCCACCTCCCCGGCGAGCTGACGCTGGTCACCCTGGGGCCGCTCACCAACCTCGCCGCCGCCCTGCTCCGCGACCGCGACCTGCTCTCCCGCTACCGGCACGTGTACTGCATGGCCGGCGCCGCGGACCTGTGGGGCAACGTCTCGGCCACCGCCGAGTTCAACGTGTGGGCCGACCCCGAGGCCGCCCGCGTGGTGCTCCAGGCCGCCACGCCGGACCAGGTGACCTGGATCGGCTGGGACGTCTCGCGCCGGGATGCCGTGATGACCCCGGCGGACCAGCTCCGGCTGGAGCAGCTCGGCACCCCCATGGCCACCTTCGCCCACCGCGTCAACCGCACGGTCGCCGAGTGGGCCCGCGACGTCACCGGCCTGTCCGGCTACGACCTGCCCGACCCCGTCGCCATGGCCGTGGCGCTCCGGCCCGAGCTGGCCGTCGAGCGGGAGCGGGCCTACGTGGACGTCGCGCTCGGCGACGAGACCCGCGGCCAGCTCATCATCGACCGCCGCCGCTCGGCCCCCGCCCCGAACCTGACGCTGGTGCGGCGGGTCGACGAGACCGCTTTCAAGCAACTGCTCTTCGACACCTGTGAGGGACCGCGATGAACCAGCGTTACGAGTTGCACTGCCACCTCGACGGATCGGTACGCCCGAGCACGGTCGCCGATCTCGCGCGCCGCCAGGGCATCACCCTGGAGGCCCCCGTCGAGCAGCTGGTGACGGCGCCCGCCGGGTGCGGCAGCCTGGGCCGGTTCCTGACGTACATCGAGGTGCCCCTCCAGGTGCTGCAGACGCCCGACGCGCTGAGCAGGGCCGCCCGCGAGCTGGTGGAGGACTGGAGCGCGGACGGCGTGGTCTACGGCGAGGCGCGCTTCGCGCCGCAGCAGCACGGGCGCCTGGGCATGACCATCGACGAGGCGGTCGAGGCCGTAGCCGAGGGCCTGGCGGCGGGCGAGGCGGCGACGGGAGTGCGTACCGGGCTGCTGCTGTGCTGCCTGCGGCACCAGACGCCGGAGCAGAGCCTGGCCGTCGCCGAGACGGCGCTGCGGCACCGCGACAAGGTGGCCGGGCTCGACCTGGCCGGCGACGAGCTGCTGTACGCGGCCACGCCGCACCGGGCGGCGTTCGACCTCGCCCACGCGGCCGGTCTCCCCTGCACGGTGCACGCCGGCGAGGCGGCCGGCCCGGAGAGCATGTGGGAGGCGATCGACGTGCTCGGCGCCCGCCGGATCGGGCACGGCGTCCGCTGCACCGGCGACTCCGCGCTGCTCGAACGGCTGCGCCGCGACCGGATCGCCCTGGACATGTGCCCGGTCAGCAACGTGCTGACCGGCGCCGTCCCCGGCATGTCGGAGCACCCCGCGATCCCGCTCCTGGAGGACGGGCTGGCGGTCACGATCAGCACCGACGCGCGTACCACCGCCGGGACCACGCTGGAGCGGGAGTTCGCCGGGTGGACGGCCGAGCAGGAGAAGCTCGCGCAGGCGAACGCGGCGGAGGCAGCCTTTCAGAACTGAAAGTTTCACCGACTTCTGATGCTTGTCACCGCGTCTCTCGCCACCACCCCGGCGGCGAAGACCG
This sequence comes from Nonomuraea sp. NPDC051941, assembly GCF_044593615.1. Taxonomy (NCBI): domain Bacteria; kingdom Bacillati; phylum Actinomycetota; class Actinomycetes; order Streptosporangiales; family Streptosporangiaceae; genus Nonomuraea; species Nonomuraea sp. NPDC051941. The sequence goes on from NZ_JBIUCF010000044.1 coordinate 106,109, forward strand.
TCTTCATCCCCGAGCGCTGGCAGAGCACCGGCGAAGTGCCGTGGGCCGGCACCCGTACGAAGGGATCGGCAGCGAACTTCATCTTGTTGTGACTCCTCCACCCCGTAAACGGGTGGCTTCTCACTACGCCCCTCGGGCGTAGTGGAGGACCAGCCCGGCCCTCAAGACGTTCTGCGCTCCGACGACGTCGGCGTTCGCAGTGTAACCGCACCGGACGCACCTGAAGTCGGCCTGGCTGATGCGGTTCTCGCCGCCGACGTGCCCGCACTCGGGGTGCGGGCAGGTGCGGGAGGTGTTGCAGGGGTTCACCGCGATCACGTGCCGACCAGCGCTTTCAGCCTTGTTGGTGAGGATCGTCAGGAACACCCCCCAACCCGCGTCCAGAATGCTCTTGCTGAGTCCGGCCTTGGCCGCGGCCCCGTTGGGCAGAAAGGTTCCCCTCTGCGCAGGGTCCGGCTTCGGGGCAGGACTCTTGGTCATGTTCGCGATGTTGAGGCCCTCGACCGCGACGAAGTCGGCGTTCCGCACCAGTCTCAGGGCGGTCTTGTGCGCGTGATCAGTCCGCTGACGGGCGACCCTGCGGTGAATCCGCCCGATCTTCTGTGCGGCCCTCTTCCGCCGCTGGGAGCCCCGCTTGGTCCGGGCATACGCCTGCTGGACCGTCGCGAGTTCGGCGGCGGCAGTCTTGAGGTAGCGGGGGTTCTCGATATGCCCATCGTCGTCGGTCAGCCCGGAAAGTGGTTCGCTGATGGTGGCGAAGTGGACGACGCCCATATCGACGCCGATCTCCCGCCCGGTGGCCGGCAGCTGCTGGGCGGGCACCTCGTCGCAGGACAGGATGATGTACCAGCGCCCGGCTTCGCGCTTGACCTCGACCGTCTTGACCCGACCGGCCACCGCGCGGTGCTGGTGGACCCGCACGTGCCCGATGCCCTGTATCCGGACGTAGGTCGCCAAGGAGCGCTGGGGTTGGGAGTCCCACTTCGCGCCGTCGCCCTCGACTAGGGTGACAGTGTCGAACCAGCCCTTGCCCTTGAACCGGGGGTAGCCCGGCCTCTGCCCGGCCGTGACTCGGCGGAAGAACGCGGCGAACGCCTTGTTCAGCCGCCGCAAGGTCTGCTGCTGGCTGGTGAACGACCACCGCCCCTGCCCGTCCGGATCATCGGAGCGGATTTCCTTGAGCTGGGCGGACTGGTCACCGTAGCGGATGCTCACCTTCGCCCGCCGGTATGCCTCACGGCGTTCCTCCAGCGCGGCGTTGTATAGCACTCGGTGATCTTCGAGCATCGCGATCAAGGCGATTTCCTGGTGCCGGGTCGGCCGCAGCACGAACTTGAACGACCTACGCACGGCTCACCGCCCCCGGTTTGGGGGCTTTGTCGTCCGGGGGTCTCGGTGGAGCGCTGCACGATCGCGGCCGAGACCACGCCACCGCACCCACCGAGGCCACAAAGGAGGACCGCGACCACACCATGGGCAACGCGGAGCGCAGGTGCGAGCACTCCGCCCGGAGCACGTGCGCGGTGTAACCCTTGAACTGGTCGGTCACATACGACGGCGAGTTCTTCGGGTGCGGTTTGAAGAACAGATGCTCGTGATCGGGCATCGCCTCAAGGGCGTCGATCTCCCCGTCGCGTTCGGCCGCCTTGGTACGGATCAACTTCTCCAGGGTCTTTATGCTGCCGCCCAGGACACGGCGGCAGTACCTGGGGCACCACACGTGGTAGCCCAAGTCGTACGCCGCCCCTGGAGAGATCCGCACCTGACGGGTCACACGATCATTATAAGAACTGATGTTCACATAATTCCAGGAGACGGCAAGCAAGGGTTCCAACCTGTGAGTTCATGCACGGGCGCGCCCCAGCGGGCACTCCAGCTGGGCATTCCCCCTCGTCTGAAGGCGACAGTCCCCTGCCTTCGACATAATCGGCGCATGGCAGACCCCGTCGAGATAGCCGACCACGACCCGGCCTGGCACGAGGAGTTCGCCAGGATCGGTGAGGCCCTGCGCCGGCGGCTCGGCGACGTGGCACCGCGGATCGATCACATCGGATCGACCGCGGTGCCCGGCCTGGCGGCCAAGCCGGTGATCGACGTCCAGGTGTCGGTGCGGTCGTTCGAGCCGCCGGAGGCGTTCAGGTCGCCGCTGGAGAGCCTCGGCCTGGTGTACCGGGCGGACAATCCCGACCTGACCAAGCGCTACTTCCGCGAGGCGCCGGGCGAGCGCCGCACGCATGTGCACGTACGCGTGCTGGGCAGCTTCGCCCAGCAGCTCTCCCTGCTCTTCCGCGACTACCTGCGCGCCCACCCCGGAGCAGCGGCCGAGTACGCGGCGGTCAAGCGGCGTCTCGCGGCCGAGTTCCGGCACGAGCGGCACCGATACGTCGAGGCGAAGCGGCCGTTCATCTGGGACACGCTCCGCCAGGCCGACGACTGGTCTCAGATCACCGGCTGGACGCCGGGCCCGAGCGACGCGTGACTCAAGGGCTGGTCTCGGTCTCGCGTACGTCGTCGTACTCGACGGCGTAGTCCTGCTTCGACCGGTCCTTCAAAGCGAACGCCGCAACCACGCTGATCAGCGCACATATCGCCATATAGACGGCTATGGCGAACGAGCTCTGGTACGTCGCGTACAGCCAGACCGCGATCAGCGGCGCGGGCCCGCCCGCCGTCACCGAGGCCAGCTGGTAGCCGAGCGAGGCCCCGCTGTATCGCAGCCGCCCGGTGAAGCTCTCGGCGATGAATGTGGCCTGCGGGCCGTACTGGATGTCGTGAATGGGCGCCGCCAGCACGATGGCCAGCAGGACCAGCGAGGGGACGCGGGTGTCCAGCAGCGGCCAGTAGACGAACGACCAGACCACCATGGCCGCGGAGCCGATGATGTAGAGCTTGCGGCGCCCCACGATGTCCGAGACGTATCCCCAGAAGGGCACGGTGAACAGCGACACGATCCCGGCGGCGATGACGTACGGGTAGATGTCGCCGGCCTTGAACCCCAGGGTCTTGGTGGCGTACGTGAGGATGAAGACGGTGAAGATGTAGAACGGCGCCTGCTGCCCGGTCCGGAGCAGCGCGCTCAGCACGATCTCCCGCCAGTTCCTGACGATGACCTCGCGTACGGGGACGCGTTCGACCCGGTTCTCCTGGAGGACCTTGGTGAAGACCGGCGTCTCCAGGATGCCGAGCCTGATGTAGAGGCCGACGCCGGCCATCACGATGCTGAGCAGGAACGGGATGCGCCAGCCCCAGTCGGGGTCGAGCGGCTGGAACACCTCGAGTGCCAGGTAGCCGAGCACGAGCCCGACGGGCACCCCGAACTGCGGCCAGCTCCCCAGGAACCCCCGCCGCCCGCCGCGCGACTTCCCCCACTCGGTGGCCAGCAGCACGGACCCGCCCCACTCACCGCCGACGCTGATGCCCTGCAGCAGCCGCAGCACGGTCAGCAGGATGCCGCCCCAGATGCCGATCTGCTCGTACGTCGGCACCAGCCCGACCAGCGCGGTGGCGATGCCCATGCTCACGAGCGTGATGATGAGCGTGGCCTTGCGGCCGATCCGGTCGCCGTAGTGCCCGAAGATCGCCGCCCCGATCGGGCGGGCGGCGAACCCTCCGAAGTAGGTGCCGAGAGACAGGAGCAGGCCCGTGGTCGGGTCGCTCTTGGGGAAGAACAGCTCCGCGAAGATCGTGCTGGCGGCGAAGCCGTAGAGGAAGAAGTCGTACCATTCGATCGAGGTCCCCACGGCGGAGGCGATCACCGCCCTGACCAGTTGCCTTCTCGTCTGCTGCTGACCTGTCGCGTCGAGTCGCTGCTCCTCGGCCATCTACCGCTCCTCGGTAGGTCTTACCTTTCCCGCGACGTTACATGACGCAACATTGGCGGTCACGAGGGTGCTTTCAGAAGTATCTAGGGGCCAGGTCCGTGGTGGGCCACGTCTTCACGGTGCCGATCGCCTCGCCGAGGATGGGGTCGATCGCGTCGAAGTCGGGCGTGCCCTCCTCCTCCCTGCGGTTGAAGATCGCGCAGTAGCTGACGCCGTTCTGCACCCGCGCGAGGAAGCTGAACGTGCCGGGCATGCTGCCGGTGTGCCAGGTGTTCAGCCCTCCGGCGTTGTTGTTGCGCACGTTCCAGCCGAGGCCGTACCAGGAGCCGCCGGCGGTCACGCCGGTCTCGGGCTTGGCGAAAATCCGGGAGATCGACGTGGAGTTGAGCACGGGCCCGGCGGCGTCGAAGACGAAGCCCCACTTGACCAGGTCGACGGCCGAGGCGAGCCAGCCGCCGTTCGCGTCCTGGTTGGGCATGTTGAACCCGCCGTAGGGGTACGGCACGACGGCGCCCGACTGGTCCACGACGCTCTTGTTGGTGTACTTCGAGGCGTAGGTCACCTCGGTGGAGAAGGCCTCGGAGCGGAGGCTGCGGCCGAGCCGCGGCCGGGTGATCCCGGCGGGGGCGAGGAGCTTCTGCCGCACGTACGACTCGTAGCTCATGCCGGAGACCTTCTCGATGATCCGCCCGGCCAGCATGTAGCCGTAGTTGCTGTAGACGAACTTCGTGCCCGGGTCGAAGTCGAGCTTCCTCGCGGTGACGTACTTCATGATGTCGGCGTGGTCGATCGGCAGCGGCGCGTCCAGCGACGCGGAGATCGTGGCGTCGTTCCACAGCGGGTCCTTCGACACGTTCCTGTCCCAGCCGCCGAGGTGCTGGAGCAGGCGCCACAGGGTGACGTTCGCCAGCCGGGGGTCCGCCGTGGTGGACAGCCCCAGCACGGTGGCCACCTTGGCGCCCAGGGTCAGCTTGCCGTCCTGGACCAGGCGGACGATCGCGGCCGCCGTGAGGCTCTTGCTGAGGCTCGCGACCCGGAACAGGGACGTCGGCTGCACCCGCACGATGGGGGCGCCCGTCTTGGAGTAGAACCCGTAGCCGCGCGCGAGCAGGATCTTGCCGTTCTTGGCGACCGCGAGCTGGGCGCAGGAGATGTCCCGTTCCGTGATGAACGTCTTCATCGCCTTGTCGAACCCGGCCATCGCGCTCGGCACGACACCGGTGGTCAGCGGCTCGGCCACGGCGGCCGACGCGGGACGCGCCCCGAGCGCGATCGCCGGCACGGCACCCGCGCCCGCCTGGAGAAGCCGTCGGCGGCTGAGTGTGGTCACATTTCCCCCTATTGTCACAAAAGCCTCAAGAGTAGCCTTCGGCGGGCCAGGTGGTCAGCGGCGGGCCAAGATGGTCGGCGACGCATTCAGACGGCCGCTGCAACGTGGTCGGCAGCGCCCCAGGCAGCCGCTGAACCGTGGTCGGCGGCGCGCTCAGGCGGCCTCTGCCGCGCGGAAGGTCTTGAGCGCCTCGGGGCCGAAGTAGGAGCCGTAGCTGGTGGTGCTGTTGCGCAGCGCGTGGGTGGAGATCTGGTAGCCGGTACCAGTGATCTTGTTGAAGCTCTGGAACCACGGACCGCCGCTGGAGCCCCCGCCCATGTCGCACAGGAACGCGTACTTCATCCCGTACGCCGGGGTCACCGAGGCGCCGCTGCAGTACTGCAGCGTCTGTCCACCGTTGCCGTTGCTCGGATAGCCGAGCAGCAGGTTGGATGAGCCGACGGCGGTGGAGTTGAACCTGAGGCCCTGGCCGCCCACGGTCTGCACGACCGTCTTGCTCTTCACCGGCTTGACGACCAGCATGCCGAAGTCGAACGGCGGCTGGTGAGCGCCGTTCTTGTAGTAGCCGGACCAGATGTACATGGTCCGCGCCACGAACTTGCCGTAGGGCGCCGCGCCGTTCTTGTACGCCGGGACGAAGACCAGGTTGGTGCTCCACCGGCCCTCGCCGTCGATCATCGCGTGCCCGACGGTGACGACGACGTCCCCGTCCGCGCTGGTCACGACGTTGCCGGAGGCCACGAAGTCCCTGCCGTTGCCGCCGGTGCCGAACACCTTGCCCGCCGTCTTGGCGATGAGGCCGCCGGACTTCCACGTCCGCTGCTTGGCCGCCGAGGTGGCATACGGGGTGACCCAGCGCATCGTGTCCTTCGAAGGGGTGGGTGCGATGTCCACCTGCTCCTGCGCCGCGTACGGCGTCGCGCTCCTGGTCGCGCCGCTCCCCGCATCATCGGGGGCGGCAAGCGGCCGGGCGGCCCGCATCCGCTCGGGCGTCCAGTAGTCGTTTCCGGCCGCAAACGTCGTCGGGACCTGGTGCGCGAGCGGCGCATCCGCCGCCTTGTCGTCCGGGGGCTCGGCGACGGCGGCGTGGGTACCCAGCCCGAGCATCAAGGTGGTCAAGCCGACGATGGGCAAGGTACGCATGGGGCCTCCGTGACAAACGTGACGGAGAAGATTTACCACACCTGTCACGAAAATGGACAATCGTCACAGACCACCCAGCCCACCGGCACCCGCCGACCTGACAACATCGGCCGCTCTGTCGGTGCCGCGCTTCATACTCGCCAGCAAACACCGTTCTTCCGGGAGGGACCCATGGCGAGGGGATCCAGGCGGGGCAACAGGCGGCGCAAGTCGAACGGCATCGACGATCTTCGAGTGATGGGACTGGCGGGAGCCGTCGTCGCGATCGTTTTCGTGGTCTACTTCATCACCGAATATCCGGGATGGGCGATGGCCACAACCGTCGTCCTGATCGCGGCCCTGAGCGGCGGGCTCTTCCTGCGGCACCGGGTCATCCAGGCCCGCCGCCTGCAGTTCCTCGCGGCCAACGCGGCCCTGGAGAAGGTCGACCTCATGACCGGGCCGCAGTTCGAGCAGCTGGTCGCCGAGCGCATGATCGCCCAGGGGTTCCGCCGGGTGCGGATCCGGGGCGGCGCCGGGGACGGCGGTGTGGACATCACCGCCGTCGCGCCCGACGGCACGCGCTGCGCCGTCCAGTGCAAGCGCTACAACAAGAGCGTCGGCGCACCGGCGGTCCGCAACTTCCTCGGAGCCCTGGCCAACGCCTTCACCGGGCACACCGGCGTGCTCATCACCTCGGGGCGCCTCACCCACCCGGCCCGTCAGGAGGCGACCGACGCGCGCCAGAGGCTGCTGCTCGTCGAGCGCGACCTGCTCGCCGATTGGCTGACCGGGAGGTTCGCGCTGCTCGCCAAGCCAACCCGGCTGGTCGAAGGCGACGAGCCGGCGACCTGAAGCCGGCGCCGTTGGTCGAAGGCGACGTACTTGGCGACCTGAACAGCGGCGAGCCGGGTGGTCAGCCGGAGCCGCCGCTCGTCACGGAGACGAAGCCGGAGCCGGCGCGGTAGTTGGGGGACTGGTGGCGGAAGTAGGTGTTGTAGACCTCGCAGTAGCGCCCCCCACGGGCCAGCAGGGTCGCGTGGTCGCCCTCCTCCACGATCCGCCCGTGGTCCAGCACGATGATGCGGTCGACGTGCTCGATCGTCGAGAGCCGGTGCGCGATGACGATCGAGGTCCGCCCGGCCAGCACCAGGTCGAGGCCCTCCTGGATCTGGGCCTCGGTCAGCGGGTCGACGCTGGCCGTGGCCTCGTCCAGGACCACGATCGCCGGGTCCTGGATCAGCAGCCGGGCCAGCGCGACGAGCTGCCGCTGCCCCATCGACAGCGCCCGCCCGTGCTCGCCCACGTCCGTCTCCAGCCCGTGGGGCAGGGCCTCGATCCAGTCGCCGCCGCCCACCGCGGCCGCCGCGGCGCGTACCTCGTCGTCGTCCGCCTCCGGCCGCGGATAGCGGATGTTGTCGGCGACGGTGCCGCTGAACAGGAACGGGGCCTGCGGCACCGCGCCGATCTGGCTGCGGTAGGCGCCCAGCTCAAGAGTGCGGATGTCGCGCCCGTCGATCAGCAGGAGGCCTTCCTGGAACTCGTAGAACCGGGTGATCAGCTTGCTGAGCGTCGACTTCCCGGCGCCGGTGTGGCCGACCAGCGCCACCGTCTCCCCGGCCTCGATGCGCAGGTCGAAGTCGCGCAGCACGGGGCTGGCGGCGTCGTACCCGAAGGTGACGCCCTGGAACTCGATGCGCCCGGCCAGCCTGCCCGGCGGCTCGGCGGCGCTCTGCACCACCCGCGGCGGGGCGTCGATCAGGGCGAAGACCCGCTCGGACGCGGACAGCCCCTGCTGGAACTGGGACCAGAACGCGGCGATGGACGTCAGCGGGAACCAGAAGAGCGACACGCCCTGCAGGAACAGGTACCAGTCGCCCGCGGACAGCCCGCCGTCGAGCACCTGCGCGCCGCCCAGCCGGACCAGGCCCACGGTCGCGAGCCCGGCCACCAGGAAGAGCACGGGGAAGATGGTGGAGAAGACGAACCCCTGCCGGAGCGTCACCTGGTAGCTCTGCCGGTTGATCGGCCGGAACTCGTCGTAGACCTGCTGCTCCTGGCGGAAGTTCTTGGCGACCGCGATGCCGCCCATGGTCTCCTGCAGGTTGGCGTTGACCCGGCCGAGCGAGCGCTGCGCCCGGCGCGTGCTGATCCTGGCCAGCCGCCGGAACATCAGCGCCAGGCCCACCACGATCGGCACCACCAGCAGCGTCAGCAGGGCCAGCTCGACGCTGCGCACGAACAGCAGGACCGTGACGAAGCCGACCATCAGCACCTGACTGATCAGGTCCATCGTCAGCGTGGACACGGTGGCGAAGTCGTCGGTGTCGGACGTCACCCGGCTGACGATCTTGCCGGACGGGGTCTCGTCATAGAACGACAGGTCGCGCGCCAGCACCGCGTCGAACGCGTCCTCGCGCAGCTGGAGCACCACGTCACCGGTGACCTGCGCGCTGTATTTCTGCCGGATGAAGTTGAACACCCACGAGAGCACCCCGGTGACCAGGATCCCGCCCGTGAGCAGCCAGCCGACCGAGCCGATGGTGCCGTCGGAGACCGCGTCGACGGCCAGGCTGCCCAGCGCCGGCACGGCCGCCTGGCTCGCGGACAGCAGCACGATCATGGTGGCGACCAGGGCCATCGACCCCAGCCTGGGCCGGAAGTACGACATGATGCGGCGCAGCAGGGCACGGTCGCTGTAGGTGCGGTCGTAGTCCTCGGCGTCGAGGCCGTCCATGATGAAGCCCATCAGCGCACCCCTCCCTGCTCCGCGGCCAGCACCCCGTCCACGTCGCCGTCACCGTCCAGCTCGACCTCGTCGTAGTGCGCGAAGATCCGGCGGTAGAGCCGGCTGCGCGCGATCAGCTCGTCGTGGGTGCCGAAGTCGACCACTTCGCCGCGTCTGAGCAGGAGCACCTTGTCCGCCCACCGGATCTGCGAGAGCCGGTGGGTGATCAGCAGCGTGGTGCGCCCCTCGAGGATGCGACCGATCGCCTGCTGGATCCTGTCCTCGGTGGCGGAGTCGATGGCGCTGGTCGAGTCGTCGAGCACGAGGATCGCCGGATCGGTCAGCAGCGCCCGCGCGATGGCCAGCCGCTGCCGCTGCCCGCCGGAGAGCGTGACCCCGCGCTCCCCGATCACGGTCTCGTAGCCGTCGTCCAGCTCGGCGATGAACTCGGCGGCCTGGGCGTCCTCGGCCGCCCGCACCACGGCCTCGTGATCGGCCCGCTGCCCCAGGCTGAAGGCGATGTTCTCGGACACGGACCGCGAGAACAGCACAATGTCCTGCTCGATGGTGGAGATCTGGGACCGCAGCGAGTCGAGGTCCCAGTCGCGCACGTCCACGCCGTCGACGAGGATCCGGCCGGACGTGACGTCGTAGATCCGCGGCACCAGCTTGGTCAGCGTGCTCTTGCCCGACCCGGTCTCGCCGACGATCGCCACCGTCTCCCCCGGCCGTACGGTGAACGTCACCCCGCGCACCGCCGGCTCCTCGTCGTCCTCGTAACCGAACGTCACGTCCTCGAAGACGAGCTCCCCGCTGATCGGCGCGGCATGCCCCTCGGCCCGCTGCTCGATCTCGCTGTCGGAGGTGACGACGCTCAGGATCCGGCGCGAGGACACGATGCCGATCTGGATCAGGGAGAACGTGAAGATCGACATCTGCGTGGGGAACCCGAGCTGGCCCATGAGCCCCATGAACGCCACCAGCTCGCCGATGGTGATCGCCCCGATGCCCTGGAGGTAGAGGCCGTGCCACAGCGCCCCGGCCATGGCGAAGGAGAACAGCAGGGTGGGCAGGTAGCGGGCCTGGACCAGCCCGTTGCGTACGAAGAGGTCGCGGTAGAGCCGCGCGTCGGCGCGGAAGCGCCGCCGCTCCTGCGCCTCCTGCGCGGTCACCTTGATCACCTCGATGCCGCGCACGGCCTGGTTGAGCCCGGCGTTGAGGTCGCCGAACTGCTCGCGCATGCGCGTGGCCACCGGGTTGAGCTGCCGCATGTAGTGCCAGAGCGCCACGGTGAACACGACGGCGAACAACCCGGGCGACAGCAGCAGCCGCGGGTCGATCGCCCCGATGAAGAAGATGGGCACCAGCCCGGTGAGCCCCGAGTCCACGATCAGGTCGACCCCGGGCGTGATCATGATGGAGAGCTGCCGGATGTCGTTGGCGGCCCGGGCCATCAGATCGCCGACCCGCTGGCGGTTGTGGAAGGTCTGGCTCTTGCCGAGCAGGCTCACGTAGAGCTCGTCGCGCGCGTCCCGCTCAAGGCGCTTGGCCAGCACCTCGCTCGACAGCCTGGCCACGAGGTCGAACAGCCCCCGCGCCAGCACGATCGCCAGCAGCGCGAGCGCGATGAAGCCGAGCGCGTCGAGCGGCTCGCCCGGCCGCCCCAGCACGGCGTCGAAGGCATCGCCGGTGAACAGCGGCACCATGGCGTTGAGCACCACCATGACCAGCGACCCGCCGAGGAACCCGAGCAGGTGCGCCGGATGCCGGCGAAGATGGGACCAGAGCCAGCGCACCGGGCCGCGCCGGTTGTAGCTCGGGCCGGAGACAGAGAACTCCGAACTGCTGGTGGTCACTGGCAGGCCCTCCCCCGGGCGCGAGCACGCGAGTATCGAACCTGCTTTCTATCACCGGGCACCGACAGTTTCCCAGTCCATTTTCACCGGGCCCAGGCCGACGCGCGGGCGACCCCAAATGAAAGGTCCGATATCCGCCGTCGTCCCGCCTCCCGTTCGGGCCAAGATGAGCGCCATGATCGAACATCCCCCTGGTCAGGCGTACGAGATCCGTGGCGGCTGGCACATCTGGGTCGAGCAGCACGGGGACGGCGACGCCGTGGTGCTGCTCGCCGGACTGGGCCCCGCGGGATCGCATGTGATCTTCCACCCGCACTTCGACGCCCTGGCGGCGGACCACAGGGTGATCTACGTCGACCTGTTCGGCCGCGGCCGCTCCGGCCGTCCTCGGCACCTGTCCGAGATCACCTTCGCCGATGACGTCGCCGACGTGGCCGCGCTGCTCGAGCAGCTGGGCCCCGCCCACCTGTACGGCTTCTCGTACGGCGGGCTGGTCGCGCAGGCGATCGCCCTCGACCACCCCGCCGTGGCGCGTACCGTCACCCTGGCCAACACCCTGCACAGCCCCGAGATGTGGCACCTCAACCACGCCAACATCAACCGTGAGCTGGCCACCCAGCTCCCCGAGGTGTGGGAGCGGATCCAGGAGCTGCGGCTGGACGGGCTGCGCTCCACGGACGAGCCGCTCAGGCGGGAGTTCGCCAAGGCAGCGGCCCTGGTCCGCTTCTACGACCCGGCCAACGCCGCCCTGCTGGCCGACGAGCCCGGCGCCAGGAACCAGGAGCTTTATCCGATCTTCTGCGGCGACGACGTCGATTTCGTGATCGGGGGTGAAGTGGCCAGGATCCCCGACTTCCGGCCTCGGCTCAAGGAGATCCGCGTTCCCCTGATGGTGCTGGCCGGCCGCCACGACCGGGCACTGCACCCGGCGTTGCAGCGCGACTTCCGGCGCTTCGCGCCCCAGGCCCGGTTCCACATGCTGGAGCGCAGCGGCTCGTTCGGCCACGTTGAGGAGACGGAGACCGTCCACTCGCTGCTGCGGGACTTCTGGTGGCAGGCATGACCGTCATGACGGAGACGTCCGGGCGTACGGCCCGCCGGAGCTTCGGGCTGCTGTGGGCGGGGCAGTCGTTGTCGCTGTTCGGGGACCAGTTCATGACGCTGGCGCTGCCGCTGCTCGCGGTGACGGTGCTGGGCGCGACGCCGGCGCAGGCCGCGTTGCTGCCGTTCGCCATGTTCCTGCCCTTCCTGCCGCTCGGCCTGCCGGCCGGCGCCATCGTGGACCGGTTGCCCCGCCGTACCGTCATGCTCGTCTGCGACGGCGTCCAGGTGGTCGCGTTCGGCGCGATCTGGGTGACAGCGGTCACCGGCGTGCTCAGTTTCCCCCTGTTGTTCGGGCTGGTGCTGGTGAGCGGTTGCGCGGTGGTGTTCTTCCAGGTCGCCTACACCTCGTACCTGCCCGGGCTCTTCCCTGACCCGGGCGAGCTGCACACCGGCAACACCCGCCTGGCGCTGTCGGAGTCGACCGCGAAGGCGGTCGGGCCGATGGCCGCGGGGCCGGTCATCGGGCTGCTCGGCGTGGCCGGCGCGCTCCTGGCCAACACCGTCAGTTTCGCCGCCTCGCTCGTGGCGCTGGTCGCGATCCGGCACCGCGAGGCGCCGCCCGCCGTCACCGTGCGGGAGCGGGGCTGGGTACGGCGCGACGTGGCGGCCGGGCTCAGGTTCGCGCTCGGGCATCCGGTTCTGGAGCCGGTCCTCGCCTGCGGCACCGTTTACGTGCTGTTCCTCTCCATGGTCGAGACCAGCCTGGTCCTGTACTGCCGCAACGTCCTGGGACTGTCGCCGCAGTGGATCGGGATCGTGGTGGGCGCCGCCGCGGCCGGCTACCCGATCGGCAACCTCGCCTCGGCCTTCCTCATCAGGCGTCTGGGCAGTCCGCGCGCGCTCATGCTCGCCGCCACCGTGTCGGTGCTGGGCATCGTGGCCATGCCCGCGCTGGGGGCGGCGCACGGCAGCCTGGGAGCCGCCGGCCTGGTCATCGGCAGTATCGTGCACTGCGTGGGCGAGGGTGCGTTCAGCCCCATCTCGCTGACCCTCCGCCAGACCCAGACCCCGCCCGAACTCCTCGGCCGGGTGTCCGCCGTCCAGCGGTTCCAGTTGTGGGGAGCGGTCGCGCTCGGCGCCCTGCTCGCCTCCGCGGCCACGGCGCTCGCCGGGCTGGAGTCGACGGTGTGGATCGGCGCGCTCGGCACGATCCTGTGCCTGCCCGCTCTCCTGCGCCGCGGCATCCGCACCGCCGTGCTCACCCGTTCCGTCTGATCCACGCCACGAGTACAAAACACCCGGGGCAGGTCAGCGCCTGCGTTTCTTGCCGTGACCGGAACGGCGGCCGCGCGCCCCCGGCCGGGGTCCCTCGACGAAGCGAAGCGTGCGGGAACGGGCACGCAACGGCTCGGCCACCAGCCTGCGCAGCTCGTCCATGCCGATCGTGGCGGGATGACCGGATTGCGTCACCGCCTCGATGATCTGTGGCGCCTCCCTGCCCGCCATCTGGCCGAGCTGCGTCACGACCTCCTCCGGGCCGGCCAGCTCCAGCAGGTTGAGCAGGCCTTCGGTCATGAGCAGGAGTTGCTCGGAGGAGGACAGATCGTCGGGTCCCACGGCTCGGGTGTCGTGCAGCAGGGTGATGGCGATGGGGCCGAGCACGCTGTCCCCGCGCAGGCGCGTGAGGAGCGACCGGCCGTCGGGACGAGCCTCCACCAGCGTGCTCAGCATGACGGACGCGCGGGTGCGGAACGGGCAGGCCCGTATGGCGTCCAGCAACGGCTCGACGTCCCCGCCGTGTGCGGCGAGCCAGCTTTCCAGCTCCGTCGCGGCCTCCTCCGGCGGGTAGTGCTCCGCGAGCACGCCGAGCAGCTCGCCCGGCGCGGCCTCCGCCAGCTCTCCCACAAGCGGCGCGTCCCGGCCCTCGGCGAGCATCCGCTCGCGCACACCCCGCAGGCCGAGCGGGGTCAGGCTCACGAGCAGGCCCGGCTCGGTGAGCACGGCACGCAGCCGGGCCCGCGCGTCGGGCGGCAGGGGTTGCTCTTCGTCGTCATCGCCCAGGTCGCTGAGGTAGAGGGCGTCGGCGAGGCCATGGCTCAGCTCCACCGCGCCGAGCTCGGCCAGGGTCTCCAGCGCCGCGACCAGGTCGTCGTCGACCTTCCGCCGCTGCGGGTTCTGCGGCCCATCGTCCAGCATCAGGTATTCGCGGCAGGCCAGCCAGACCGTCTCCTGGAGGCGGGCCACGGGGACCCCGTCCGAGAGGCCGTACACGCTGTTCAGCACGTCCGCCATCACCTCGTCGAAGACCCTCGCCAGCGGCGACCGGACGTCCCACCCCGAAGCGGAGGCGCCGGTCACCGGACCTTCGAGGTCGAAGAAGACCTCGAAGGCCCGCGACCACAGCCGTTCCGGGTCACGCAGCAGGGGCGCGGCCTTGGCCACCCGTAGCAGGCGGCCTTTGCTCACACGGACCAGGCGGGCGGCCTTCGCCCATTCGAAGAGGAGGTGAACCTTGGGCATGTGCGCGGCGCTGCGGACCTTGAGGTCCTGCTCGCCGGTGCCGAGGAGCTCGGCCAGCTCGCGGGCGTCGGCCACGCGAAGGTTTCCGGCGCTGGTCAGCGGCCGGCCCTCCGTTCCGACCCAGTCGGCCAGCGCCGCCAGCCTCCGTACGGTCTCGCTTCGCGCCGCGGCGGCGGCGATCTCCGGCGCGGGCGGCAGGACGATGGGCGGCTGGGGGAATGCCCGCTCCTCGTCGGGCCCGCGTCCGAAGAAACGTGCCTCCGCCACCTTGCCGAGCGCGTCCGCGTCGTACGCCACCCGCCCCGCGTCGACATCGCGCTGGAACTTCGTCAGGGCCTTGTGGTCGCTCGGGTCGACACCGTTGTCGATGGCCACCTGCGCCCAGAACCTCGCCAGCCCTTGGCGGTACGGGTCCGCCAAGGCCGCCGGATATTCCTTCACGGCCTCGGCCACGGCCTTCTCCAACTCGGCCGTCGTGGCTCCGCGCGGGTCGCGGATGCCGGTCGCGTCGAGGTAACGCAGCAGCGTGATCAGAGTTTCCGGGGCGGCGTCGAGGTCCTCCCGGGGTGCGGCGACGTACCGGGGGATCCACTCCAGCAGGAACCGGCGCACCTGCGCGGCATCCCAGAAGGCCAGCCGTCCGTCTCTGCTGCGATGGCGGGAGTCCAAGGCCGCCGTCAGCACCAGGTCGTCGGCGGCCAGGCCGCGGTCGTCGGCCCAGTCCAGGCAGCGGCGGATCAGCAGGTCCTTGGCCGCCTCGAACTCCTCTTCCCGGTCCGGCTCGAAAAAGGTCCGCATGATTCCCCATGGTGGTTCCGGCAGCCCCGGAGGCTCGAAGCCGCGCGGGCCGATGACTCTCCATGATGATCCATCGGCCCGCTGTACGTGCTCGGACTGTGGTCTGAGTTCCTCAACAACCTGCCGCCGCGAGATGGCACGAGGATGGGCAATCGGGCGGGCAGCGTGAGATTCGGCTCCTGCGCCAAACGGATCGAATCTGTCACCACTCGATGCCACACTGTGACGGTGACCAGACCCAGGTACTTCAACACCACAGGACCGTGCGACCCCCGGCTCCACTACGTGCTGCCGTCGCAGCCCCGGCTGCCGCAGGCGCGCCAGTTGATCGACCTGGATCGCTTCTTCGTGATCCACGCTCCGCGTCAGTCGGGCAAGACGACCGTGCTGCATTCCCTGGAGCATGAGCTCACCAAGGAAGGCGCCGCCGTGGCGGTGACGATCTCCTGCGAGGAGGCCTCCGTGGCGGGCGACGACTACGAGGCCGCGGAGTTGATCCTGCTGGACGAACTCCGGTGGAGCACCAATTCGGCGCCCAACCCCTGGCCTGAGGCCCCTCCGGGCAAACGGCTGGGCGCCGCCCTCCGGGCGTGGGCAGCCCAGTGCGAGCTCCCGCTCGTGTTGCTCATCGACGAGATCGACGCGCTGTACGGCGAGAGCCTGATCGCGGTCCTGCGGCAACTACGCCGCGGTCACAACAATCGCCCCAAAGGCGTTCCGTTCCCCAACTCCGTGGTGTTGTGCGGACTGAGAGACGTACGGGACTACAAGATCGCCTCAGGCGGCGACCCCGCCCGACTCGGCGCGATCAGCCCCTTCAACATCGCGGTCAGGTCGCTTCGCCTGGGCGACTTCACCCCGGAGGACGTCAGGGAGCTGTACGGCCAGCACACCGCGGAGACCGGGCAGGAGTTCACCAAGGAAGCCATCGCAGCGGCCTTCGAATTCACCCGCGGACAACCCTGGCTGATCAACGCGCTGGCTTGGGAGATCACCTGGGAGATGCGGGTCCCCCCAGAGGAGCCGATCACTGCCGGGCACATGGAGCAGGCCAAAGAGCGACTCATCCGTGACCGCGCTACCCACCTGGATTCTCTCGTCGCCAAGCTGCACGAACCCCGGGTCAAGCGAGTGCTCGAACCGATGCTCGCAGGCACGCCGGTCGACCACGACGAAAGCTTCGAGGACGACTTCTCCTACGTGCGTGACCTCGGCCTGGCGGCCCTGGGAAAAGTGCTCGAAATCGCCAACCCCATCTACCGCGAGGTCATCCTGCGCGTACTGGGTAGCGGTGCGGAAGCCATCATCCGGGAAGATTCGCGGTCTTTCGTCTTCCCCGACGGCCGTCTGGACCTGCTCAAGCTGCTGCGTGAGTTCACCGCCTTCTGGAAGCAGCACGGCGAGACCCTGGTCCGGGGCGCCGCCTACCACGAGGCCGCGTGCCAGATCATCCTCATGGCCTACCTGCACCGGATCGTCAACGGCGGCGGCTTCCTCGACAGGGAGTACGCCGCGGGCACCGGTCGGCTGGACGTCTACCTGCGCTGGCCGTACGGCGAGGGGCAGGTGCAGCGGGAGGCCATGGAGCTCAAGGTGTGGCGGCCCGGTAAGCGGGATCCGGTGGACGAAGGGCTCGCGCAGCTCGACCGCTATCTGGACCGGCTCGATCTCGACGCCGGTTACCTGGTGGTCTTCGATCGCCGTCCCGAGGCGTCGCCGATGGAGGACCGCGTCCGGTTCGACCAGGACCGCACCCCGGCGGGGCGGCAGGTCACCGTTCTGCGGGCCTGAAGGCATTGCAGCGGGCGACATTCCTTCTGAGCAGGCGACCCAGCTCACCACACGGGGCCACGGGCCGGCCGTCCCGTGGCCCCATGCTCATTTGAGGGGTCAGCAGCCGCCCCGGTTGTAGACCCTGAACGTGTTGCTCCACCTGCCGACGTACTTCGACTCTCCCGGTGCCACGCAGAAATAGGTGTTTCCGCCCAGCAAGTAGGTCACGAAGATGTTCTCGCCGGCCCCGGAGCAGTTCTTGTACATGGCCGCGTCGCCGTCCCGGTACAGGCCGCAGGCAGATGCCAGGTGGCTGCGCTCGTTGACGCCGGCGGTCGCCGGGGTGGCGGTGAGCAGCGTGGCGCCGATGGCCGCGAGGACGGTCAGGAGGGTGACCGGGGACGAGTTCTTGATGGTGACTGGCATGGTTCGGGCTCCTGTTCTGATTGGTCGACCGCCCTGGATCGCTGCGCGGCGGGGCGTCAGGCTCAGGAAAGCCACCCCGGTCAGGTGTCCAACAGAGGCCCGGACGGACTCGTCCGAAATCGGTCCACGCGCCGGCCAGGCCCGGACAGCACCAGCCAGGTTCCGGCTAGTATGTCCAGCCAAGTAATGGATCACGTACTTGGAGTAATTTTGAGCCAAGACGACGCATCACGTATCCACCGGCTGTCAGCGATCAGAGCGCTGGGCGACGCTCTCGTCGATGACGTCGCGGGCACCTCCCCCGTGTCGCACCTGGCCGAGGTCAGCGACTTCCCCTCGAACATGCGCATGGGCCCCTGGGCCATGGGAGTGCTCGGATGGCCCCTGACCAGCGAACACGACAAGATCGTCGGTTACGCGGAGAGCATGGTCCTCAACACGATCGAGGCCCTGCACGACCATCGGGACCGACTGCACACGGTCGCCAGCAACATCCAGACCGTGGAGAACAGGAACGAGGCCAATGTCCGGCGGCTTTAAGATCCCCGTCCCCGGCGGGACCCCCGACCCGTTCCAGCCGGGTGACGAGGGCGGCGACCTCAAGCGGATGCAGTACTCCACGCTCGGCATGTACGCGTTCGCTGCCCTGATCTTTCCCGTGTTCGAGCGGGTGGTGGTCGCGTACGGGCTGTCGGTCCCGTCCGACCCGCAGGTGATGCACAGGGCCGCGGACGGCTGGAGCGCCTTCGGAGACGGTGTGTACGCGGCGGGCGCGACGGCGCGGGAGCAGCACGACAGCGTGTCCCAGGCCAGCTGGCAGGCGCCGGAGCGGGAGCTCTACGGGCAGCGGGTCGCCGGCTACGCCATGGAGTCGGACACCGCGGCCGACTCCGCCCACAGCCTCTCGTGGATGCTCAGGGTGCTGGCCAACCTCTGGACGCTGTACATCTACCTTCACGTGGGCATCGCGAGCCTGGCCATGGCCACCCTGGCCAAGGCCCTGCTCGCCGGTCCGGGAAGGGTGTACTACGCGTGGGAGGCGCTGTCGCAGGCGATGACCGCCGAGAAGCGGGTCATCGAGCTGCGCAACTTCACGCTCAGGACCGTGCTCGGCCTGGCCCTGAAGTACGGTGCCGCCTGGATGACCGAGCGCACCCTCACGGACGGCCTCAAGCCGCAGTACGCGGCGGGGCGCTCCCAGGAAGCCTGAGGCCGGCCAGGACGCTCAGTAGCCGAGCTTCCTCCGCATACGATCCAGCTCACCCATCGCGTCACCCATCATCCGGTCGAAGGCCTGCTGCGCCTCCGCGACCTTCGCCCGGGCGGTGTCGGGGTCGCCCAGGGCGCGGTCCAGTCCTCCGCCGAACGCGCCCGCCATGATCGCGGACAACTGGCGCTGGAGGTCGGCGTCGGCGTCGCGGATGGCCGCGAGGATCGCCGCGGACATCTCGTGCACGCTCATCCGCTTCGCCCTCGGATCGATGTCCAGCCGGCTCACCCCGCCCTGCGCGGTGCACTCGACCGCGATGAGACCGTCGGCGGCCGTCGCCCGCCCGACCGCCGCCGCGGCCCCTTCCTGCGCCGCGGCGAAGTCGGCCACCCGTTTCTCGGAATCCCGCAGGAACGCCTCGGCGTCGATGTTCGCGAAATTACCGAGCGGGTCGTCCACGTGCGGTCCTCCATCCACGTACGTTCGTCCGGATGGTCATAGCACAGCTCCGTTTCGTAGTGATTTCCTGGCGCTCGGGAGTCCGGATCGCGTACCCCTGACAGCACGTCGTTGGAGCACCAGTGCCCAGATCGTGGACAGGAGCGCGAAAGCCCCGAGGGTGGCGAAACCGGCCCCCGCGCTGGTGTGATCGGTGACGGTGGCCACGAGCAGCATGACGATGATGGTCGCGGCGAGCCCGCCGCCGTTGGCAAGACCGAATACCCGGCCTATGTCCGTACGACCGGCCCGGGCCATCAGCAGATTCCGTGAGGAGATCCTCGCCTGGCCGAAGACGAACGCGCCCATGGGGACCAGCGCGGCCAGTCCGGCGACGCCCAGTTGCCCCTGAGTGACGATGAGCAGGCTGCACGCGAAGAAGCCCGCCACGGCGATGCGCAGATCGGAGTACCGCTGGGCGAACAGCCGGTATCCGGCGGCGGCGGCGAGGAAGCCGAGGCTGCCCAGGGCGTCGATGGCCCCGAAGGTCCCCGCGCCGCGATTGAGCTCGACCAGGACGTACATCGGCAGGAGGGCGTTGAAGACGGTGACCACGACACTGCCCTGCGCGTACAGAAGGATCAGGCTGCCCATCGGAAGCGGCGGCCGATCCGGGCCCGCGGCCTCCACCGGCTCGTCGGCGGGCCCGCCGACGAGCCGGGTACGGCCGACGGCGGTCACGCAAAGAGCGGAAACGGCGAACGTGGCCGCGTTGAAGACGAGCAAGGGGACGGCGCCGAAGACCTGGACGGCGAGCCCGCCGACGGTGGCGGACAGCAGCATCCCGGCCTGAGTGGCCATCTCGTAGCGGCCGTTGAACCGGCGCAGGACAGTGCCGCCGGGGACCCGTTCCTTGATCAGCGCCGCGCTCGCCGGCACGAAGATCGCGCTGACCAGGGCAAGCGCGAAGTTCGCGGCGTAGATGCCGGCCTCGGTCGCACCGCCCGCGACCAGCCACAGCGGCAGGCCGAGGGCCACGATCGCGCTCACCGTGTCGCAGGCGATCCACAGGAGGCGGCGATCCAGGCGGTCCGCGAGTCGTCCCAGATACGGGGACAGGACGGCCTGCGGCAGCGCGACGGCGATGAACAACCAGCCCACGGCCATCATGGTCTGCTGCTCCCGGGCCAGCAGCAGCGCCCCGGTGATGAGCTGGACGTTGTTGCCGAGCGCGGTGGTGAAGGCCGCGGCGATCAGCAGTCGCATGGTCGTGCGATGGGGGATCTGAACGGGCATGCGCACAGTCTCCGCATCATCACTGACACCGAATGTCAGTGATGATGCGGGCATGCTCCACGCGACCCGACGCGGTGTCCGTCTGCCTGATACGTTCCCGTAGGCAACTTGTATAGCTGCTTGACACCGTGGCCGCCCAGGCCTGTTACTGGGCCTATCCGTATCAAGAGGGATATCCAAGGTGCCAGGATGGGCGCAAAAGGCAAGGCGACCGAAGTTGTCGGTTTACTCGCTGTGGCACTTCTGTCGATGGCCGTACGACCTCTCGCAAGTCATGCCGACATCATCATCACTCTCGAAAAGGCCGACCAGCCTCGGATAAAGCGGCCGGTTCTTGATCGGATAAAAGCGTCGGCGCGGCGCGGTGGCATTACCCTCGCCCAAGCGATAGACAGGTACGCGGCCAGGAACCCGCGCATGACCGCGGACACGCCGGACGGCCCCGTGACGTATCCCGACGTCCTCATCGACGATCTGCCGTTGGTGGAGCTCATCGACCTGCGACTCGCCGCCAAGAGCCTGGGCATGTCCTACGAACAGGCCATCGACCGATACGCCTGGCAGCCCAGACTCAACGAGATCGGCGAGCGACTCCTTCGGACCCACCCCGGAGAGCTCTCCGGGCTCGCCCTCGTGGACGGTGCCATGAAGGTCCGCATCGGGTTCAAGAACGAGGTGCCCGACGAAGCCGTGACACTGGCCAGGACGCTGCCGGTCGAGGTCGAACTCCAAGGCCGTAAGGGATTCTCGGAATCAGAGCTGGTAGAGGTCATGGAAGAAGCCCATGATTCGCTGCGCGCACGGCCGGAGGTACGCCAGGTTCAGGGCCGATATGACATAGACACAGGTCGCATAACCCTCGGCGTGCGTTTCAACGAGGAAACCAAGAAAAACATGGTGGCCGATCTCCAGCTGCCCCCGCCGACCAATCCAGCCATCAGCATAAAGCTCGAATCAGGCATCGGCGCACAAATGATTCCGGAGGACAGATACCTGCGGGGCGGCGGCCATCTCAAACGGCCTGGCGATTCCCGCTCCGGCTGCACCTCGGGGTTCAACCTGGTCTCCGTCACCAGCGTGACCGTTCGAACCGCCGCGTCCGCCCGCCACTGTGCGTTGAGCACACTCATCTACAGCAATCACTCCGTCCAAGGTGGCTCGACGACCATCTCCCGCGCGGCGGTCGCCGCGAACTACGACCTCGCCCGGCTCACGTCCGGCAGCATGATCACCACCCGGACGTTCTACTCCGACTGGCAGAGCAGCCGGTATGTCGACAGCGTGGGGACGAGCCCCTTCCGCGGACAGCTCATCTGCAAGTTCGGAATCAGCACCGGGGCAGGCTGCAGCACCGTCAAATTGATCAACGAGTTCATCGACGACCCCGACGGGCGACCCGTCAGAGGGCTGGTCGTGATGGCGGCGCGTATCACCGAACGTGGTGACAGCGGCGGGCCATGGTATTACGGGGGCACGGCCTGGGGATTCCACCAAGGCACCTACAGCCCCAACCGCCTGGAGGCCAAGACCTCGGCTTTCACCCCTGCGTATCTCGTGCCTACCGCCCTTGGCGCGCAGTGGAAGATCTATCGACGATGACGGGATCGGCATCGCTCAGGATCCGGGTGGTGCTCGCGGGCGTGGCTTTCGCCGCCACCGCGTGCGCCGCCGGCGACACCGTTCAGGTCATCGGCACCGATCCGATGATCGTCGTCCATGACTTCTCGTCCGGCATGCAGATGCAAGTGGAGGCCACGCTGGCCTACGATCCGCGGAGCAAATGCCTGAGACTGGATTTCCGTAGCGGTCCCAGCATGCTGCCGGTGTGGCCGAGGGGCACCCGCCCGCTGATCCATGACGGGAAACGCGGCGTGCAGGCCCCTACCGCGGGACGCATAGTCGAGGGTGACACGATCATCGCCGGAGGCGGATCGGCCGACTGGGCATCGAATCGGCCCGGAGGCGTCAAACTACCGCCCGATTGTCTCCCCGCGGAGCGGGATTTCAGCGTCTTCGTCATCAACGCGGACGACCCGATCACCGTTGATTCACGGTGAAGTCGCGACGAGGCGGTCCAGGGGTGTGGTGGGCAGGGCGATCCAGCCCTCGGTGGTCGCCGCGCCCGTCTGCTCCCCCGTCGGTACGGCGACCAGGCCGAGGGCGGCGGCGCGGGCGGCGAGGGCCGACACGACGGCGTCCGTGACGTGGTCCGAGGCCCGGCAGAGGGGCTCGTGTTCGCCCAGATCCAGCCATGGCACCGCCTCCTGGAGCCGGTCCACGAGGTGGCCCAGCTCGGCGAGGTTGGCGGTGCGCTTGTAGCCGCGGTGCGGCAGGCCATCGCCAACGTTGTGCAGGTCTTCCTCTGAGGTTCGACGGCGCCTCACTCATCGTCCAGCAGGTCGTACAGGTCCAGGCCGCTCTGCTCGGGAAGCAGGGCAGGTGATGGGCACACGAGGGGTTGTTCGGTCCAGATGCACTTGCCGGTGTCGGTGTAGCGGGTGCCCCAGCGATGGGAGATCGCGGAGACCAGCTGGAGCCCGCGGCCGCCCTCGTC
>NZ_JBIUCF010000045.1:0-125985 GCF_044593615.1 Nonomuraea sp. NPDC051941
CAAGATCACCGAACAGGGCGACCACCACACCCTGATGTCCCTCAACGGCCTCTACGCCGACCTCTACACCCTCCAGGCCACCGCCTACCGCTGACCCTCACTGCAGGGCGGCCGCGATGACCGTGCGGGCGATCGAGGTCACCGCGTCGGCCCGCGCCCCGGGGCGCTCCAGCACGACCCCCACCGCCACCTCGGGCGCGTCCGCGGGCGCGAAGGCGGTGACGAGCGCGTGGTCGTCCGTCCCCGGGATGATCTCCGACAGGACGGCCTCGGCGCCCTTCCTGGGGCCGGCCGCCGCCGACTTCCCGGTGCGCGGCGCCATCGTCATCATCGCCGCCAGGCTCTTGGCCAGCGCCGGCGACACGGCCTTGCGGTAGACGGAAGGGCCGGCGCGGTCGATGACCGAGCCGTCCGCCAGCCGTACCTCCTCCACCAGGTATGGCCGCATCAAGGTCCCGTTGTTGGCCACGGCGGCCGACAGCATGGCGACCATCAGCGGCGTCACCCGGCTGTCGTGGTGCCCGATGGCCGACAGGGCGGTCTGCGCCCGGTCCATGGCCAGCGGATAGCGGCTGGCCGTGGCGACGAGCGGGATCGTCAGGTTCGGCGCGTTGAAGCCGAACGCCTCCGCCTGGTCCCTGAGCAGGTCCTGCCCGAGCTGCAGCCCGATGCCGGCGAACGCGGTGTTGCAGGACACGTGGAACGCGTCCGTGAGCGTCGGCCGCTGCTTCCCGCACCCGCCGCCGCCCGCGTTCTGCAGGATCGTCGGCGTCCCGGGCAGCCGCAGCCGTACGGGCGCGTTCACCAGCGAGGTCGGGGTGTACTCCCCGGACGCCAGCGCCGCAGCCGCCGTCACCAGCTTGAAGGTGGACCCGGGCGGATAGAGCCGGTTCAGCGCCCGGTTCAGCAGGGGCCGCGACGGATCCTGCCGGAGCAGGCGCGAGGTCTCCAGAAGGCGGCCGGCGTCGAAGGTGGTGAGGGTGTTCGGGTCGTAGGTCGGATAGGTGGCCAGCGCCAGGATCGCCCCCGTCGCCGGGTTGACGGCCACCACCGCTCCCGGGAGTCCCATCCTCTTGAGCTCCTGGTACGCGGCCCGCTGCACCCGTTCGCTGATCGTCAGCCGGACGTCGGCCCCCTGCACGACGCCCTCCCTGACCAGCGAGCGCACCTTGACCTTCGGGTCCTCCCCGGACAGCACCTCGTCCCGCGCCTGCTCGATCCCGGTGGAGCGGTAGAGCGACATGTGACCGGTGACGGCCGCGTACAGCTCCCCGTCCTGGTAGACCCGCCGGTAGAGGTACGGGCCGCCGCCGGTCGGGCGGCTCACGGCGATCGGGGTGCCCTCATAGGTGAGGATGTCGCCGCGCGGATGGTCGAACCTGGCGATCAGCGGCCGTACGTTCCTGTGGTCGGCGTTGAGCTCCCGCGAACCGAACGCCTGGACGACCGTCACGTGCGCCAGCACCACGAACAGCATCGCCGCGCACAACCTGGCGACACGGCGCAGCGGCTCGTCGATCCGCTCCGCCCTCGATCCGGCCATGGATCTTGGTCTAACAGCCGGACCGCAAAGACAGGGCTAGAGCTGACTTCGGTAGTAGCCAATCTTGTTGTGGATGTACTTCTGCCGCTCGGCCAGCTTGTCGATCTGCTCCCTGACCTGCCGGTCGTGCTCTTCCAGCAGCCTGATCCGGTCGGGGATCGTGTGGTCTCCGGCGCGTACGAGCTCGGCGAAGCGGAGCATCTTGGCGATGGGCATGCCCGTGTCACGCAGGCAGCGCAGCGTGCCGAGCCAGCCGACGTCCTCCTGGCTGAACCTGCGCTGCCCGGCCGCGTTGCGCCCGACGCGCTCCAGCAGGCCGATCTTCTCGTAGTAGCGCAGGGTGTCGATGCTGAAGCCGGTCTCCTCGACAACTTCCGCCGGCGTGTAGACGCTCACGTCAACCAGGATCCCACCTGGAGCGCGCTCCAGGTCAATCGGCTTGACATGGAGTGCGCTCCAGCTCCCAGAGTCGGCCCATGAACATCGCACTCGGCACGATTTCGTTCGGCACGACCGTCGACCTGCGGGACACGTTCGCCATCCTGGACCGGTTCCACGAGGCCGGCGGCACGATGCTCGACACGGCCAACAACTACCCGTTCTGGGTGGCGGGCCGGTCGGGCGATGAGAGCGAGCTGGCCATCGGCGCGTGGCTGGCCGCCCGCGGCAACCGCGATGAGATCTTCATCAGCACGAAGGGCGGCGCCCGCCCCACGGTCCCCGGCGACACCACCCTGGCCTCCGCCGAGGGCCTGTCCGCCCCCACCGTCGCCAAGGCCGCCGAGGGCAGCCTGCGGCGCCTCGGCGTGGACCACATCGACCTGTACTGGTCGCACATCGAAGACCGGTCCGTCCCGCTGGAGGAGACTTTGGGGGCGATGGACGAGCTCGCCCAGGCAGGCAAGATCCGCAACGCGGGGGCGAGCAACATCGCGACCTGGCGCCTCGAACGGGCCAGGAACATCTCGGCCGCCCACGGCTGGATCCCCTACACCTACCTCCAGCTCCGCCACACCTACCTGCGACCGCGCCCGCTCGCCAAGCTGGCGGAGTCCGGGCACCGGCTCGCCACGGACGAGACCCTCGACTACCTGGCCGCCGAGCCTGATGTGACGTTGTGGGCGTACAACACGCTGATGTTCGGCAGCTACACGCGCGCCGACCGGCCCATTCCCGAGATCTACGACCACTCGGGGACCACGCGGCGGCTCGCGGTGCTGCGGGAGGTCGCGGACGAGCTGGGTGCCACGGTCAACCAGGTGGTGCTGGCGTGGCTGCTGGCCGACGGCGTGGTCCCGATCGTGGGCGTCTCGACGCGGGCCCAGCTGGAGGAGGCCATCGCCGCCACCGACCTCAAGCTCGACACGGACCTCCGCACCCGCCTCGACACCACCACCTGACACCCGGCGCCGGAAGGGCGAGCCTCGCGGCGTGCGGCCGGACGGTGGGTCAGGCGAGGTGGTCGGACAGGTAGCGGCGGACGAGGTGTTTGCATTCGGCGATCAGCACCGCATCCCCGCACGGATCCACGCGGAACGCCAGCTTGAGCACCGCGTCCGTCGCCTCTACCGCCACCAGCAGCGCGCGATCCAGCCCCGGCCCCACGGGTGCGTCCAGGAGTTCGAGGGTGAGGGTGCGCAGCCGGTCGGCCACCACCACGTTGTTCTCCTGCGTCCCGTCCAGCGCCGTCTTGCTCCCGCCGACCGCCGGGCCGCCGGGGCCGAGGAGGACCTCGCCGAAGTCGAGCACCGCGAACCCCGGCGTGGTGCGCTTCATGGCGACGAACTCGTCGATGGCCAGGTCCACCAGGTCCGTCCAGTGTCCGAGGTCGGCCTTGGGGATGCGGTCGGTGACACGGGCGAGGAACGCCTCGAGGTTGCGCCGCGCCAGCGCCCGCACCAACCCCTGCTTGTCGTGGAAGAACTGGTAGAAGGTGCCGATCGGAACTTCGGCGCGGCGGGCGACCTCTTTGGTGGTCATCGCCTCGTAGCCGACCTCATCGAGCAGGATTGCGCACTCGTCGAGCATCCGCTCCACCCGCTCCACGCTCCGGCGCTGGGCGGGACGGCGGCGCAAGGTACTCGTCATGACCCCATCCTGACCTATTACTGACATTAAAGTTCCCATAGACGAAAGGAGCCCGGGATGTTCCTGTGGGGGACGGCCACTGCGGCGTACCAGATCGAGGGCGCGGTCAAGGAGGACGGCAGGGGCGTCTCCGTCTGGGACACCTTCGCCCACGAGCCGGGCCGCACCAGGGACGGGCATACCGGGGACGTCGCGTGCGACCACTATCACCGGTGGCGCGAGGACGTCGAGCTCATGTCCGGGCTCGGGGTGAACGCCTACCGCTTCTCCATGGCCTGGCCGCGTGTCCAGCCGCAGGGGGACGGCGAGGTCAACGCGGCAGGGCTCGACTTCTACGAGCGGCTGGTGGACGCGCTGCTGGAGAAGGGCATCCAGCCGGTGCCGACGCTGTTCCACTGGGATCTGCCGCAGGCGCTGCAAGATCGTGGCGGGTGGATTAACCGCGATATTTCGGGAAATTTCGCCGAGTACACCGCCACCGTCGCCGCCCGCCTGGCCGACCGCGTCCCCTTCTGGATCACCCTGAACGAGCCGTTCGTCCACATGGCCTACGGGTACGCCATGGGCATCCACGCCCCGGGCCAGGCACTCCTTACGGACGCGCTCCCCGCCGCCCACCACCAACTCCTGGCCCACGGCCTGGCCGTGCAGGCCCTGCGGGCGGCCGGTGCCCGCCAGGTGGCCATCACCAACAACTGCACCCCGGTCTGGCCCGCGTCCCAGGAAGAAGCCGACCTGAAGGCGGCGGAGGCCTACGACATCCTCCACAACCGCCTCTTCAACGACCCCATACTTCTCGGCAAATATCCGGACCTGTCGGCGTACACCCCGACCGTGGACTTCGTCCGGGACGGCGACCTCGACATCATCGCCGCCCCGCTGGACGGCCTGGGCATCAACTACTACAATCCCACCCGCATCGCCGCCCCCGCCGACGACGGCCTCCCGTTCGCGGACGCGGGCATCACCGGCTACCCCACCACCGCGTTCGGCTGGCCGGTCGTCCCCGACGGCCTGCGCGAGCTCCTGACCGGCCTCAAGTCCAGGTACGGCAGCGCGCTCCCGCCCATCCACATCACGGAGAACGGCTGCTCGACCGACGACACGCTCGAGGACCACTCCCGCATCGAGTTCCTGGAGGGCCACATCGCGGCGATGCGCCGGGCCATGGCCGAGGGCGTGGACGTACGGGGCTACTTCGTCTGGTCCCTGCTGGACAACTTCGAGTGGGCCGAGGGCTACCACCAGCGCTTCGGCCTCGTACACGTGGACTTCGAGACCCAGCGCCGCACCCCGAAGGCCTCCTACCGGTGGCTCCGGGAGCAGCTCCGGGCTCAGAACACCGACACGTGAACGTGGTCGTAGTGGTTGGCCGTGACCCCGCCGCGGTCCGACATCGGGTCCCAGCCGCCGCCTGACCGGATGTCGTAGTAGCGCTGCTTCCAGATGATGTACATGACGCCGATGCGGGCGCCGTTCTTGATCAGGTAGTCGGCCAGGGCGTCTCCGCGGGCCTCGTCGGACCCGCTGGCCGCGGTGCCGCCACGCGACATCATGAAGTCGCAGGCCCGGCCCTTGCCGTGCTCGCCGGGGTCGCCGGGACGCAGGCAGCCCACGCCGTACTTCATGGGGAAGTTCCGCATGATGTCGGCCCGCACGTCGATCATGCGCTGGGTCAGGCCCTCGGCGCCGCCGGGCTGCTGGAAGCCGTACTTGGCGAGCAGCTTGTCGATGTCTCGCTGCTTGCTCTGGAGGTTCTTGATCTCCTTGCGCAGCTTCTCGATCCTGTCGTTGGCGGCGATCTTCGCCTCTTTGGACTTGTCGATCAGCTTCTGGACGCCCTGGACGCGCCTGGTGCGCTCGTCGGCCATGTAGTTCATGTTGGCCGCCTGCCCCAGTATCACGGTCGGGTCGGCGTTGGGGGTGAGGAGCCGGAAGGTGTCGAGGGGCCCCACCATGTACGCGGTCTGCGCGATGTCCGCCACGTCCGCCTGCGCGTCCTTCAGCTGGGCCTGAAGGGTGCCGGAAGTGGTGGTCGCCCGTTTCACCTGGAGCTTGATCTCCTCCAGGCTCTGGATCTGGCCTCGGTAGCGCTTTTCGAGCAGCTCGGCCTGTTTGGTGAGTTTTCGCAGGTCACCAGGGCTGGGCTCGGCCACGGCTGGGGATGGCGCGGGAAGGCCGAGCAGCCCGGCGAGGACGGCGACAAGAACGGCGATCCGCCCGATTCTCACACCCGCCCCCTCCCCTCATAGACGGTCCGAAACTATAGAAGATGATCTTGATTCCTGTCACCCGAACGGCCGAACTGCCGCACCATTGGTGACATTTATGGTGATTTGTCCGACTTAAGGCGAACCTAAAGATTGGGCCTTGTATAGATCGCTCCAACGGTCTGAGATGGCGATCGAACTCGTCTCTGCGAAGGGGCAGATCGTGTCTCGAACATTGACCCTCGCCACCGCCGTCATCCTCGGCTTAGGCACGTCCATCGTGGCCACGACCGCGCAGGCGTCCGTGGACCCGCTACCACCCCGCGACCGCATCGAGCTCTACCAGCTCGACAGCGCCCCGGGCACCGCGCAGACACTCAGGGAAAAAGGCTTCGACGTCGTCCAGCAGCAGAACAAGGGCGACCAGGAACACATCGAACTCACCGCCGCACAGACCGACCTGGACGCGCTGCGCAAGCTCGGCCACAAACCCGAGCCCGTACGCAATCCTCAGGGCCAGACCCAGCTCGAGGCCGCCAAGGCGCAGGCGGCCTCCGGCTACACCGTGTGGAAGTCCTATTCCGAGGCGGGCGGCATCGCCGACCAGCTCAAGGCCATCGCGAACGCCAACAAGGACATCGTCAAGCTCCAGTCCATCGGCAAGTCGCTGAAGGGCCAGGACATCCTGGCCGTCAAGGTCACCACGGGCGCCCGGCTGCTGCCCGACGGCATCAAGCCCTCGACGCTCTACTCCGCCACCCAGCACGCCCGCGAGTGGATCGCCACTGAGGTGGACATGCGGCTGCTGAAGTACCTGATCGCGAACAAGGCCGCGCTGAAGGACCTGCTCAACAAGAGCGAGCTGTGGTTCGTGCCGGTGGCCAACCCCGACGGGTACGACTTCACGTTCACCGAGGGCAACCGCCTGTGGCGCAAGAACCTGCGCGACGTCAACGGCGACGGCAAGATCACGGTCGGCGACGGCGTCGACCCGAACCGGAACTTCCCGACGAACTTCCACTACGACGAGGAAGGCTCGTCGAGCATCCCGAGCAGCGACACCTACCGCGGCACGGGCCCGGCCAGCGAGCCGGAGACCAGGGCCATGGACGGCCTGCTCAGGCGCATCGGGTTCGAGATGCAGCTCAACTACCACTCCTACGGCCCGCTGCTGCTCTACCCGAGCGGCTTCCAGATCGCCACGGAGACGCCCGACAACCCGATCTACGAGGCCATCACCGGCAACGACGCCAAACCGGCCGTCCCCGGCTTCGACCCCGACCTCGGGGCCGAGCTGTACACCACGAACGGCGACACCAACGACCATGCCCACCGCCAGTACGGCACGCTGTCGTGGACGCCGGAGCTGGACGAGGGCTGCGACGGCTGCGGGTTCGTCTTCCCCGACGACGAGGCGCTGGTGCAGGGCGAGTTCGAGAAGGGCCTGCCGTTCGCACTCGACGTGGCCAGGTCCGCGGTCAACCCCGTCGAGCCGGTGAACCACCTGGGCAACACGACCCCGGACTTCGAGATCGACCCGTTCGAGGTCAGCTACGGCAAGGACCAGGTCGTCCAGGTCAACGCCAAGCGCAAGCTCGGCCCGGTCTTCCTGAACTACCAGGTCAACGGCGGCCGTACCAAGACCGTCCTGACGGGTGAGTGGAAGGGCGGCGAGCGGTACGGCAGCGGCTACGACCGCTACTACCACCGGCTGCGCGGCAAGATCACCGGCACCAGGCCGGGCGACAAGGTGAAGGTCTGGTTCGCCTCGATCGGCAGGAAGAGTGCCGACTTCACCTACACCGTGGCGACCGACATCGGCGGAAAGGTGCTGATCCTGGCCGCGGAGGACGTCACGGGCCTCAGCCCGGCGCAGGGCGTGACCGAGGCCAAGTACGCCGACGAGTACGCCGCGGCGCTCACGGCGGCCGGCTACACCTCGGATGTGTACGACATGGACAAGATGGGCCGCAAGGCCCCGCACCCGCTGGGCGTGCTCAGCCACTACAAGGCCGTGGTGTGGGAGACCGGCGACGACATCATCCCGAGGTCCCCCGGCCAGGTGGGCGGGACGACGTCCAAGGGCGGCGTGGACACCGAACTGGCGGTCCGCGACTACCTGAACGAGGGCGGCAAGCTGCTGCACGCCGGCAAGTACCCGTCGTTCGCGGCCAACAACAACGGCGCCTACTACTACCAGCCCGACCAGCCGGCGCAGCCGGAGTGCACGGTCCCGGACGACCCGCCGTGCATCGCGGTGTTCAACGACTTCCAGCAGTACTGGCTGGGCGCGTACGTCTTCTTCGACGACGCCGGCACCGACCACAACACGGGCCAGCCGTTCGGGCTGGCGGGCAACGGCGGCACTTTCGACGGCTTCGGCGCGACGATCGAGCCGAGCCACACCAACTCGTTCGTGGCCACCTCGGCCATCCTGCCCGCGCAGCAGTTCCCGCTGTTCGCGAGCTCGGCGCAGGTCAAGTGGGCACGCCCGGGCGGCCCGTTCGACCCGCACTCCGGGACATGGGACGTCTACAGCGGCATCGCCGACGTCTCGTGGAAGCGGCTGACCAAGACGATCGACCTGACCGGCAAGAGCAGCGGCGAGCTGACGTTCTGGACGTCGTACGACACCGAGAGCACCTGGGACTACCTCGCGGTAGAGGCGCACACGGCGGGCGGCGACGACTGGACCATGCTCCCGGACGCCAACGGGCACACCACCCAGGAGACCGGCAGCAGCTGCGACCCGCCCAGCGGCGGTGAAGGCTGGCGGGCGATCCACCCGTTCACCCAGCGCTACCAGGGCCCCGACTGCGAGTCCACCGGCACCTCCGGCGCCTGGCACGCCGCCACCGGCAACTCGGCCGGCTGGCAGCAGTGGAAGATCGACCTGACCCCGTACGCGGGCAAGAAGGTCGAACTGTCCGTCTCCTACATCAGCGACTGGAGCACCCAGGGCGCGGGCGTCTTCCTGGACGACTTCGCGGTCACCCTGGACGGCGTGACGACCGAGCAGACCTCGTTCGAGTCGGACCTGGGCGGCTGGGCCGTCGGGGCGCCTCCCGAGGGCACCTCGCCGTCGATCAACAACTGGTTCAGGACGGACCAGGTCTTCGAGGAGGGTGCCGGAATCGTCACCAAGGACACCGTCTACCTGGGTTTCGGCGCTGAGAGCGTGACCGACCCGGCCAAGCGCGCCGACCTCGTCAAGAGATCCATGAAGCACCTGCTCGGTTAGAGCCGGAGAGGGGTGCGGCAGAGCATGCCGCACCCCTCTTGCGTGTCCGGACAGAACATGGTTCGGTCACCTTGAGGAAGTCCGGAAACAAGCAAGCATTCGGTCAAGCAGGAGGGTCACGACATGCGCCGGCACGACACGCTGTTCATCGGGGGCGAATGGGTGGCCCCCGCGGGCACCGCGACGATAGACATCGTCTCCCCGCACACCGAGGAGGTGGTCGGCCAGGTGCCCGACGGCACGACCGCGGACATGGACCGCGCCGTCGCGGCCGCCAGGGAGGCGTTCGACCACGGGCCGTGGCCGCGGATGACGTTCGCCGAGCGGGCCGAGGTCATCGGCAGGCTGGCCGCGATCTACAACGAGCGGCAGGGCGAGATGGCCCAGCTCATCACGGAGGAGATGGGCTCGCCGATCACGTTCTCGAACCTCGCGCAGGCGCCTCAGCCGCTGGGCATGCTCCAGTACTACGCCGAGCTGGGCAAGACGTTCGAGCAGGAGGAGCAGCGGCCGGGGCTGTTCGGCCCGATCACCGTGCGCAGGGAGCCGGTGGGCGTGGTGGCGGCCGTGGTGCCGTGGAACGTCCCCCAGTTCGTCACGATGACCAAGGTCGCGCCCGCGCTGCTGGCCGGCTGCACCATCGTGCTCAAGCCGGCGCCCGAGACGCCGCTGGACGCGTACCTGCTGGCCGAGTGGGCGATCGAGGCGGGCATCCCGGCCGGCGTGCTCAACATCGTGGCCGCGGGCCGCGAGGTCGGCGAGCACCTGATCTCCCACCCCGGCGTGGACAAGGTGGCCTTCACCGGCTCGACGGCGGCCGGCCGGCGCATCGCCGCCATCTGCGGCGAGCAGCTCAAGCGGGTCAGCCTGGAGCTGGGCGGCAAGTCCGCCGCGATCGTCCTGGACGACGCCGACCTGGCCGCCAGCATGGGCTTCCTGTCCATCGCCTCGCTCATGAACAACGGCCAGGCCTGCGTGGCGCAGACCCGCATCCTGGCCTCGCGCAACCGCTACGACGAGGTCGTCGACGCCGTCGCGAACATGGTCAACTCCCAGCCCGTCGGCGACCCCGCCGACCCGGCGACCGGCATCGGCCCGCTGGTGGCCAAGCGGCAGCAGGACCGGGTGGAGGGCTACATCAGGATCGGCATGGACGAGGGCGCCAAGGTCGTCGTCGGCGGTCTCGACCGGCCCTACGACCGCGGCTGGTACGTCTCCCCCACCGTCTTCTCCGGCGTCACCAACGAGATGCGCATCGCCCGCGAGGAGATCTTCGGACCGGTCCTGGCCGTGATCCCGTACGAGGACGAGGCGGACGCCGTACGCATCGCCAACGACAGCGACTACGGCCTGGCCGGCTCGGTGTGGACGGCCGACGCCGAGCACGGCATGGACGTGGCCCGCCAGGTCCGCACCGGCACGTACGGCGTCAACTGCTTCATGCTGGAGACCAACGCGCCCTTCGGCGGCTACAAGGCCAGCGGCATCGGCCGCGAGCTGGGCCCCGAGGGCCTGAGCGGCTACCTGGAGTACAAGACGATCGCGCGGCTCGGCTAGCCCTCCGCGAGAAGGGCCTCGCGGCATGCCGCGAGGCCCTTCGTCGTGCCACGGGACCGTGCACCCAGCGCGCCCCCGCAACGCTAGGTACAGATCCCGCTACCGGAAGTATGTCCCACGGCCACCGTGGCGACGGTTTCCTTCCCCAGAGACTTTCTCCCGGCGGTTTCTTTCTTTCCGTCCTAGATAGACGCGTTTAACTCACAAAAGGTTCGAGGAGATCCACTTGCCGATTCTGCGGATGAGTTCGGGGGGCGCGGCGGTCTCCGCGTGGCCGTACCCGGGCTCGATCCAGAGCTCCTTGGGCTCGCGTGCGCCGGCGTAGAGCTGGTGCGCGTGATCGAGCGGGAAGAACGCGTCCTCGTCGCCGTGCACGATCAGCAGCGGGGTCGGCGAGATGAGCGCGGCGGCCTCGTGCGGCGGCATCGGGATCGGGTTCCAGTCGCCGCGGGCGATCCTCGTCCGTTTGACCACCCTCGCCGCCAGGCGCCCGAACGGCCGCTCGATGGCCCAGTGGACCTGCCGCATCGGCTTGGTGCCGCGGTAGTACCAGCGGGCCGGGCCGCTCACCGCCACCACGGCGTCCACGCCGCCGCGCAGGCCCGCGTGCCGTACGGCCACCGCCGCCCCCATGGAGAAGCCGACGACCGCGATCTTGGAGTAGCCGGCCACGCGGGCGTGCCGGACGGCGGCGTCCAGGTCGAGGATCTCCAGGTCGCCCACCGTGGTCTCACCGCCGGAGCGCCCGTGGCCGCGGAAGTCGAAGGCGACCACGCCGCCGTACCCGCTCAACACGTGCACGATGCGCCGCGCGGTGCGATCCCGCCACGAACCAGTGAACCCGTGCGCCATGACAATGCCTGTGTTCATGGCCTCCACTCCGTGGAGGCGGGCTCGGTCGCTGGGGAGCCGTCGCCTTCCCTCGTCGCTCTGGTCGCTACGCTCCCGACGCTCCTCAGTCCAGGCGACGGCGCTCCCTCGCCGTGCGAAGGGGGTGTGGGCGGCGTTGAGGCGGACCCCGTCGTCGGTCCTGAGCATGACGGGGAAATGAGGCGCGTAGGGCATGGAGACGAGCTTATGTTCGCTCCGCGTCCACCCCGTGTTCGGCCGCCCAGACCGCGATCCGCGCCCGCGAGTCGAAGCCCAGTTTCTCCATGATGATGGCGACGTGCCTGGCCACGGTGGCCGGACTGACCACCAGCGCCTCGGCGACGCCACGGTTGCTCAGGCCGCGGGCCAGCATGGCGGCGATCTCCCGCTCCCGCTCGCTCAGCCCGTCTCGGTCGAGCACGCGCGGCGGCGGCACGGCCGACCCGGGATCGCCGTCGAGCACCAGCCCGGCCACCACCTCCGGCGGCATCCCCGTCCCCCTGGCCCACAGCAGCTCCACCGGGTCCGCCCCGAGCCGCGCGCGGGCGAGCGCCAGCAGATCCTCGATCCGGCCGGACGCGCCGACCTGCCCGATGGACTCGCGCAGCGCGGTGGCGGCCGCGGCCGCGAGCACCGCCCCCTCCAGGTCTTCCCGCGCCTGCGCCAGGGCGGAGACGGCCATGAGCGCGCGGACGATCCCCCTGCGCTGGCCCGTCTGCCTGCTCAGCGCCAGGCTGTCGGCTATGTGCCCCCTGGCCGCGGCGTGGTCGTGCAGCCCGGCCGCCACCCGGCCGATCTGGGCCTGGCAGCGGGCCAGCTCGATCCGATTGTCCAGGTCCTCCAGCAGCGGCAGCGCGGCGGCGTGGTGTGACCTGGCGGTCTCCAGGTCGCCCGCGGCCTCGGCCACCGCGCCCAGGTGGGTCAGCGCCCTGGCCAGCGACCAGTGGTGCCCGGCCTCCGCGGCCAGCGCGAGCGCCTCCTCGCCGTAGCGCCGGGCCTCGTCCGGGCGACCGTGGAAGAGCGCCAGGTTGAGCTGGGCGATCCTGGCCGTGACCAGGTTGAACAGGTCGTCGTGGGCGCCGGCCGCCGCCTCCAGCTCCGCGGCGTAACGCCGCGCCCGCTCGCTCTGCCCGGTGCGGAAGAGCACGGTCAGCGCCACGCCGTACGTGATGCCCAGCCAGTGGGTGTACGGGTGCCGCTTCTGCTCCTCCAGCCCCCGCACGACCAGCTCTTCCGCCCGGCCCAGCTCGTCGGCGAGCTCCAGCCCGTACGCCAGCCCGCACCTGGCCACCGCGACCAGGTCGGCAGGGGCCCCGGACAGGTCGAGCGCGAGCAGCCGCTCGTGCCAGCCGACGCTCTCGCCCAGGTCGCCCCGGACGGCCATGACGGCCATCGCGGCGCGGGCCAGGCGCAGCCCGAGCACGGGGTCCCGCGACTCCACCGCCCAGTCGACCGCGTTCCTGGAGTCGTCGAGGAGGGCGCGGCCCCTGGTGAAGTGGGCGAACCGATCCTGCCACGGCATCCTGCGGTCGAGCGAGCCGGCCTCGTGGCAGTGCTCCATCTCCTCGCAGACCGCCTTCAGGTGCCTGTCACGCAGGTGCGCGGCCTCGCCGGCCTCGGCCAGGCGCTCGGCGGCGTACTGCTTGATGGTCTCCAGCAGGCGGTAGCGGCCGGGGGCGTGGTGGCGCACCAGCGACTTCCCGGCCAAGGCGGTGAGCAGGCCGGGCAGCTCCGCCCTGCGCAGGATGCCGCCGTCGGCGCAGACCCGCTCGGCCAGGCCGAGGTCGAACGGCCCGGCGAACACCGAGAGCCGGCGCAGCAGCACCCGCTCCTTGGGCGGGAGCAGCTCGTGGCTCCACTCGACGATGGCCAGGAGCGTGCGCTGCCTGGCCGGAGCCGTGCGATCGCCGGCCGCGAGCAGGCCGAGCCGCTCGCCGCCGCGACCGGCCAGGCGGTCGGCGATGTGCCCGGGGCTCAACCGGCTCGTACGGGCCGCCGCCAGCTCCAGCGCGAGCGGCAGGCCGTCGAGCGCGTGGCACAGGCGTACGACGTCGTCCATGACGCCCGCCACCCCGCTCGCGCCCGCCGCGAGCGCCCGCTCGACGAACAGCAGCACGGACTCGGCCGCGGGATGCCGCTCGTCGGGCAGCTCCAGCGGCGGCACCCGCCAGACCAGCTCGCCCGGGATGCGCAGCGGCTCCCGGCTGGTGAGCAGGAACCGCAGCTCGGGGCACTCGGCGGTCAGACCGGCCACCAGCTCGGCGCAGCGCTCGATCAGGTGCTCGCAGTTGTCCAGCACGATCAGCGCCCTGGCCGTGCGCAGGCGCGTGCGCAGGCCGTCCAGCAGCCGCCCGGGCACCTCGTCGCGTACGCCGAGCACCTCGGCCATCTCGTTGACGATCAGCTCGGGGTTGCCGATGCGGGCCAGCTCGACCAGCCACACGCCGTCGGGGAAGCGTCTCAGCTCCTGCGCCGCCACGCGCAGGCCGAGCCGGGTCTTGCCGATGCCGCCCACGCCGCTGAGCGTGACCACGCGTTCTTCGTGGACGAGCACCGCCAGCTCGGCCACGTCGCGGACGCGACCGACGAAGCGGTTGGGCTCGGCGGGGAGATTGTGCGGAACTTGCGCGATCATGTGGGGCCCAGGTGGTCGCGGGGGGGATCACATCCGATGCCAAGTCTCCCCTGGTTCAGGGGCTGATGGGGTCACTTTCCGTGCAGAGTTCGCGACTGGTTGGATATGAATGCAGGACCCCGAGGTCGGCGACGCTCATCACGATCCGTACGCGTGATTCGTCCGCGGCGGCGAGCGCCCTCGGCATCTCGGAGATCATCACGCGGGCGCCGCTCGCGTGGATCCGGTCCCTGAAGGCGCCCGCGTCGAGGTCACACGGCAACGGCCAGGCGACGCCGCCCGCGGCGATCACCGCGTCGGCCGCCACCAGGAGGTCGGCTCCCACGGGCAGGCAGATGAGCACGGCGTCACCCGCGCGCACACCTCGGCGCCGCAGCTGGACGGCCGCGACTGCAGACCTCTCGTCCAGCTGCTCCTCGGTGAGCCTCAGGCCGGTGCCCGAGTCCACCATGACGATGCGCTCATCCATGTGGCCCACGGTAGGGAGGGCCCATCATGCATACATGGGGCGGAATATGCAGATCCCTATGCAGAACCGCGCCACGTTCACTGCGCGACGGTCGGGTGCTCGGCGGCCCAGACCGCGATCTGGGCCCGCGACGTGTAGCCCAGCTTCTCCATGATGTTGGCGATGTGCCGGGCGACCGTGGCGGGGCTGATCACCAGCTCCGTCGCGATGGCGCGGTTGGACAGCCCTCGCGTGAGCAGGCCCGCGACCTCCTGCTCGCGGGCCGTCAGCAGCGAGTGTCTGACCGGCTTGGTCGCCACCGGCGCCTTCTGCGCGATGCGCTCGCCCTCCAGCACGTGGCGGGCGGCGTCGTCGGGGCTCATGGCCCGGCCCCGCGACCAGATCGAGGTGGTGCGGCCGTCGCCCAGCTTGGTGCGGGCCCGGCCGAGCAAATCCTCGATCCTGAGCGTGGGCGACTTCTGCCCGATCGACTCGCGCAGCCTGACCGCCGCGCCCGCGGCCAGCACGGCGCCCTCCAGGTCGCCCTCGCACTCCGCCAGCATCGACAGCCCGACCAGGCACAGGGCCACCCCGTGGCGTTGCCCGGTCTCCCGGCCCAGGGCGAGGCTGGCGGCCAGCCACTCCCGCGCGGCGGCGAACTCGTGCAGCATCGCCGTCACCCTGCCGACCCTGGCCAGGGCGCGCGACAGGTCGAGGTCGCTGCCCAGCTCGCGCAGCCACGGGACGACCATCTCGTAATGGGCCTTGGCGGTCACCAGGTCGCCGCGGAACTCGGCCACCGAGCCGAGCTGGGTGGCGGTCCTGGCCATGATCCACCGGTGGCCGTGCTCGCGAGCCCGGGCGAGCGCCTCCTCGCCGTGCCGCTGCGCCTCACGCAGCCGCCCGCGGGTCAGCGCCACGGCCGACAGCCCGGCCAGCCCCGCCGCCTGGTTCCACGCGTCTCCCGACCGCAGGGCCAGCGCCAGGCCCTCCTCCGCGTGGTGCACCGCGTCCTCGGGCCTGCCCATGCGCAGCAGCACCACGACGATGAGGCTGTGGATGACGCAGCGCGCGAACGTGTTGTCGGTGGTGATCTCGGCCAGGCTCTCCTCGGCCAGCGCCAGGGAGCGGCTCAGCTCGTCCCTGGCCTCCAGGCCGTAGGCGAGGTATCCCCTGGCCTGCGCGATCTGCTCGACGGGCACCTCGGTCAGGTCGAGCGACAGCAGCCGCTCGATCCAGGTGACGATCTCCGTCAGGTTTCCGCAGAGCGGCAGCAGCCCGCTGCTGGCGGCGCAGAGGCGCAGGCCCAGCGGCACGTTGCCGGACTCCACGGACCAGTCGAGCGCCATCCGCTGGTCGTCGACGAGGCGCTTGCTCATGGTCAGCGCCTCGAGGCGGCGCGCCCACGGCACGCCCGGCTCGACCATCTCGGTGACGAAGTGGCGCTCCTGCAGCTCGCAGACCACGTGCAGGTGGCGCTCGCGCAGGACCTCGCGCTCGCCGGCCTTCTGGAGGCACCCCACCGCGTAGCGCTTGATGGTCTCCAGCAGCCAGTAGCGCCTGCGGCTCTCGTCGCACAGCACGAGGGACTTGTCGACCAGCCCGCCGAGCAGATCGACGATCTCCGACACCGAGATGGGCCGCTCGGCGCAGACCTGCTCGGCCAGGTCGAGGTCGAAGTCCCCGGCGAACACCGACAGCCTGCGCAGCAGCACCTGCTCCTTCGCCGACAGCAGGTCGTAGCTCCACTCGACGGCCGCGACCAGCGTGCGCTGCCTGGCGGGGGCGGTGCGGCCGCCGGTGGTGAGCAGCGAGAACCGGTCGTCGATGCGATCGGCGATCTGGCCGGGGCTGAGCAGGCTCGTGCGGGCCGCGGCCAGCTCCAGCGCCAGCGGCAGCCCGTCGAGCGCCCGGCACAGCCGCACCACGTCGGGCAGGCTGCCCGGGCCCAGCCTGGTGC
Source organism: Nonomuraea sp. NPDC051941 (assembly GCF_044593615.1). Lineage (NCBI taxonomy): Bacteria > Bacillati > Actinomycetota > Actinomycetes > Streptosporangiales > Streptosporangiaceae > Nonomuraea > Nonomuraea sp. NPDC051941. The sequence continues at coordinate 16,553 of NZ_JBIUCF010000045.1, forward strand.
CGGCGGCCGTCGCCCGGTCCAGGAAGAGCTGCACGGACTCCGCCTCGGGACCACCCTGCACGGGCTCATGCTCGGGGCCGCCCTCCCCGGAAGTGCTCTCATCGGGGAGGTCGAGCGGCGGGACCCGCCAGATCAGCTCGCCTGCGATGCGCAGCGGCTCCCTGCTGGTGGCCAGGACGCTCAGGCGCGGGCAGGCCGCGATCAGCTCCGCGGCGACCTCGGCGCACCTGTCGATGAGATGCTCGCAGTTGTCGAGCAGCAGCAGGCAGTGCAGGTCGCGCAGCCGGTCGAGGACGGTGCCGAACACCGGGCGGCCCGCTTCCTCCCGCACGCCGAGCACCCGGCCGATCACCTGGTCGACCAGCTCGGGGTGGCGCAGCCTGGCCAGCTCGACCAGCCAGACGCCGTCGGGGTACGCCGGCACCAGCCCGGCCGCGACCCGCAGGGCCAGGCGGGTCTTGCCGATGCCGCCCACCCCGCACAACGTGACCACGCGCGTCTCGCGGAACAGCCCGCGCAATTCGTCGAGATCGCGCTCGCGACCAACGAACCGGTTGGGCTCCGCCGGAAGATTGTGCCTGGGGGGCTCTGGCATGTGGTCACCCTGCGTCGCTGAAGGATCACACTCTCCCACAGTGTCGCACTTTTCACAGCCCAAGCGAGCTCACGATCGCCCTTTCGTCGACGACACGCAGGACGGGGTCGCCGAGCAGCCGCCTGGCCAGGTCGTACGGCGCGACGACCATGGTGGCCCGGCGCTCCTGGGCCAGCACGCGGCAGCCCACCAGGCTCGGCTCGTGGGCGATGACGACGTGCGCCCCCACCGTCATCGCCAGATCGATCACCCGCAGGCCCCGGAACGGCTCGCTCACCGCGCTGATCACCACGTCCTCCTTGCCGATCACCAGCCGGCCGGCCAGCCTGCGCAGGTCGCTCGCCAGCGTGTGGTGATCGAACACCCGCCCGCCGTCGACGCTGATCGCCGGCCCCGCCAGCGGGCCGTACTCGAGGGCGCGGTCACCGATGAGCGCGGTGAACGGCTTCGCCCCCGGCACGGTCTGGAAGGAGAAGACCCGGTCGACCTTCACCGCGGCGGGGTCGTAGCGGCGCTGGGTGATCATGAAGCGCGCCGTCCCCGAGGCCGCGAGCACCGCCACCCCGCCCGCCCAGGCCACGGAGTGGACCGCCACGGGCAACGACGTGCCGAGCGGGACGTCGACGATCACCTCGTCGCCGAAACGCAGGCCCTGGCGCTGCAGACCCGCCGCGGCGCGGGTGACGCGCCTGGTGAAAGCGGAGTACGACAGCACCTCGCCGGTCCTGACTTCGCTGACCGCCGGTTGGTCCCCCTGGGTCGGCGCGGCGGCCATAACCAGCTCTGTCCAGGTCATGCCGATAATCTAGGGACGGCGGCCCGGCTTGCCATGCGCACAATTGTGCAACCGGCTATGTACGTAGGGCTTAACGTCAGCTTGACATCGAGGATCGCGCTTGACATCGGGGATCCCTCACGTCGCGCCTGTCACCTGGGAGACTCCCATATCCGCACCCGTCCCCCTCGCGTCGCGCCTGCTCTCAGGAGACCCCGTATCCACAACCGCCCCTCTCCTCAGTCGCGCCTGTCATCAGAGGGGATCAACTAGACTTATAAGGCCGCGACTTCGCGCGGCCGCCCCCACGACACAGAGCGAGACGTCATCATGCCTTTGAACAGCCGCGACGACCTGCGGAACATCGCGATCATCGCGCACGTCGACCATGGCAAGACCACGCTTGTGGATGCCATGCTCTGGCAGTCCGGGGCCTTCCGCGCCAACCAGGACGTCGACGACCGCGTCATGGACTCCAACGACCTCGAGCGCGAGAAGGGCATCACCATTCTCGCGAAGAACACCGCGGTCAAGCACGGCGGCATGACCATCAACATCATCGACACTCCCGGCCACGCCGACTTCGGCGGCGAGGTCGAGCGCGGCCTGTCGATGGTCGACGGCGTGGTGCTGCTGGTCGACGCCTCCGAGGGGCCGCTGCCGCAGACCCGCTTCGTGCTGCGCAAGGCGCTGGCCGCGAAGATGCCGGTCATCCTGTGCATCAACAAGGTCGACCGCCCCGACGCCCGCATCAAGGACGTCGTGGACGAGGTCTACGAGCTGTTCATGGACCTCGACGCCACGGAGGAGCAGATCGACTTCCCGATCGTCTACGCCTCCGCCAAGGCCGGCCGGGCCTCCATGGAGCGCCCCGAAGACGGCGGCATGCCCGACTCGACGGACCTCGAGCCGCTGTTCGACATCATCAAGTCGACCATCCCCGCGCCGACGTACGACCCGAGCGCGCCGCTCCAGGCCCACGTCACCAACCTCGACGCCTCCTCCTACCTCGGCCGCATCGCGCTGTGCCGCATCCACCAGGGCGTCATGCGCAAGGGCCAGCAGGTGGCCTGGTGCCGCACCGACGGCACGATCCAGCGCGTCAAGATCACCGAGCTGCTCATGACCGAGGCCCTGGAGCGCAAGCCGGCCGAGGAGGCGGGTCCCGGCGACATCATCGCCATCGCCGGCATCCCCGACATCATGATCGGCGAGACGCTGGCCGACCCCGAGGACCCGCGCCCGCTGCCGCTGATCACGGTGGACGAGCCGGCCATCTCGATGACCATCGGCACCAACACCTCGCCCCTGGTCGGCAAGGTCAAGGGGTCCAAGGTCACCGCCCGCATGGTGAAGGACCGCCTCGAAAAGGAGCTGGTCGGCAACGTGTCGCTGCGCGTGCTGCCCACCGACCGGCCCGACGCCTGGGAGGTGCAGGGCCGCGGCGAGCTGGCGCTGGCCATCCTGGTCGAGCAGATGCGCCGCGAGGGCTACGAGCTGACCGTCGGCAAGCCGCAGGTCGTCACCAAGACCATCGACGGCAAGGTGCACGAGCCGGTCGAGCGCCTGACGGTCGACTGCCCCGAGGAATACCTCGGCGCGGTCACCCAGCTCCTGGCCGTGCGCAAGGGCCGCATGGAGCACATGACCAACCACGGCACCGGCTGGATCCGGATGGAGTTCGTGGTCCCGGCGCGCGGCCTGATCGGCTTCCGCACCGAGTTCCTCACCGAGACGCGCGGCACCGGCCTGGTGCACCACGTGTTCGACTCGTACGAGCCCTGGTTCGGCGAGCTGCGCACCCGCAACAACGGTTCCCTGGTGGCCGACAGGTCCGGCCCGGTGACCGCGTTCGCGATGCTCAACCTGCAGGAGCGCGGCACGCTGTTCGTCTCGCCGACGACCGAGGTCTACGAAGGCATGATCATCGGCGAGAACTCCCGGTCCGACGACATGGACGTGAACATCACCAAGGAGAAGAAGCTCACCAACATGCGCTCCTCCACCAGCGAGGAGACGGAGAAGGTGATCCCGCCGCGCGTCCTCTCGCTGGAGCAGGCGCTGGAGTTCATCCGCGAGGACGAGTGCGTGGAGATCACTCCGGAGCACGTGCGCATTCGCAAGGTCGTGCTCGACGCCGCCACGCGCGGTCGCGCCGCGGCCCGCGCCAAGCGCGCCTGAGCTTTTTCTTCGCTTTTTTCGGTGTAAGCCCGGCCGGTAAGGCTTCCGGCTTCGCCATGGGCGATGAATGAGCCCGCCGGTCAAGAAAAGGGGTCATGGTGAAAAGCTGTAATCACACCGTGACCCCGTGACATAGAACATTCCGCCATTCCGGAGAATCATCCAATTTGTGGGAACGCTCCGGATGGCAACTGCGTTCGGGCTGGCTCTGGTGTCGTTGGGGGCGATCGTTTGGTGCACCGTCGTAGCCAGACCGGTGGCGGGTCCCGTGCTGCCCAAGAGCACGGCGGTGCCCAACCCGTGGGTGGCGGCCGCCGCCCGCGCCGACCCTCTCGTGGGCTGGGCCCGCAAGGCCACCACCGAGGTGACGCTCACCAGGGCGACTGAGCGCGACCTGGACCCGGTGCCCAAGGGGCGGATCGATCCCCGCCAGCGACAGGTCAAGGTGACCGTCGTACACCGGCTCCAGATGGCGCCCAAGGACCCGCTCACCGAGGCGCTGCGCCAGGGCAGCGGGTTCCCGGGCACGCTTCAGCAGGTCACCGACGCAGCGTTCGGCGCGATCAAGGTGGGCGGGCCCGGGCTGGCACCCACGACGCGCCTGGCGCCGATCCTGATCTCCGATTCCACCGGGACCACGGCCAGGTTCGCCGTGACGCTGCTGCGGCAGGTCAAGGCGGACGAACTGCTGAAGCTCGACTTCACCGCGCCCGGCGCGGTCCCGCTGATCGTCACCTCGCGCTCGATCGCCGTGCTGCCCGGTGAGTGGACGGTGCTGCGGCTGGCGGGGATCACGCCGGAGCGGGAGCAGGAAGAGCGGCTGGAGTTCACCATCGGGGCGTACCCGGTGAGCATGACGCTGGCGCCGGACTCGTTCGGGTTCGCCGACACGGTCGTGGAGGACGACTTCTCGTGGGCCACCGCGCTCGGCGTGCTCACCGCGATCGCTCTCGTCGCCTTCCTCCTGCGCTCGCTCGGGCGCGGGTGGTGGGCGCGGCTGGCCAACAGGGAGCTGTTCGTCGGGCTCGTCCTGGCGGCGCCCACGCTGCTGATCCCGCTGTTCGCCGAGGACTGGTCGGCGGTCGCGTACGTGATCCTCTTCGTCGCGGTGCCCGCGTTCGCGCTGCGGCACGCGGGACGGGTGCTGCCCACCAGCCCGCCGTGGAACACGCGCGACCTGCTGGTCGTGACCGGGCTGGGCGTGGTGGTCGGGCTCGGCATGCTGGCCTGGTCGTGGCTGCACGGGCAGCTGCCGGGGCAGACGCTGCTGGCCGGAGGGGCGGTGGCGGCCGTGGCCGCGGCCGGGTCCGCGGTGGCGTTCAGCGTGGACCTGGGGGTCAGGCCGGTGATCGTACGGCTGGCCGTGCTGTCGGCCGAGGCCGCGATCGGACTGCTCGCGCTGGCGCTGTGGCTGCGGGCGCTGCTGACCGGGGTGTACCCGCCGGACAGCGTCCGGCTGGTGCTGGCGCTGAGCTGGGCGATGATCCCGGTCGCCGCCCTCGCCGTGGCCACCAAGCAGTGGACGCGTGGCGCGGTGGCCGGCGCGGTGATCGTGAGCCTGCTGGTCCAGGGCTGGCCGACCGAATGGCTGGACTCGGGGTCGTGGAGCCTGGCGGTGTCGCAACCCGAACCCCGGATCGGCAGCCTGGTGCTCACCCCGCTCGTGCGCGGGGTGCTCGGGCTGCTGCTGCTGGGGTTCCTGATGCTGGTGCTGCGGCTGCGGCGGCTCGGCGACGAGCTCTCCGCGATCGACAACCCGGTCGCCGAGTCGACCATGATCGCCGTACTGATGGTGCTGTACATCACGCCCGGCGGCAGCACGACCCTGGCGGACATCGACGTGCCGCTGCCGCTGCTGGCGATCACCTCGATCGTCGCCTGGGCGAGCGCGCGCTGGCTGCTCTCCGGGCCGCGCCCCGTACTCGCCGAGCCCGCCTCGCAGGAGGAGCACCGCCGGCTCGTCAGGGCCGCCCTGCACAAGCGGCTGCTGCTGGTGGCCGAGCAGGAGCTGTACCGCGTCGGACGCGGCAGCATCGGCTCGGGCGAGATGTCGATGACGGACTTCGACGAGCGGCGGGACGCCCTGGAGGAGGCGCTGCGGCAGCACGGCCGGCACCCGGAGACCGCCTTCGCCACGGCCGCCGGCTGCACGCCCTGGCACAACGGCGTGCACGCCTTCGCCGCGAGCCTGCTGCTGAGCCTGCCTTTCGCGATCGTGTACGGGTGGCCGGACGGGGCCGACCTGACCAGCTTCATCTTCGACGCGCGCTACCTGATCACGCTGCCGGCCTTCGGCTTCCTGTTCGGCTACTTCTACCCGCGCCTGCGCGGCACCCAGCCGATGACCAAGGCCCTCCACCTGATCGCCGCGGCCCTGCTCACGGAGCTGTCCGGCTACCTGTCCACCCTGGTGGAGCCGGACATCGGGGCCTTCGACAAGGTGCAGGTGGTGGGGATCGTGGTGGGTCAGGTGACCATGGTCTGCGTCGGGCTGGGGCTGTACTGGGAGTGGCGCCTCATGCACCTGGCCGGGGAACCGTGGGCCCGGGTCCGCAACCTCCGCAGCGTCCGCAGCCTGGCGGCCCCCGCCCTGGCCATCGTCGTAGCGGCCGGCACCACCGCCGCCACCTCCGCGGCCGGCCAAACCGTCGACCGCATCCTCAAGGGCGACCAAATCACCACCACCGCCCCCCGCTGACCACGGCGGAAGGGTCAGCGGCGGGGGAGTTCGCTGCCGCGGACGTGGGCGCAGAGCCAGTCGACCAGGGGGCCGTACGCGCGCCACGTACGTGACACGCGCTCGCGCACCTCCGTCGTGTGCACCCACGGCTCCGGCTCCCAGCGCACCCCCGCGTAGAGCGACTTGTGCCGCAGCAGCTCGATCCGCGGATGGTCCTCCGAGAAGCCCCGCGGCTTGGTCTTGAGGCGCTCCCCGCCCAGCTCGTAACCGGCGGACACCAGCTCCCCCGTCATCGACTCCAGGGGCTTGCCGGTCAGGTCCTCGTCCACCGCGGCCCGGTAGCGGGCCACCTGGTCGGGCGCCTGGGTGTAGAAGCCCCCGGCCGTGTAGATCCCGGCCGCGCTCAGCTCCACGTAGAGCCCGATCCCCGGCTGGAGGTCCACGAACGCGCCCTGATGGGTCTTGTACGGCGATTTGTCCTTGGAGAAGCGCACATCACGATAGGGCCGGAAGAGCTGCGCCGCTCCGAACTCGGCGGCCAGCTCGTCCGTGAGCGCGAGCATCGGCTCCCGCACCGCCTCCTCGTAGAGGTGCTTGTGCCGCGTGAAGTAGGTCTTCGAGTTGTCCGCCTCGAGCCCCTCGTAGAACAGGAAAGCCTCATCAGGGAAGCCGCTGAAACCCATGCTCCCAAGGGTGCCACGCCGCACCGACACCTCGGGTCACCGCTCGGTGTACGTCCGGCCCGGCGACGGCGTCTTGCCGTAGAGCTCCGAAACCGTGACGAACGTGAAGCCCTTCCGGTCAAGGATGTCGAGAATGGCGGGCACGGCCTCCACCGTCGTCCGATGGATGTCGTGCATGAGGACGATCGATCCGGACTTGGCCTCGCCGGCCCGCCGGGCCACGGCCGCGGGGACCCGGTGCAGCCAGTCGAGGGTGTCGACGCTCCAGAGGATCTCCGCCAGCCCCTCGTCGCGCGCCTCCGCGGCGACGGCGGCGTTGGTCGACCCGTACGGCGGCCGCATGAGGTGCATCCGCACCCCGGTCAGCTTGAACACGAGGTCGTTGGTGTGCCGGAGCTGCCGCCGCACGTCGTCGTGCGACAGCCCGGCGAGCGCGGGATGGCTCCAGGAGTGGTTGCCGAGCTCGTGGCCGTCCTCGACGATGCGCCGGACGAGCCGGCCGCCCTTGTCGGCCGCCACCATCTGCCCGATGACGAAGAACGTGGCCTTGACGTCACGCTTGCGCAGCATGTCGAGCAGCCGCCCGGTGTACTCGCCGGGCCCGTCGTCGAAGGTCAGGGCCACACACTTGAGCCTCGCGCAGTCGAACTTGCGGCTGCGCGGCCAGCCGGACCCGTACTGCATCGACACCAGCCGCTTGGCGAGCACCGCCGGATCGACGACGGCCGCCTTGTACGGCACGATCGGCGCCTCGGTCTGATGGCGGCTCGCCACCGAGCAGGTGACGCAGACTGCCAGAGCGAGCAGGGCCAGCGGCAAAGCCCATACGCGCATGGTTCCCCCCGAAGCGCCGCGCGCGGGGGCCTATGGATAGTCCTGGACCGGTTTCCCCCGCAAGTCCCTGGCCAGGTCGTCCCACCAGAGTGGGATATCGGCCTGCAGTTCCTTGTAGCGGCGCGCCACGCGCATGGCACATCCGACCGGATCCGTACCCAGATGCCGACGTTTCACCGGTCCTTCCTGCCAACGGTAAAAACCATCTCTATACCGAACGACCAGGCCTATCCATACCGAGATAGTCGCTCCGTCCCCTACCTCGTACGCGCTGGTGACGCCCAGAGCGCGAAGCTCCGACTGGAGCTTCTCCGTCGCCGCGAGGGCCTCACTCACACGCCACCCCCTGCCCACGTTCCGCCACACCAGGGATGTACCCAACAACGGGCATCAGCCGTCCAAAGCATGAGTAATCGTCAACGACCGCTGGGTGAAGCCGGGGGTCTGCTCCGAGGGTCCCGTCCGGCTGTGGGGAGGCCGGTCATCGGCCGTGGGAGGGCCAGAGCGACACGGTCACCGGGCGCGCGTCACAGGGCACCGCCATCGCACACCTCCTGTCACGTCAGCCTCACCGACCGCAAATATTACTGGCTGTTACCAAGGTTTTCCATGCCGTCCCGGAAGGAGAAGCAGCGGTTATTGGTCCTGGGTGTCGCGCGGCTCCGCGACGACCATCACGAACCTGAGGTCCTCGGTGCCCCGGTTGGCGTAGCGATGGGGCCGGTCGGCCGTGAAGAGCACGGCGTCGTCCTTGCCGATCACGTGGCTCTTGCCGTACACGGTGAGTGTCAACTCCCCGTCGAGGACGGTCAGCATCTCGCGGGTGCCCGGCGGGTGGGCGTCGCCGTCGTGGTGCTCGCCGGGCGGCATCCGCCAGTCCCACAGCTCCAGGATCATCGGCACGTCGGCGCCGACCAGCAGCCGCGCCCGCACGTCCCCCTGGTCGAACGTGACCACGTCGGCCTTGCTCACGATCCGCACCGTCGGCACGTCGGCGACCTCGACGAGCCGGGCCACGGTGACGCCCAGGGCGGAGGCGATCCGGGTGAGGGTGGAGACGCTCGGGTTCGTCCTGCCCTGCTCCACCTGGACCAGCATGCCCCTGCTCACCCCCGACCGGGCGGCGAGGGCGTCGAGCGTCAGCCCCCGGTGTGCCCGCTGGGCCCGGACGTTGCTGGCGATGGCCTGGTTGATCAGGTCTGGATCTTCCACGCAGTGCAGTCTAGTGAATCCGATTTGCAATGGAATGTACTCTGTGTGTTGTACTGACAGTGCAACCTGTTGAACCAAAGGGGGGAATACCGGTGACGGTGATCCTGGCGACCGCCTGCGCGGTGGTGTACGGCACGGCCGACTTCTTCGGCGGCCTGGCCACCCGCCGATCCCAAGTGCTGTCGGTCGTCGTGCTGTCGCAGATCGCGGGCCTGGTGCTGATCCTCGCCCTGCTGCCGGTGCTGCCCGGCACGGCCGGCGCCGCCGCCCTGTCGTGGGGCCTGGCGGCGGGCCTGGCGGGCGCGGCCGGGCTGGTGCTGTTCTACCGGGCGCTGGCCACGGGCGTCATGTCGGTGGTCGCCCCGACGACCGCGGTCACCTCGGCGGCGCTGCCCGTGGTGTTCGGGCTGGCGACGGGCGAGCGGCCGGCGTTCTGGGCGCTCGTGGGCATCGCGCTGGCGCTCTGCTCGGTGCTGCTGGTCAGCCAGGACAGGTCCACGGACCGGCAGGGCTCCCTGGCCTCGGTGCTGACCGCGCTGGCGGCCGGGGCCGGGTTCGGCGGGTTCTTCATCCTGCTGGCCATGGCGCCGGACGATGCCGGGCTGTGGCCGCTGGTCGGCGCCAGAGTGTCGTCGATCACGACGGTGGCGCTGCTGGCCCTGGTCACGCGGCGCGCGCTCAGGCCCGGCCCGGGCTCCCTGCACATCATCGTGGCGGCGGGCGTGCTCGACATGGCGGCCAATGTCCTGTACCTGCTGGCCCAGCAGGACGGCCTGCTCAGCCTGGTCGCCGTGCTGGTGTCGCTGTATCCCGCGAGCACCCTGCTGCTGGCCAGACAGGTGCTGGGAGAGCGGCTGCGGGCCATCCAGGTGGCCGGTGTGGCCTGCGCGCTCGGGGCGGTGGCGCTGATAGCCGTTGCGCAGCACCTCTAGCGCTTGCTACGTTTCGCCCGTGCGCCCTGACCGGGCACCTTCGGACGGCGAGTCGCTACGGCACATCGCGGTGCCGCACGACTCGGACGAGACCTTCGTGAGGCTCGCCACCCCGCGCGTGCGTTCCGCCCTCGACGAGGGCAGGCACGTGCTGGTGATCACGTGCGCGGACAAGCTCGCCCTGCTGCACGACGCCCTCGGCCGCGACGCCGGGCGCATCGACAGCAGGGTCTCGACCGGCTGGTACGGCCACCCGTACCGCACCCTGGCCGCCTATCACGAGTACACCCGCGACCGCCGCACCCTCGTCATCGGCGAGCCCGACTGGGAGGGCAGGAGCGAGCGCGACATCAGGGAGCTGATCCGCTACGAGTCGGTGGTCAACGCCGCGCTCCGCCCGGCGGCGGCGATCATGATGTGCCTGTACGACGTGCGCCGCGCCCCCAGGACCGCGCTCGACTTCGGCCCGGTCAGCCACCCGTTTCTCCTGGGCACGGACGGCGAGGCGGCCAGCACCCGCTTCGTCGAGCCCCACGAGCTGGTCCTGAACGGCGACCGCGCGCCCCTGCCCGCGCCGGCCGACGGCGCCGAGACCATCCCCTTCACGGCCCGGGAGCTGAAGCGGCTGCGCCAGAGCGTGGGCGACTACGCCAGAGCGGCCGGCATGGACCGCAACCTGATCACCTCGCTCGTGATCAGCGTGTCCGAGATCGCCGCGAACAGCATCGAGCACGGCGCCGGGCACGGCATGATCACGATGTGGGTGAGCGACGGGGAGCTGGTCTGCGAGGTCGCCGACCCGGGCGGCGACCTGGACGACCCGTTACCCGGCTACATACCACCTGAGCCCGAATCCCCTCGGGGATACGGGCTCTGGATCAGCCGGCAGCTCTGCGATCTCGTACAGCTGCGCAATGAAGGCGGCGTGTTACGCGTCCGCCTTCATTTCATGATGGGGTCGTAGGGGTCTTCACGCGGCGCGCTGGGCGGGGAGCCGTACGGCGCCTTCCTCGCGGGCGTACTCCTCGAGCATGCCGCGCAGCTGGCGGCGGCCCCGGTGGAGGCGGGACATGACCGTGCCGATGGGCGTGCCCATGCGGTCGGCGATCTCCTTGTACGCGAACCCCTCCACGTCGGCCAGGTAGACGGCCACGCGGAAGTCCTCGGGCAGCGAACGCAGGGCGTTCATCACGACGTTGTCGGGCAGCCGGTCGAGCGCCTCGGTCTCGGCCGAGCGCAGGCCCGTCGAGCTGTGCGACTCGGCGGCGTGCAGCTGCCAGTCCTCGATGTCCTCGGCGGCCGACAACTTGGGCGAACGCTGCTTCTTGCGGTAGTCGTTGATGAAGTTGTTGGTGAGGATCCGGTGCAGCCACGCCTTGAGGTTGGTGCCCTCCCGGAACTGGTGGTACGAGGTGTACGCCTTGGCCACCGTCTCCTGCACCAGGTCCTCCGCGTCAGCGGCGTTGCGGGTGAGGCGCATGGCGGAGGCGAACAGCTGCGACGTCACGGGCACGACATCGCGCTCGAACCAGTCCTGACGCTGCTCATCGGTCATAGTGATCAATTCATTCCCCCTTGCGCTATCCCCCGTTTCGGCACAAGCCGCCTGCGGGCGGTTTCCATCATGGCAAGTCCCAGGTAAGGGACGCGTTAGAGGTTCCGCCTTGGTCAGAGGGGGTTTCCGTCCATCTGCTCGCGGCGTGTGTCGTCACGTCCACGGCCGGACAAGTCTCAGTATCATAACACTACCCACCCAATTTTGCAGTAATAGTGGCAAGAGTCACATGGGATAGCGTATGGGCATGAGTTTTGTGGACCGTCACGACCTTGCTTCGCGCCACTGGGTGACAGACGCCATACGCAAGGTCGAGGCCGATGCCAACCGTAGCTGCGACACACATCTGCACGTCTTTCCGCTTCCCTCGCACTGGGGTGTAAACCTCTACTTGAAAGACGAGTCGGTACACCCAACGGGTTCACTCAAACATCGACTTGCTCGATCCTTGTTCCTGTACGGCCTGGCGAACGGCTGGATCGGGCCCGCCACGACGATCGTGGAGGCGTCGAGCGGATCCACGGCCGTCAGCGAGGCGTACTTCGCCCGGCTGCTGGGCCTGCCGTTCATCGCGGTCATGCCCGCGTCCACGTCGCCGGAGAAGTGTCACCTCATCGAGTTCTACGGCGGGAAGTGTCACCTCGTGACCGACCCTCGCGCGATCTATGACGAATCTCACCGTCTGGCCGCCGAGACCGGCGGCCATTTCATGGACCAGTTCACCTACGCGGAGCGGGCGACCGACTGGCGCGGGAACAACAACATCGCCGAGTCCATCTATTCCCAGATGTCCATGGAGCCCCACCCGGAGCCCTCCTGGATCGTGGTGGGCGCCGGCACCGGCGGCACGTCGTCGACCATCGGCCGCTACATCCGCTACCGCCGCCACCCCACCCGCCTGGCCGTCGTCGACCCGGAGGGCTCGGCCTTCTACCCGAGCTGGGTCTCCGGCGACACCTCGGTCACCGCGCGGGGCTCCCGCGTCGAGGGCATCGGCCGCCCGCGCGTGGAGCCCTCGTTCCAGCCGTCCGTCATCGACCGCATGATCGCCGTCCCCGACGCCCGCTCGATCGCCGCCATGCACTGGACGCGCGAGGTCACGGGCCTGGACGTCGGCGGCTCCACGGGCACGAACATGGCGGCCTGCGTGGACCTCATCCAGGAGATGCGCTCGGCGGGCGAGCAGGGCAGCATCGTCACCCTGGTCTGCGACAGCGGCGACCGATACCGGGGCACGTACGGCAACCCGGGGTGGCTCGCCGACCAGGGCCTGGACGTCGAACCCCACCTGGACGAGCTCCGCGCGTTCCTGCCGGACTGAGCGGGCTCAGGCCTTGGCCGGGTCCACCTCGAAGAGCTTGGCCACGTCGTCCAGGATGGCGTGCGCCCCCTGGATGCCCACCGCGGTCATCCAGGTCAGGTCAGCGACATCGTGCTTCTCGCCCTTGAGCTTGCCCCAGAGCGGGTTGTTCACGAACTTCTCTTTGGGCCCCTCCGCCGACGGATCCTGATATGTCGAGACGAAGATGTGGTCGGCGTCCAGGTCCGCGATCCGCTCCTGGCTGATGTCCACCGCGATGGCGTCCTGCTCGGTCGGCTGCCCCTCGGGCCGCGGGAACCCGACATCCTTCAACACCAGCCCGGAATAGGATTTCTCAACATAAAGCCTGACTGTCGGCTCGCCGGCGAACCGCACGACCGAGATCGTCGGCAGCTCGCCATCCTTTGCCTTGATGGCCGCGCCGATCTTGGCCGCTCGTCCCTCATACTCCTTGATCCTGGTGTCGGCGAGCTGCTCCTTGCCCAGGGCCTGTCCCATGAGCCGGATGTTCTCCTTCCAGATGGCCCCGGTGGTCTCGCTGAAGACGGTCGGCGCGATCTTGGACAGCTTGTCGTACAGGGCCTCGTGCCGGACCTTCGCCGAGACGATCAGGTCGGGCTTCAGCGCCATGATCTTCTCCAGGCTCGGCTGCTCCAGCGAGCCGACCGGGGTGGCCTCCTTGCCGTACTGCTCGGCGACGGCCCCCAGGTAGGCGGGCAGCTTGTCGTCGAGCGACCGGTACGTCGTGTACCCCACCACCGGCGTCTCCAGCGTGAGCACCGCGTCGACGAAGCTCTGGTCGAGCGCCACCACCCGCTTCGGCTGGGCCGGGATCACGGTCTCGCCCATCGCGTGTTTGACGGTCCTGAACGGGGCACCGGAGGCAGGAGCCGCCGCGCTCCCCCCGGAAGCGCCGGAGGAACCACAGGCCGCGAGCCCCGCCACAAGGAGAGCACCGACCAGCATGCGCAACGGTCTCATAAGATCCCTTTCCCGAATCCCAAAGTAAGGCAACCCTAAATTAGGTTAGCCCTGCCTAAGCTGGCATACTTCACCGTGATCGGGCAAATGTTGAGGAGGACGTGGGTGAGTGCGACCGCTGTGGCCCCGCGCCTCCATGGCATCCGGCACAGGCGGCTCACCGTTCTCCTCGCGCTGCTGGCCGCCGTGCTGGTCGCGATCGTGCTGAGCATCACGGTCGGCTCCAAGTCCGTGCCGCTCGCCGACGCCTGGCACGCCCTCACGGCCCCCACCGGGACCGAGAACGACATCGTCATCCGCTCGCTGCGCCTCCCCAGGACCGCCTTAGGCGTTCTCGCCGGGATCGCGCTCGGCGTGGCGGGCGCGCTCATGCAGGGCCACACCCGCAACCCGCTCGCCGACCCGGGGCTGCTCGGCGTCACGCAGGGGGCGGCGTTCGCGATGGTGTCCTCGATCATCCTGCTCGGCGCCTCCAGCCTGCTCACCTACATCTGGTTCGGCCTGGCGGGCGCCCTGGTCGCCAGCGTCGGGGTGTTCGCGCTGGGCATGGTGGGCGGCAGGGGCGGCCCGACCCCGGTCACGCTGGCGCTGGCGGGCACCGCCGTGAGCGCCCTGCTGTACGCGCTGACCTCGGCCATCGTGCTGCTGGACGAGCAGGCGATGGACGTCTTCCGCTTCTGGCAGGCCGGCTCGATCGCGACCAGGGGCTCGGACGTGGTCTGGCAGGTACTGCCGTTCATCCTCGTGGGCCTGGTGCTCGCGATGGTCAACGCGCCGGGCCTGAACGCGCTCTCCCTCGGCGAGGACGTGGCCAGGAGCCTCGGCCAGAACATCTCCACGACCCGCACCGTCGGCGTCGCCGCGGTCACCCTGCTGTCGGGCGCGGCCGTCGCGGCCTGCGGCTCGCTGGCGTTCGTGGGCCTGATCGTGCCCCACCTCGCCCGCCCGCTGTCGGGCACCGACCACCGGTGGCTGCTGCCGTTCTCGGGGCTGATCGGCGCCGCGCTGCTGCTGCTCGCCGACGTGATCGGCCGCGTGGTGGCCCCGCCGGGAGAGCTGGAGGTGGGCGTGGTGCTCGCGCTGATCGGCGCGCCGTTCTTCGTCGCGCTCGTCAGGCGCAGGAAGCCAGTGCGACTGTGATGACCGCTCTTTCCCTCCGCGTCGGCGCCGTGTCCTGGCGGGTACGGCTGCGCGGCGTCGCCGTCTCCGTGATCGGCCTGGTCCTGATCGTCCTGCTCATGGCCATGAACATGCGCATCGGCGAGATCCGGATGACGCTGCCGGAAGTGATCTCCGGCACGTTCGACGTCAACAGCGCCGCCCACTTCGTCATCATGGAGCTGCGCCTGCCGCGCGCCCTCACCGGCGCCCTCGTCGGCGCGGCGCTCGCGCTGTCCGGCGCGATCATCCAGTCCATCGCGCGCAACCCGCTCGCCAGCCCCGAGATCCTCGGCGTCACCACCGGCGCCTCGGTCACGGTCGTGGCCGGCGTCGTGGCCAGCGGCAGCGCGTACGGCGGCGCCAGCGGCCTGCTGGCCACCGCCGGCATCCCCGCGCTGGCCCTGCTCGGCGGCCTGGTCGGCGCGGCCGTCGTGTACGGGCTGGCGTGGCGGCGCGGCCTGGACGGCTACCGGCTGGTCCTGGTCGGCATCGGCGTGGCCGCCGTGTTCACGAACATCAAGTTCTGGCTCCTGACCGTCGGCGACGTCAACGACACCGGCCGCGCCATGGTCTGGATCAGCGGCTCGCTCAACGGCCGCGGCTGGGAGCACGTGCTGCCCACCGCGCTGGCCCTGGCCGTGCTGGTGCCGCTGACCCTGCTCGGCACCCGCTCCCTCGACGCCCTGCGCTTCGGCGACGACACGGTGACCGCGCTCGGCGTCCGCACCAACCTGTCCCGCGCCCTGATGATCCTGGCGGCCGTGCTCTTGGCCGCCGTGGCCACCGCCTCCGCCGGCCCGATCGCGTTCGTGGCCCTGGCCTCGCCGCAGATCGCGCTCAGGCTCACCCGCTCCGCCCAGCCGCCGCTGCTGTGCTCGGCGGTCGTGGGCGCCGTGCTCACCACCGCCGCCGACCTGATCGCCAGGACCGCGTTCTCCCCGCTGGAACTGCCGGTCGGCATCGTCACGGCCGTACTGGGCGCCCCTTACCTGATCCACCTGATCTGGAGGTCACGCAAATGAGGCTGCAGGCCGCCGGCGTCAAGCTCGGATACGGCGAACGCCTGGTCGTCGACGGGCTCGACCTCGGCATCGAGGCGGGCACGGTGACCACGATCATCGGTCCGAACGGCTGCGGCAAGTCGACGCTGCTGCGCGCGCTCGGCCGCCTGCTCAAGCCGCAGGGCGGCGAGGTCCTGCTGGACGGCAAGCGCATCGACAAGATCCCCACCCGCGAGGTGGCCAAGATCCTCGGCGTGCTCCCCCAGGCGCCCAGCGCCCCCGAAGGGCTGACCGTGGCCGACCTGGTGGCCAGGGGCAGGCATCCGCACCAGACGTGGTACCGGCAGTGGTCCTCGGACGACGAGGGCGCCGTCGCGGCCGCCCTGGACATGACGGGCCTGGCCGACCTGGCGGAACGGCCGCTGGACGAGCTGTCGGGCGGGCAGCGGCAGCGGGCGTGGATCTCCATGGCCCTGGCCCAGGGCACGGACCTGCTGCTGCTCGACGAGCCGACCACGTTCCTTGACCTGGCGCACCAGGTGGAGGTGCTGGAGCTCGTACGGCACCTGCACCAGGAGGCGGGCCGCACGGTCGTCATGGTCCTGCACGACCTCAACCTGGCCGCCCGCTACGCCGACCGGCTGGTGGCCATGCGCGCCGGGCGGGTGGTCGCCGCGGGCACCCCGCACGAGGTGCTGACCGAGGACCTGCTGGGTGAGGTGTTCGAGCTGGACGCCAAGGTCATCGAGGACCCGGTGGCGGGGACGCCGCTCGTGGTTCCGATCCGGCCGCGTTCGCATCCCGCGGAGCCGCGAGCCTGATCCGCCACGGTGGCGATCACGCCTCGGCCAGCGCCCGCCTGACCTCCTCGTCGTCAGGGGCCAGCTCCGCGGCTCTGAGCAGGTCGTCCCTGGCCTTGTCCGCCAGCCCAGCGGCCCGGTAGAGCACGGCCCTGTTGAACAGCAGCTCGGCCGTCTCCGCCAGCTTCAGCGCGTGGGTCAGGTCAGCCAGCGCCGCGTCGTGGTCGCCGCTCTCGAAGGCCAGCTCGGCCCGGCCCGCCCAGGCCGCCACCAGCTCGGGGTCGGCCTCCAGCGCCCCGTCGAACGCGGTCCGCGCCTCCGGGCGCCTGCCCTCGGCCAGCTCCACCTGCCCGAGCACGCACAGCAGGTGGGGGTCGCGGGGCGTCAGCCCCAGCCCGCGCACCACGTCCTCCCTGGCTCTGGCGTAGTCCCCCATCACCACATCGATACCGCTGCGGTTCACGTACGCGGGCGCGAACTCGGGGTCCAGCTCCAGCGTGTGGTCCAGGTCGGCGCGGGCCCCGTCGAGGTCGCCCGCAGCGAACCGGACCTCGGCCCGGTTGTAGTACGCCTCGGGGAAGGGCGGGCTGAGCCGCATGACCGCCTCGTAGTCGGCCAGCGCCTCCTCCGTCCGGCCGAGCCGGTGCAGCAGGTTGCCGCGTTCGAGGTAGTAGTCGGGGTAGCCGGGATCGGCCTCGACGGCCCGCGTGTAGCCGGCCAGCGCCTCCTCCGTCCGGCCCGCCATGGCCAGGAGCTGCGCCCTGTTGGCGTGCAGCACGAGCCGGTGGATCGGGTGCTCGCCCATCAGGTCCGTCTCGGCCAGGTCGATGGCCTCCTGGACGAGCTCCATCGCCGCCTCGTGACGGCCCCTGCGTACCTCGACCAGGGCCTTGCCGTTGAGGTCGAACCCGAGGTGGAAGGCCCGCTCGCGGCGGTCAGGAAGCAGCGACGTGATCGTGATCGCCTCGTTGATCCAGGCCAGGGCCTGCTCGGGGTCGCGCCGGGCGGGGTCGTGGTGGCGTACGAGGATCATGGCGGTCGCGTACGCGACGGTGGCGCGGTGCTTGGGGTCGGTGCTCACGCGCCTGGCCCGGTCGTAGAGCTCGCGGGCCTCGTCCTCGCGCTCGGTGGCCTCCAGGGCGCCGGCGACGCGCTGCAGGAGGTGCTGCCAGCCCTCCGGGTCGTCCTCGTACGCCATCCCGCGCAGCACGGCCAGGCCCGACTCTGCCATGGCGTGATGGAAGCCCTCGTCGCGGTAACGGTCGAAGTCCGCGCACAGCGGTCCGGTGCTCGGGGCCGGCGGGCCCTCGTCGATGCGCAGCAGCTCCGGGTCGAGCCTGCGCCGCAGCACGGTCACCAGCTCGGTGTCGGTGTGGTCGGCCGCGCCCAGGTTCGTCACGGTGAGCGCGAGCGGGCCCGCGTCGCGCAGGTGGTCGCGGACGAACTCGGCCAGCCCGTTCGCGATCCTGAGGCTGCGCCGGGCGCCGGGCACGAGGATGCGCTGCCCCGTGGGCAGGCGGCCGGCCAGCGAGCTCCTGCGCTCGGGGACGGACTCGCGCAGCTGCGGCGCGGCGGTGCGGATCTCGATGTCGTGCGCGGCGACCAGTTCCGGCCGGCGCTCCAGCGCCCGGGGGACGAGATGGCCGAGGAGCCCGGCCGCGAAAGTGTAGGGGCCGCCGATCCGGCGGTCGGCGTCAAGGGAGATCGTGTCCACGAACGGCCTTTCCGTGCTGGCCGGCGCCCCACGAGACGCCGGCCGGGCGGCTCAGGCGCTGTGCCTCGGCGCGGCCGCGGCGGTCGGCTTCACGGTTCCTGGCCGATGAACGACGATCTTCTTCATGGCGCCCCTTTGCGCGGAACGAGCGATCATTGATGACCGCTACATGTCAGCACAGGGAAAAGCCCTCGAACAATTGTTTATCTGGTAATGGCTATTCCCTCGACAATTACCGCGCGCCCGAATCGTGTTCGTCTCACTCCCCCAGGATCGCGTCCACGAACACCTCGGGGTCGAACGGCGCCAGATCGTCGGGCCCCTCGCCGAGCCCCGCGAGCTTGACCGGCACCCCCAGCTCCCGCTGCACGGAGATCACGATGCCGCCCTTGGCGGTGCCGTCGAGCTTGGTCAGCGCGATGCCGGTGATGTTGACCACCTCGGCGAACACCTGGGCCTGGCGCATGCCGTTCTGGCCCGTGGTGGCGTCGAGGACGAGCAGCACCTCGTCGACCGTGGCCTTCTTCTCGATGACCCGCTTGACCTTGCCCAGCTCGTCCATGAGGCCGGTCTTGGTGTGAAGGCGGCCCGCGGTGTCGACGATGACCACGTCGACCTTCTCCTCGATCCCCCTGGCGACGGCGTCGAACGCCACGGAGGCCGGGTCGCCGCCCTCGGGACCGCGAACGACGTCGGCCCCCACCCGCTCGCCCCACGTCTGGAGCTGGTCGGCGGCGGCCGCGCGGAACGTGTCGGCCGCGCCGAGCACGACCTTCTTGCCGTCGCCGACGAGCGAGCGGGCGAGCTTGCCGGTGGTGGTGGTCTTGCCGGTGCCGTTGACGCCCACGATGAGGGCCACCGCGGGCCGCTCGCCGTGCTTCTGGACGTGCAGCGTGCGGTCGAGATCGGGGTTGACCTGAGCCAGCAGCTCCTCGCGCAGCAGGCCGCGCAGCTCCTCGGGAGTGCGGCTGCCCAGCACCTTGACCTTGGTGCGCAGGTCGTCGACGATCACCCGGGTCGGCGCGACGCCGACGTCGGCGGTGATCAGCTTCTCCTCGACCTCGTCCCACACGTCGTCGTCGAGGCGGTCGCGGGAGAGCAGCTCCAGCAGGCCGCGCCCGAGGGCGCTCTGCGAGCGTGCCAGCCGCGAGCGCAGCCGCACCATCCGGCCCGCGGACGGCGGCGGCACCTCGATCTCGGGCGTGACGACGGCCGGCTCGGCGGGCTTGACCGGTGGCGGCAGCGTGGTGGTCGCGCCCTCGCCCTCCTCGCCCGCCACTCCCGCGGGCTTCTCCTCCTGCTCGGGGAGCACGGGAGTCTCTGGCGGTTTGACCGGCGGGGCCGCCTTGCGACCCGGCTTGAAGTACAGCAGAAGGCCGCCGGCCGCCAGCAGGGCGACGACGGCCACGATCACTATGACGCCGAGGTAACCATCCACAAGATGTCAGTTTTCCAGATCGACCGGCATGGTCATGCCCAAGGCACCACCGATCAGGCCCAACTCACGCCCTCAGACCGGCTGTCCGGCGCGCCGCCACCACGTGGAGCGCAGTGGGGTCAGGCCGGCTCGCGTTCGCGGAGCCGCTGGCTGACGACCTGCGTCACGCCGTCCCCGCGCATCGAGACACCGTAGAGCGCGTCGGCGATCTCCATCGTGCGCTTGTTGTGGGTGATGACGATCAGCTGCGAGCTCTGCCGCAGCTCCTCGAACAGCGTCAGCAGCCGCTGCGTGTTCGTGTCGTCGAGCGCCGCCTCGACCTCGTCCATCACGTAGAACGGCGAGGGCCGCGCCTTGAAGATGGAGATCAGGAACGCCACGGCGGTCAGCGAGCGCTCCCCGCCCGACAGCAGCGACAGCCGCTTGACCTTCTTGCCCGGCGGCCTCGCCTCGACCTCGATGCCGGTGGTCAGCATGTCGGCCGGCTCGGTCAGCACCAGACGTCCATCGCCGCCCGGGAACACCCTGGTGAAGATCTGCTCGAACTCCCGGGCCACGTCCTCGTACGCCGAGGCGAACATCTGCTCCACCCGGTCGTCGACCTCCTTGACCACGAGCAGCAGGTCGCGCCTGGTCTTCT
The DNA here is from genome assembly GCF_044593615.1 of Nonomuraea sp. NPDC051941. Classification (NCBI taxonomy): domain Bacteria; kingdom Bacillati; phylum Actinomycetota; class Actinomycetes; order Streptosporangiales; family Streptosporangiaceae; genus Nonomuraea; species Nonomuraea sp. NPDC051941. Next base: position 37,056 of record NZ_JBIUCF010000045.1, read on the forward strand.
TGAGGTCCTCGAGCTGCGAGGTGAGGAACGCGTGCCGCTCCTCCAGGGCCGCGAACTCCTCCAGGGCGAGGGGGTTGACCTTGCCGAGCTGGTTCATCTGCCGCTCGGCGGCCCTGGCCCGCTTCTCCTGCTCCTCGCGCACGTACGGCACCGGCGGGTCTCCCGGGACCGGGACCTCGGGCCCGTACTCGGAGATCAGGGCCTCGATCTCGACCCCGAACTCCTCCAGCGCCCGCTGCTCCATCTGCTCCAGCCGCAGCCGCTGCTCGGTGCGGGCGACCTCGCTGCCGTGCACGCGGTTGACCAGCTTGTCCAGCTCCTGGCCGAGCTCGCGGACGCGCAGGCGCACCTGCTTGAGCTCGGCGTCGACGGCCACCCTGGCGAGGTCGGCCTCGTCGCGCTCCCTCGACGCGAGCCGGACGGAGGACTCGAGCTCCCTGAGCACCTGCTTGGCGCCCTTGCTGACGGCCTCGGCCACGGCGGCCTGCTGGCGGCGCCTGGCGCGCTGGGCCGCGGCCTGGGCGCGGTCCTGGCGCTCGCGCTGGGCGGCCCGGACGAGCCCGTCGGCGCGGCCCTCGATGCCCTTGACCCGCTCCTCGGCGGTGCGGACCTGGAGCCGGGTGTCCATCTCGCGCTGCCGGGCGACCTCGCAGGCGCCGGCCAGGTCGTCGCGGAGGTCGGTGGTGGGCTCGGACTCCAGCTCCTGGGCGTATTCGGCCTCGGCCAGGCGGACCTCCAGCTCGGCCACCTCCTCCAGCCCCTCGGCGCGGGCCTCCTCCGCCTTGGTGACGCTCACGGCCAGGCGCTCGGCCTCGTCGCGGGCGGCGTTGGCGGCGGCCTCGAGCTGGGCCAGGCGCTTGGCGGCGGCGGCGTTGCGCTGGTCGGCCTCCCGCTGGCGGCCCCTGACCTGGTCGAGGGTCCCCTGGACGGCGCTCACGCCGGCCTGGGCGGTGGTGACGGCGGTCTGGGCCTCGTTGGCCTTCGCCTGGGCGGCCTCCAGCGCCGCCTGTGCCGTCTGCTCCTGCTCGGCCGCCTGGTCGAGGGCGACGGCCGTCTCCTCGGCCCGGCCCTCGGCCTCCTCCAGGTCCCTGACGGCCTCGTCGAACGCGGCCCGTACCTGCAGCACGGAGGTGCCACCCTCGGAGCCGCCGCTGGCCAGGTGCGCGCTCACCAGGTCGCCTGCCTTGGTGACCGCCCTGAGCCCGGGGTGGCTCTCGACGACCGCGCGGGCGGCTTCGAGGTCGGCCACCAGCACGACGTCCGCGAGGACGTGGTCGAGGGCGGGCCGCAGGTGATCGGGGACAATGACGAGGTCGGCGGCCCACTGGCCGCCCTCGGGAGCCGCCGTACGGGTGCGCCGGGCCCTGTCGTCGTCCGCCCCCACCAGGAGGGTCGCCTGGCCCGAGCCCTGGGTGCGCAGCAGGTCAAGGGCCTCGACGGCCGTGTCGAGGGACTTGACCGCGATGGCCTCGGCGACCGGGCCCAGCACGGCCGCCACCGCCGGCTCCGCGCCGGGCGTGACCTGCATCGAAGCGGCCAGCGGCCCCAGCACCCCGGCCAGATCGGCGTCCAGCAGGGCCGCGCCGCCGTCGCCCTTGGCGAGCCCCAGCTCCAGGGCGTCGCGGCGGGCGATCAGCGCGGCCACGGACCGCTGGGCCTCCTGGTCGGCGGCGCGCGCGGTGGTCATCCCGGACCTGGCGGCCTGCAGCGCGGCGCGCGGCGCGTCGAGGCCCGCTTTGGCCTCCTCGGCCGCCGCGCGCGCCTCGTCGGCGACCGCCCTGGCCTCCTCCACCAGCGCCTGCGCCGTGGCCAACTCCTCGGCGAGCGCGGGATCGACCGCGGGCTCCTCCAGCCGCTGCGCCTCCAGGTCCTCCCTGGCCCGCCGCTCGCGCCCGGCCGCGTCGGCCACGGACTGCTGGAGCCGCCCGATCTCCTCCTCGGCGGCCCGCGTCCGGCTCCGTACGGAATCGACCTGGCCGCGCAGCTTGGCCAGCCCTTCGCGGCGGTCGGCGGCGGCCCGGGCGGCCAGGGCGAGGCGGTGCTCCTCGGCGCTCAGCTCGGCCTCGGCCTCGGCCCGCCGCTGGACGGCCTCCTCCAGCAGCTCCTGAGCCTGCTCCAGCTCGGCACCGAGGATCAGCTCCCGCTCGCGCACCTCGGCGGCCTCGCGCTCGAGGTCTTCGGGGTCGCGGCCGCGGCGCTCGATGGCGGCGGCGTCGAGCGCGTGCCGGTGGCGCTCGGCGGCGAGCTGCGCCAGGCCGGTGATGCGCTCGCGCAGCGACGAGAGCCGGAAGTACGTCTCCTGCGCGGCGCTCAGCCGCGGCTGGGTCTCGGCCTCGGCCGTCTCCAGGGCCGCCTCGCGCTGCTGGCCCTCGGCCAGCTCGGCCTCGACCTGGTTGCGCCTGGCCGTGATCGCGGCCTCGTCGGCGGCCTCGCGCTGCAGCGTCGTACGCAGGATGCACACGTCGTCGGCCAGCAGCCGCAGCCGGGCGTCCCGCAGGTCGGCCTGGATGACGGCGGCCTTGCGGGCGATCTCCGCCTGCCGGCCCAGCGGCTTGAGCTGGCGGCGCAGCTCGGTGGTGAGGTCTTGCACGCGGGTCAGGTTGGCCTGCATGGAGTCGAGCTTGCGCAGCGCCTTTTCCTTGCGCTTGCGGTGCTTGAGCACGCCCGCGGCCTCTTCGATGAACGCCCGCCGGTCCTCGGGCCCCGCGTGCAGGACGGCGTCGAGCTGGCCCTGGCCGACGATCACGTGCATCTCGCGGCCGATGCCGGAGTCGGACAGCAACTCCTGGATGTCGAGCAGGCGGCAGGTGTCGCCGTTGATCGCGTATTCGCTCTGCCCCGACCTGAACATCAGCCGGCTGATCGTGACCTCGGTGTAGTCGATCGGCAGCGCGCCGTCGGTGTTGTCGATGGTCAGCGTCACCTCGGCGCGCCCGAGCGGCGGCCTGGAGGAGGTGCCGGCGAAGATGACGTCCTCCATCTTGCCGCCGCGCAGCGACTTGGCGCTGTGCTCGCCCATGACCCAGGCGAGGGCGTCGACGACGTTGGACTTTCCCGAGCCGTTGGGGCCGACGACGCAGGTGATGCCCGGTTCGAGACGCAGGGCGGTCGCTGAGGCGAAAGACTTGAAGCCGCGCAGGGTGAGGGTCTTCAAATACAAGCGCGACCCCCTTCTCCCTGATGCGGACTTCGGAAAGCCTACTGGTCCTCACTGCCCCACGCGGGCCGGTACAGTCCATGACTGCCCGGCCCGCGTAAAGGAAGCTTTCCGAATATGCGCAAATAACAAGGGACGCCTCTCCGAGACGTCCCTGGGGTCTTGCGCTCCGATCACTCTCAGGTGAGTGCCGGCTCGCGCTCTTGCATGCGACTTAGTGCCTCATCGCGGGTTTGCGCCGCAAGAGCGTCATTGGTGGCCTGAAGTCGGATGAGTTCTGCCTCCAGATCCCGGATACGCTGCTGCAGGCGGCGCATCTCCGAGACCATCCGAGGGTCAGGACCGCCGACGTGGCCGAGTAGAGCCTTCGCCATGGTAAAGGGTCCTCCACGCTGAGTGACCAGACTGGTTCGCGCACTTCTTATTCCGCGGGAGGGGTGCGCGTGGTACCTAACAAGAGTCGCACCGGCAGTGTGGGCGGTCAAGTCGAACGAACCGCTGAGCCCTACTGATGGGCACTCCCGACATACAACTATACCCTATTTGGGCGGTTTAACGGAAGTCGCTACCGCTCCACAAATCCACCCAAACTACCTCGGGGTTCACTCCAACGTTCCACTACTCCATCGACCCTGCCCGGCGTGTCGCAACCTCTGAGCAGCGCCAGCAGCTTGACGCACGCCTCGCGCGGGCCCTCCACGACCACCTCCACCCGTCCGTCCTCGGTGTTGCGCGCCCATCCCACGAGACCCAGCTCCAGTGCGCGCGCCCGGGTCCACCAGCGGAACCCCACCCCTTGGACCCTGCCCCGTACCCAGGCGGTCAGCCGTGAATTGTCATTGTTTTCCTGCATTTCATCTCCCGTCAGGCCACAAGGGACTCCATCCGATGTGCGTGCCCGACCGCCGCCTCGTCGAACGCCAGCACGGCCGCGGTCTCGGCCGCCTTCACCCAGGCCAGGCCCATGATCGACGGGCTCAGCCCGGTGACGGGGACGAAGCTCACGTCGGGCCGCCGGTGGTGGGCCGCCGTCGGCGTGCAGAACAGCATGCCACCCCGGTCGAGCGCCACCTGGGTCAGGCCCTCCTGGCTGGTCGCCACGGTGCCGGCCCGGGGAATCGGACGTCCGGAAGGGGTTACGGACGGTGCGATCCGCTCGCGATAGGCGCGCGGGGCGGGGCCGTCCAGGCCGATCAGGGGGACGTTCACCAGCTCTTCCGCGGCGATGCCGGGGCGGGCGGCCAGCGCATGGCGGGTGGAGACACCCAGTTGGTAGGAGACCTCGTTCAGCCCTTCGCCGGTCGCCAGATCCGGCTCGTTCACCGGGAGCAGCGTGAACGTGAGATCCACCTGCCCGGCCCGCAGCTTGCCGAAGGGGTCCGAGAGCGGGATCTCGACCAGCTCCACCTCGCACTCCGGATACCGGCCCTCGAAGGCCCGCACGCTGCCGGTGACGACCTCCGTCGGCGTGGCCAGAAAACCGACCCTGAGCCGGCCGGTCACCTCGCGGGCGGCCGCCTTGGCCCGGCGCACCGCGTTCGCCAGGCCGTCGTAGGAGTGGCGCAGGTCGGCCAGGAAGCGCTCGCCCAGCGGCGTGAGGCGCACCCTGCGGCTGGTGCGCTCGAAGAGCCTGCCGCCGATCCTGGTCTCCAGCGAGCGCATGAGCTGGCTCACCCTGCCGGGTGACAGGTAGAGGCGCTCGGCCGTACGCGCGAAGTGCAGCTCCTCGCTGAGCACCACGAAGCACTCCAGCTCCCTGAACTCCATCCCCATCACCTCGGATCGCTTAGCCTGCCTAAACCAAGCCTTCGGACTTCGTCATTGTTCCCGTCCGCCGCCGAACCCGAGGCTGAGGGGCATGACCACTACTGATGTCTCCCCCGCCGTCCGGGCGCGCTGGCTCGCCGTGTCGTCGGTGGCGGTGGGCACCTTCACCGTCGTGACCAGCGAGATGCTGCCCGTCGGCCTGCTGACCTCGATCGCCGCCACCCTTGACGTGTCCGACGGGACGGCCGGGCTGATGATGTCGGCCCCGGGGCTGGTCGCCGCCGTGTCCGCGCCGGTGCTGGCGTTCACCGCCCGCCGGCTGGACCGGCGGGAGATCTTGATCGGGCTGATGGCGCTGCTGGCGGTGGCCAACCTGGTGGGCGCGTTCGCGCCGAGCTATCCCGTCATCCTGGCCGCCCGGGTGCTGACGGGGGTGAGCATCGGCGGGTTCTGGGCGTTCGCGGCCGGCCTCGGGACGCGGCTGGTGCCGGAACGGTCCGTCGGGCGGGCCACGTCGATCATCCTGGCCGGGGTGTCCGTGGCGTCGGTGCTGGGGGTGCCCGCGGCGACGTTCGTGTCGTCGTTCGCGGGGTGGCGCAGCGCGTTCGTCGCGATGGGGGTGGTGGCGCTGGCCCTGACCGCCGTCCTGTACGCGACCCTGCCGCCCCTTCCGGGCGAGGCCCCTGCCCGAAGTGCCGGATCCCGGCGCGGATGGCTCTCGGGGCCGCTCAAGACCGTCCTCGTCCTGACCGTGCTCGTCGTGTCCGGCCACTTCGCGGCCTACACCTACGTCCGGCCGTTCCTGGAGCAGGTCTCGCACGCCGGTCCCGCCCTCGTCAGCACGGTCCTGCTCCTGTACGGCGCCGCGGGCGTGGCGGGCAACTTCGCCGCCGGGGCATGGGCGGCCAGGAACCCCAAGCCGGTCCTGATCGCTCTGGCCGCCCTCATCGCGCTCGCCACGGCGGCCCTGGCCTCGATCGGCCTGCCGCTGGTCGTGCTGCTGGTGTGGGGCTTCGGTTACGGAGGCGTCGGGGTGACCCTGCAGCTGTGGATCATGCGCGCGGGCGGCGGGGAGCTCGGCACGGCGCTCTTCGTCGGCGCCTTCAACGTCTCCATCGCGCTCGGCGCGTTCGCCGGCGGCCGGGTCGTGGACGGGGTCTCGATCTCCGCGGTGATGTGGCTGGGCTCCGGGCTCGCCGTTCTCACCGCGGTCGTCGCTGGCATCTGGGGCAGGAGTAGGACGAGCGGTTCATGAACGGCTCGCGCCTGATCGCGGTGCCGCAGCGGGAGCAGGGCAGGTCGCGCCGCCCGTAGACCTCCAGCGAGCGCTCGAAGTAGCCGCTCTCGCCGTTGACGTTGACGTACAGGCTGTCGAACGAGGTGCCGCCCTGCTGCAGCGCGGAGGACATGACGGCGCGGACCCCGGCCAGCAGCTCGGCGATCTTGGGACGCGTGAGCGTCTGCGTCTGCCGGGCCCCGTGCAGGCGGGCGATCCACAGGGCCTCGTCGGCGTAGATGTTGCCGACGCCGCTGATCAGCGACTGGTCGAGCAGCGCGCGCTTGATCTCCGTGTGCCTGGCCCTGAGCCTGCCGGCGAACTCCGCGTCGTCGAACACCGGCTCGAACGGGTCGGGGGCGATGTGGGCGATCGGCTCGGGGACGCCATCGGCCAGGCCGGTCAGCATGACGTGGCCGAACGTCCGCTGGTCGACGAAGCGCAGGTCGGGGCCGCCGTCCTCGAAGCGGAGGCGTACCCGCAGGTGCTTCTCCGGCGGCGAGTCGGGCTCGACGACCAGCAGTTGGCCGCTCATCCCCAGGTGGGCCAGGAGGGCCTCCTCGGCGCCCGACAGCGGGAGCCACAGGTATTTGCCGCGCCGCTCGGCGGACAGCACCGCGCGGCCCTTGAGGCGCGCGGCGAACTCGTCGGCTCCTGGCGCGTGCCGCCTGATGGCGCGGGGGTGCAGCACCTCCGCCGAGGCGATCTCGCGCCCGGTGACCCACTGCGCGAGGCCGCGCCTGACGACCTCGACCTCCGGTAGCTCAGGCACCTCAGACCCTTTCGTGTGGCTCGCCCGGGCGGGCGTTCAGCCCGCGGGCTGGCTCTCGCGCTGCTCGCGCCGGGCCCTGATCCGGGTCCAGGCCGCCTCGGCCGCCTGCTGCTCGGCCTCCTTCTTGCTGCGCCCGGTGCCCGAACCGTACGACTCGCCGCCGACCCGCACCATCGCCGTGAACGACTTGGCGTGGTCGGGACCGCTCTCCTCGACGTGGTACTCAGGCACGCCGAGCGCCTCGGAGGCCGTCAGCTCCTGCAGGGAGGTCTTCCAGTCGAGCCCGGCGCCGAGCGAGGCCGAACGGACGATCAGCGGGTCGAACAGCAGGTGCACCACCCGGAACGCCTCGTCGAGCCCCTTGTCGACGTAGATCGCGCCGATCAGCGCCTCAAGGGTGTCGGCCAGGATGGACGACTTGTCGCGCCCGCCGGTGCCCTCCTCGCCCCTGCCGAGCCGCAGGAACCGGCCCAGGCCCAGGTTGCGGGCCACGTCGGCCAGCGCGCGCATGTTGACCACTGCGGCGCGCAGCTTCGCCAGCTGGCCCTCGGGGAGGTCGGGGTGGTTGCGGTAGAGGGTGTCGGTGACCACCAGGCCGAGCACCGAGTCGCCCAGGAACTCCAGGCGCTCGTTGGTGGGCAGGCCGCCGTTCTCGTACGCGTAGGAGCGGTGGGTCAGCGCCCGCTCCAGGATGTCGGAGTCGAGGCCGACCGCCAGGACCCGCTCCAGCTCGTCTCGGGCGACCTCTACGGCCACCGGCTTAGGACCTGTGCCCACGTGCTTTCCTCCTCGGACATCTTCGCATGGTGTGGCGACTGCGGAAGATGCCCGAAAACGTGGTGGGCGTCGGGGTAACGCGTAGCCCCGGCGTCCACCACGGCCGCGGGCGAACCGCCGCCGCACGCATCTGAGACGGTAACGCCGACCGAGGCACCATCGCACCCGGTCGGCATCACGTCAACTGCTGACGGATCAGGCGGAAGGCTCGATGACCTGACGCCGGTTGTAGGTGCCGCAGGTGGGGCACGCGATGTGCGGCTGCTTGGGCGAACGGCACTGCGGGCAGCTCACCAGGGCGACAGCAGTCGTCTTCCACTGGGAGCGACGGTGGCGGGTGTTACTCCGCGACATCTTTCGCTTCGGGACGGCCACGTCACTTCTCCTGATCGTTATCTTTGTCGGTAATCAGACCTTGCAACGACGCCCAGCGGGCATCGATCTTCTCGTGCCGGTGATCCTCGCCGGCCTCGGCCAGCTTGATCCCACACTCCGTGCAGAGCCCTTCGCAGTCCTCACGGCAGACGGGGCTCAACGGCAGTGCGAGCACCACCGCGTCGCGGAACGTCGGCTCGAGGTCGAACAGCTCGCCGTCGAGCAGCGAATCCTCGTCCGAGGCGTCCTCGTCGGAGTAGAAGAACAGCTCCTGCAGGTCAACCTCGAGGTCCGAGGTGACGGGGTCGAGACAGCGAGCGCACTCCCCGGCGAGCGGGGCCTGCGCCGTGCCCGACACGAGCACACCTTCCATCACTGCTTCGAGCCGGAGGTCCAGCTCGACTTCGGCGTCTTTGGGGACACCGATCATGTCGACGCCGAGATCCGCCGGTGCCGGGAGGGTCAGAGTCATCTGCCGCATCGTGCCCGGCCGCTTTCCCAGGTCATGGGTTGAGATCACCCACGGGGAGCGGGGGTCGAGGTGCTGAGTCATCCTGCTCTCGCTAGGCATGGCGAGACGATCGCCGTCGTACAAGGCCGAAATGAAAGGATAGCAGGTCGCGCTCAGCCCCTGAGCCGCTCGATGAGCAGCTTGTGCACGAGATCGGGCACGAGGCCCGAGACGTCCCCACCATACCTGGCGATCTCCTTCACCCTGCTGGAGGACAGGAACGAGTATTCGGGGTTCGTCGGCATGAACAGCGTCTCGACCCCCGACAGGCGGTAGTTGAGCTGCGCCATCTGCAACTCGTAGTCGAAGTCGCTGACCACCCTGATGCCTTTGACGATGGCGGGGATGTCGTTCTGCCTGCAGAAGTCGACCAGCAGTCCGTGGAATTTCCGCACCTTGACGTTCGGATATTCCTTGGTCACGGTCTGCAGGATCTCAATTCGTTCGTCCACCGTGAACAGGCTGCTTTTCTCGACGTTGATGAGGACTGCCACGGTCACCTCGTCATAGAGCCGGGCGGACCGGCCGATGATGTCGAGGTGGCCATTGGTGATGGGGTCGAACGACCCCGGGCAGACTACGCGGCGCAAGACGCCTCCCAGGTCTACGGGTTCCCGGCGGCGCGACCGTACCAAACGGATGCTTCGCCATAACGACGGACCCTCTCCTCAACGTAGCCTTCCGGCCACATCAGTGCCTTTCCCCTGCTTTCCCTCTCGAATGCCACCAACGCCTCATCCAGCAGCCAGCCGTTGTCGCGCAGCGACTCCAGCGTCCGCCGGACCTCCTCGTCGGACAAGGCGTAGGGCGGGTCGGCGAAGACGATGTCGTACGGCTCAGCGGGCGGGTTGCCGAGCACGCGCTCGACCTTGTCCGCGATCACCCTGGCGCCGTCGAGGCCCAGCGACTGGACGTTCGCCTTGATCGTCCTGACGGCCTTGGGGTCGGACTCCACCAGCACGGCCTCCTTGGCGCCCCTGGACAGCGCCTCCAGGCCGATCGCGCCGGACCCGGCGTACAGGTCGAGCAGGCGGGCGCCGGTGAGGCCGTACAGGGAGTCGAGCGTCAAGAAGATCCCTTCTCTGGCCCTGTCGCTGGTCGGTCTCGTCCCCCGCCCCGGCGGCACCGCCAACCGCCTGCCACCTGCGCTGCCTGCGATGATCCGCGTCATGTGACCCATTGTTCCGCATGTTCGCGCAGGTCAAGAGTGGACAAGTGTCTGCCTCGAGTGCGCAAGGGTGATTCACATCGGCGCGACGGGCCCGCATGATGAGTTCTGCGGCCTTCAAGGTGACCCACATGAAGGCCGACCGGCGTGATCGTGAGCCCTTCCGCACGCCGGTTCCCTCGGCACCTGACCCGAGGGTGGGCCCAGCCGGGGACGGCATTCGGGGGGAGGCCGTCCCCGCGGCTGGGTTTTTCCACTGCCGGCAGGCTGCCCACCGCGCCACCGAAGCGCCCCACGCCGCCTCCCCGCCAACGGCCCCCGGCCCGCCGCACGTATCGCGCCGAACACCACCCCGCCTCACCGGCGCCCGAGACCCCAGCGCGCGGCCGGACGGCCGTAAGCGCCGCACGCTGCCCCCCGGCCTGGGAGTTGCTCAGGCGGCCACGGCCATAGGGGTCAGGTCTTCTCCAAGTACTCCGCGCGTTCGTCCGCCAGCAGCCGGGCGATCTCCGCCCGCAACCCCTCGTACGCCGTCAGGTCCGGATCCTCCTCCAGGAGGGCGGCGGCCTCGTCGCGGGCCATGGCGATCACGTCCTCGTCCCGCAGGAGCTGCAGCAGCTTCAGCGACGACCGCTTGCCCGACTGCGCCGCCCCCAGGACGTCGCCCTCCCGCCGTTGCTCCAGGTCCACGCGCGACAGCTCGAAGCCGTCCAGGGTGGTGGCGACCGCGTCGAGGCGGGCGCGGGCGGGCGTGCCCTCGGAGAAGTCGGAGACCAGGAGGCACAGCCCCGGAAGGCCGCCGCGGCCGACGCGGCCGCGGAGCTGGTGGAGCTGGGAGACGCCGAAGCGGTCGGCGTCCATGATGATCATGACGGAGGAGTTGGGGACGTCGACCCCGACCTCGATGACGGTGGTGGCCACCAGGACGTCGAGCTCGCCCCGCGTGAAGGAGCGCATGATCGCGTCCTTCTCCTCCGGCGGGAGCTTGCCGTGGAGCGTGCCGACCCGCAGGTCGTGGAAGGGGCCGCTCTTCAGGAGCTCGGCCACGTCGAGGACCGCCAGCGGCGGGCGGCGGTCGTCGTCGCCGGCGGCCGCCAGGTCGCCCTCGTCGCCCTCCAGATCGCCGATACGCGGGCACACGATGTACGCCTGCCGCCCCAGCGCCACCTCCTCCCGCACCCGCTGCCAGGTGCGTTCGAGGTAGTGGGGCTTCTCGGCGGCCGGGACGACGTGCGTGGTGATGGGGGCGCGGCCCGACGGGAGCTGGGACAGCGTCGAGATCTCCAGGTCGCCGAAGACGGTCATGGCGACCGTGCGCGGGATCGGGGTCGCCGTCATGACCAGCACGTGCGGACGGCCACCGGCCGCCTTCTCGCGCAGGGCGTCGCGCTGCTCCACCCCGAACCGGTGCTGCTCGTCCACCACGACCAGCCCCAGGTCGGCGAACTGCACGTGCTCCTGCAGCAGCGCGTGCGTGCCCACGACGATCCCCGCCGTGCCCGAGGCGGCGTCCAGCAGGGCCGCGCGGCGGGCGGCGGCGCCCATGGAGCCGGTCAGCAGCGTGACCGACGTGCCCCCGAACATGCCCCCCTGCGCCAGATCCCCGAGCATGCCGGTGATCGAGCGGTGATGCTGCTGGGCCAGCACCTCCGTGGGGGCCAGCAGCGCCGCCTGGCCGCCCGCGTCGACCACCTGGAGCATCGCCCGCAGCGCCACCACCGTCTTGCCCGCGCCGACCTCACCCTGCAGCAGGCGGTGCATCGGGTGCTCCAGCGCGAGGTCGGCGGCGATCTCCTCGCCGACCTGCGCCTGCCCCTCCGTCAGCGAGAACGGCAGCCGCCCGTCGAAGTCGGTCAGCAGGCCGTCGCCGCGCCTGGGCCTGGGCTTGGCGGGCAGCGCGGTGGCGGCCCGGCGCCGCCGCAGCAGCACGGCCTGCAGCACGAACGCCTCGTCGAACTTCAGCCGCTTGCGCGCCCGCCCCACCTCGGCGAAGTCCTTCGGCCGGTGGATGCCCGCCAGCGCCTCGCCCAGATCCTGCAGCCCGTGGCGGGCCCGCAGCTCGGCGGGCAGCGGGTCGTCGAGCGGGCCCAGCGTGTCGAGCACGACGCCGACCGCGCGCCTGATCGCCCACGGCGTGACGTCCTTGCCCGCGGGATAGATCGGCACCGGCGCCGCCGCGAACTCCTCCGCGTTCGCCTCGCCCTCCTCGAACAGCTCGAACTCCGGGTGCGCGAGCTGCCAGCGCGGCTTCGACCGCGCCCCGAACAGCCCCACCTTGCCCGCGAACATGCCCCGCTGCCCGGGCTTGAGCCGCGACTCGGCCACGTGGGAGCCCTTGCCGAAGAACGACAGGTAGAGCCTGTTGCCGTTGCCGTCGACGACCTCGACCTCCAGCCAGGTGCCGCCGCGATTGCGCATGGGCTTGCGCATGAGCCTGGTCACCTCGCCGACCACGGTGACGTGCTCGTCGACCTCCAGCGCGTCGAGCGTGGTCAGCTCGCCGCGCTCGGCGTAACGCCGGGGATAGTGGCGCAGCAGGTCGCCGACCGTCTCCAGGTCGAGCACGCTGTGCAGCAACTTGGCGGTCTTCGGGTCGAGCGCCTTCGTCAGAGGCTCGTCGAAACGGCTCACGGCATTAAGTTCTACCGCGTCGGCCCGACAGGAATCCCGTTCATCGGTGTCACTCCACGCCGATCAGGAGCGGATAGCCGCCCTGCTCGCCGTCGTACACGACCAGATCCACGTCGGGCCGCGTACCGCGCAACTGCTCCTCCAGCCGCGCGGCGAGCCCCGGCGGCGCCTGCGCGCCCGTGACCAAGGTCACCAGCTCGCCGCCGCCGGCCACCATCCGGTCCACGACCACGGTGGCCACGCGGTCGAGCGAGCCGCCGATCACCGCGACGTCCCCGTCGATCATGCCGAGCACGTCCCCGGGGCGGCACAGGCCCGCGCTCGTCATCGCCTCGCGGTCCGCCACCGTCACGTGTCCGTACCGCGTGTGCCCGGCCGCGTCCGTCATCGCCACCACGTCGTCGTCGAAGCGGCGCAGCGGATCGTGTACGGCCAGCGCCGCCAGCCCCTGCACGGTCGCCTTCGTCGGCAGCACGCTGACCACGGCCCCGTCCTCGCGGGCGATCTCCGCGGCCGCGGCGGCGACCGACCTGACGCCCTCGTCGTTCGGCAGGACCGCGACCTCGCCGCCCGCCTGCCTGATCGCGGCCAGCATGGCGGGCAGGGTGGGCCGGGTGCCGGGCTCGCGGCGTACCACGACCGCGCCGCACTCCTCGAACAGCGCCGCGATCCCGTCCCCCGCGGCCACCGCCACCACGCCCCGGCCCGCGCTGCCGCGGTGGGTGCGTTCGGCCAGGTACGTGATCCTGATCCGGTGCGGCCGCCCGGCCCGCAGCCCGGCCTCCACGGCGGGACCGGCCTCGGCCACGTGGACGTGCACGTTCCACAGCCCGCCGCCGCCGACCACGACCAGCGAGTCGCCCATGGCGTCGAGCTCCTCGCGCAGCGCGGCCACCGCGGCGTCGTCGGCGTCCAGCAGGTACATCACCTCGTACCCCGCCCCCACCTCGGCCATCGGCGCGACCCGCGAGGTCGGCGCGGGCACGTCGTAGTGATCGCTGTAGGAGTCGGTGATCACGGAGGCCAGGGTCTCCAGCACGATCGCCGCGCCCGCGCCACCCGCGTCCACCACGCCGCTGCGGGCCAGCACGTCCAGCTGGGAAGGCGTACGGCGCAGCGCGGCGCGGGCCTCACCCGCCGCCTGCCGCGCCACCGCCCGCAGATCGCCCCCGTCCACGTCCTGTACGGCTCGCGCGGCCGACTCCAGCACGCTCAGCACCGTGCCCTCCACCGGCCTGGCCACCGCCTCCCTGGCCAGCACGGCGGCCCTGAGCAGCCCGGCCCGCAGGTCGGAGCCGTCCTTCAGCACCTCGGCGAGGCCGCGTAACGCCTGGCTGACGATCACGCCGGAGTTACCGCGGGCCCCGACGAGCGCGCCGTACGAGAGCGTCTGCCACACCACGGCCGCGTCCACGTCGTCGGGCAGCGACTCGACGGCCTCGGCCGCGGACAGCATGGTCAGGTGCAGGTTGGTGCCGGTGTCGCCGTCGGCCACGGGGAACACGTTCAGCGCGTCGATCTCGGTCCTGGCCCGGCCGAGCGCGTCGGCGGCCAGGCGGGCCCAGCGGCGCACCGCCGGCGGGTCGAGGATCTTCATCTGCACCCTCCCGGCTCCCGGCGTGGCCCGGATGCGCTACGGTTGTCGATGGAGAATATCGCCGCCGGACCACCGGTCCAGCGTTCCAGTTCGCGCCCATCGGTGTGGATCGGATATTCTCGTCTGGCTGGCCGGTTGTCCCGGCATGCCCTCCGCCCGGAAAGCATCAGCGGACAGGGCTACATCGACTGTTTTAAGGAGCGAACCGTGGCTTCCGTCTGCGATGTCTGCCGCAAGGGCCCGACCTTCGGCAACAACGTGTCCCACTCCCACCGCCGTACCCGTCGTCGTTGGAACCCCAACATCCAGACGGTCCGCGCGGTCGTCGGCGGCACGCCGAAGAAGCTCAACGTGTGCACCTCGTGCATCAAGGCGGGTAAGGTCACCCGCTAGGTCCCACACTTTCGCGTAAGCCCGTAGCTCCCGAGGGAGCCGCGGGCTTACGCGTTTTCGGGCCCCTGAGGCCCGAGCGTCAGCGCCAGCGCCAGGCGTGGTCCACCGGGCCGATGCCGCTTCCCAGAGGGAAACCGCGCGCGATCGCGCCCGTCACGTACTCCTTCGCCTTCCCCACCGCCTCCGGCACGTCGTCGCCCAGCGCGAGCCGGGAGGCGATCGCCGAGGCCAGCGTGCAGCCCGTGCCGTGGGTGTGGCGGTTGTCGAGGCGCTCGGCGGCGAAGCGGTATTCGGCCGTGCCGTCCGTGAGCAGGTCCACGGGCGCGCCCGGCAGATGGCCGCCCTTGATCAGCGCCCACCTGGGCCCGAGCTCCAGAACGGCCTCGGCCGCCGCCCGCAGCCCGCCCTCGTCCTCCACCTTGACAGAGGTGAGCTGCTCCACCTCCCACAGGTTCGGCGTCACCACGGTGGCCACGGGCAGCAGCCGCGTCCGCAGCGTGTCGACGGCCTCGGGCGCGAGCAGCGGGTCGCCGTGCTTCGACACCCCCACGGGGTCCACGATCACGGGCGCGGCGTACGAGCCGAGCGCGTCGGCCACGACCTCGACCAGCGCGGGGGAGGCCAGCATGCCGGTCTTCACCGCCTGGGCGCCTATGTCGCCCAGGACCGAGTCGAGCTGCGCGCGTACGGCCTCGGGCGGCAGCTCCCAGTAGCCCTGGACGCCCAGGGAGTTCTGAGCCGTCACCGCGGCGATGACGCTCATGCCGTGGACGCCCATGGCCAGCATGGTCTTCAGGTCGGCCTGGATGCCCGCGCCGCCCCCGGAGTCGGAGCCGGCGACGGTCAGCACGCGTGGAGGGGTCGAAACCGTCATGTCCCCCATCCAACCACTCAGCTGATGGCGCAGTCCCCGCTGACCAGCCCGCAGTTGGCGGCCTTCTGGCCCTCGCCCGTGGCGGTGAACGAGACGTTCACCGAGTCACCGGCCGACAGCGACGCCGACAGGTCGAGGATCAGCAGATCGCCGTCCTGCGTCCATTGGGCGCCGGTCACGGCCATGACCTTGCCCTCGACCGGGACGGAGACCGTCGGGTTCTCCAGCGTCTCCCGAGAGGTGTTCGAGAGCGTCATGTCGGCCTGGTAGCTGAGCACCCGCTGCTTGATGGTCTGCTTGATGTTCATCGCGCCGCCCTGGCCGGACCCGAACGTGTTCGTGGTGGTCGGGAGCGGGGTGCTGCCGCCGCTGCTGGTCCCCCCGCCGGTGTCGCCGTCGTCCAGCGTCGAAGGCTCCTCGGTCGGCGTCTCGGTGGCGAGCTCCTCGACGGGCGGCGTCGGCTCCTTCGTCGGCTTCGCGGACGTCTTCACCTTGGTCTTGGTGGGCGTCGGCGTCGCGGAGGCGGTGCGGCGCGGGGGCGTACGAGCGCTGTACGAGGCCGTCGGCGACGGGGTCTTGGACGTCGTCGGCTCCTCGTCCGCCGACTCCTCCTCGGACGGCTCCTCCTCCGGCGTGGTCTCCTCTTCGGTCGGCTGGGAGGCCGCGGGACCCGGCTGGTTGTTCGTCGCCTGGACGGCGGCGCAGGTCGCGCCCGCGCACTTGTCGGGAGTGCCCGACGAGCTCATGAACTTGACGCCCGCCACGGTGCCGCCGAGCACGACGGCGACCGCCGCGACCGACAGCAGCGCGACCCGGCCCTTGCCGCCACCCGACGACGGGGGCGCGGTGAGCACGTCGCCGCCGCCGCCGCGTCCGCCCTTACGGCGCCCGCGGCGGCCCTTGGGCTCGTCCGGCTCGTCGAGGCCGGGGTCGGCCGCCCAGTCGGAGGCGAGGAAGCCGGTCTCGGCGTTCGCCCAGGCGGGCGCCTGCACGGCCGTGGGCTCCCCGGCCACCTTGACGTCCCCGGGCTCGGGCGGGCCGGCCGACATGGGCACCGCGCCGGTACGGTCACCGGGCCCATCGAACGGCCCGTCGAACGGCCCGTCGAAGGGCCCGGGCCGGTCGCCGGGAGGTGGTCCGCCGAAGGCGCCACCCGGCACGTCGGGGCCGTCGAAGAAGGCCGTACGCTCCATGGGCCCGTCAAAGGGGCCAGACGCCTCAAAGGGGCCTCGACCGCCGGCCGGGCCCGGACCCGGTCCTCCTGGGCCAGGCGGAGTGTCCGGGCCGCCGAAGAAGGCCGTACGCTCGGCGGGCCCCTCCATGGGAGCCGCGGCGTCGAAAGGGCCCCGCCCGGCGGGTGCGCCCGGATTGCCGGGGCCGTCGAAGAAGGCCGTGCGCTCCATGGGCCCGTCGAAGGGACCGGGAGCGTCAAAAGGGCGGTCGCCCGGCTGGCCCCACTCCGGCGGCCGGGCGAAGGCGCCCGTCGTCTCGAACGGCCCGGCCTCCCCAGGACCCGGCTGCGGGAAGCCATGCACGGGGTCGTTGGCCGGGGGGAAGCCGCCGTCGGAGTTGTTGGGCAGCGCGAAGGCACCGGTGGTCTCGAACGGCTCGGACTGCGGCCCGCGCGGAGGCGGTCCGTCAGTGCGCCGCGGCATAGGAGCCCACTGGCCCGTCACCTCGGGTTCGTCCGGCAGCGAAGGCCAGCCGGGTGGCTCGGCCTGCTCGTCAGGACCCCAGAATGCGCTGTTGTTCCCCCGTTCATCCCCGTCGTCGGATCCACCTGTGCCGTGGCGGCCCATGGCTGCCCTTTCTCGCGGTTACAGTGGCCGCCAATCTTCATAACACCTTTGCGACACCGTTGTCACAGCAATCCCCGGAGTCCCACCACAAATCCGGAAAATGTCACTCAAATCGGGACAAGTCATCACCGAAAGTGATCCCATCCGCGCCGGCCGATCTCGCGCCCATGAACCAGCACGCCTTCACCCTCGGCCACCCGGCCCACGACCTGCCACGACGGCGGCAAACTCACCTCTGCGGGGAAGACCGCCGCGAGCGCGTGATCCTCGCCACCCGTGAGCACCCACTCCAGCGGATCGACCCCAAGTTCCTTGGCCGCGACCGCAACCGGCTCCCCCACGGCGAAGGCCCGCGGATCCAGCTCGATGCGCACGCCGCTGGCCTCGGCGACGTGGCCGAGGTCCTGCAGCAGCCCGTCGCTGACGTCCAGCATCGCGCTCGCGCCCAGCTCGGCCGCCCCCGGCCCCATCGCGTACGGCGGACTGGGCCGCCGATGCGCGACCACGACCTCCTCCAGAACGGGGTTCTCCGGCACGCCCGCCTCCAGCAGCGCCCACCCGGCGGCGGCGTACCCCAGCCGCCCGGTCACCGCCACGACATGCCCGGGCCGGGCGCCGGAGCGCGTCACGGGAGCCCGCCCGCCCAGGTCGCCCAGCGCGGTCACCCCGATGACCACCAGGTCGCACCGCGTGATGTCGCCCCCGGCGACGCTCGCCCCAACCACCGCGCACTCGTCGCGGAACCCGTCCGTCAGCCCGTCGAGCCACGTCAGCGGCAGGTCGGCGGGCATGCCCAGCCCGACCACGAGGGACGTCGGCACGGCGCCCATGGCGGCCACGTCGGCGAGGTTCTGGGCGGCGGCCTTACGACCCACGTCGTAACCGCTGGACCAATCCCGCCGAAAATGTCTACCCTCGATCAGCAAATCCGTTGAGACCACGACCCGGCCGTCAGGCGCGCTGACCACGGCGGCGTCGTCACCCGGACCGAGCATTACCGCCGCACCCTGGGGCAGACGACTGGTAATCCGATTTATCACTCCGAATTCGCCGAGATCTCCGACTGTGATGACGCACCTCCTGACGCACACAGGGTACGGTGGCCCTTCGGCGTGATCCAATCGCCCGGGAGGACGTGATGGTGCAGGCCTACATCCTTATCCAGACCGAGGTCGGCAAGGCCGCTGCCGTGGCTCGCGAGATTTCCGGGATTCCCGGGGTCACTCAAGCGGAAGACGTGACGGGGCCCTACGACGTGATCGTGCGCGCGGAGGCCAACAACGTCGACGAGCTGGGCAAGCTCGTGGTGGCACAGATTCAGGCGGTGGAAGGGATCACGCGTACTCTTACGTGTCCGATCGTCCACATTTAAAGGTAGTCGTCGCATGCGTGCCGCCGCCGCCCTGCTCGTTCTCCTCGCGCTCGCCGGTTGCGGCGGCACCGTACAGGTCGAGCCGCCCAAGCCGACGGGCGAGGCGGTGACGGCCTGCGGCAAGCTGGCGACGCTGCTGCCCCAGACGCTCGACGGCGACCGGCGTGGCACGTCCACGCCCGAGTCGCCGTACGTGGCCGTCTGGGGCGACGGGGTCATCGCGCTGCGCTGCGGCGTGCCCAGGCCGGCCAGGATGGCACCCACCGACCAGCTCCAGGAGATAGGTGGGGTGGGCTGGTTCGCCGACCCCGACAGGCCCACGTTGTTCACCGCGGTCACGGACGCGGCCTACGTGGAGGTCACGGTCGGCGGCGAGCACGTGGCCGCCGAGGTGCTGGCGGACCTGTCGAAGCCGATCGCCCAGGTCTCGCCCTCGTCCCAGTGACCGCGCGATCTCAACGCAGGCCCGCCGAGCGCGACAGCGCGAGCTGGATGAGCCGGTCGACCAGCGCCGGGTAGTCCAGCCCCGAGGCGGCCCAGAGCTGCGGCGCCACCGACAGCGACGTGAACCCGGGCATGGTGTTGATCTCGTTGAAGATCAGGTGGCCCTCGGGCGTGTAGAAGAAGTCGACCCGCGCGAGCCCTTCGCAGTCGAGCGCCTCGAACGCGCGCACCGCCATGGCCCGCAGCTGCTCGGCCGCCTCCTCGGGGAGGTCGGCGGGCACGGTGAGCGACATCTGGTCCGGGTAGTACTTCGCCTCGAAGTCGAAGAACTCCTGGCCGCCCTCGACCTTCACCTCGCCGGGCCGCGACGCGACCGCGGGCTCGTCGCCGAGCGACTCCAGCACCGCGCACTCGATCTCGCGGCCCACGATGGCGGCCTCGATGAGCACCTTGGGGTCGTGCTGCCTGGCGAC
Organism: Nonomuraea sp. NPDC051941; assembly: GCF_044593615.1. Classification (NCBI taxonomy): domain Bacteria; kingdom Bacillati; phylum Actinomycetota; class Actinomycetes; order Streptosporangiales; family Streptosporangiaceae; genus Nonomuraea; species Nonomuraea sp. NPDC051941. Next base: position 56,442 of record NZ_JBIUCF010000045.1, read on the forward strand.
CTCGACGGCCGCCTCCAGCTCGCCCAGGTCGTGGGCCTTGGAGATGCCCTGTGAGGACCCGGCCCTGGCGGGCTTGACGAACACCGGCCAGCCGAGCCCCTCCGCCTCCTTCAGCACGCGGTCGCGGTCGAGCCGCCAGTCGCGGTCGCGTACGACGACGTGGCGGCCGATCGGCAGCCCGGCGGCGGCCATGACGGTCTTCATGTGGGCCTTGTCCATGCCCACCGCGCTGGCCAGCACGCCCGAGCCGACATAACGCACCCCGGCCATCTCGAGCAGTCCCTGGATGGTGCCGTCCTCGGCGAACGGGCCGTGCATCACGGGGAACACCACGTCCACCGAGCCGAGCTCCACGGGGATGCTGCCGGGGTCGTACGCCACCAGCGAACTCCCACCGGACGGCAGCGCCAGCGCCGCGCCCGAGGTGTCGACGACCGGCAGCTCGCCCGACTCGATGGCGAACCGCTGGTCCGAAGCCGCCAGCACCCACCTGCCGTCCTGGGCGATCCCGATGGGGATCACCTCGTACTTGCTCCTGTCGATCGCATCCAGCACACTGCCCGCGCCCATCAGGGACACGGCGTGCTCCGAATTGCGGCCTCCGAAAACAACGGCGACGCGTGGCTTGCTCATGGTGTCCGAATCTACCGGGGTGTCCGGGTCACAGCGAGCCGAGCACGCCGTAATCAGGACTTTCTCCCATCCTTACACGCCGTACCGCTCCGGTTTGGGCGATCGGGACATGAGCAACATGCCCGCCTCCGCCGGGGACATGCCGTCGTGGACGACCCCGACGACGACCTCGGTGATCGGCATCTCGACGTCGTGCTTCCTGGCCAGCTCCAGCACGGACTCGCAGGACTTCACGCCCTCGGCGGTCTGCTTGGTGGCGGCCACGACCTCGGCGAGGGTCATGCCCCTGCCCAGGTTCTCGCCGAAGGTGCGGTTGCGCGACAGCGGCGACGTGCAGGTCGCCACGAGGTCCCCCATGCCCGCGAGCCCCGCGAACGTGTGCTGGTCGGCCCCCAGGGCCGCGCCCAGGCGGGAGATCTCGGCCAGCCCCCTGGTGATGAGCATGGCGCCGACGTTGTCGCCCATGCCCATGCCCGCGGAGACCCCCACGGCCAGGGCGATCACGTTCTTCACCGCGCCGCCCAGCTCCACGCCGACCACGTCGTGGTTGGTGTACGGGCGGAACCACGGCGGCAGGTGGCAGATCGCCTGCAGCCGGGCGGCGACCGACTCGTCGGTGCAGGCGACGACGGTGGCGGCGGGTTGGCGTTCGGCGATCTCCTTGGCCAGGTTGGGGCCTGAGACGACCGCGACCCGCTCCTCGGGCACCTCGGCGACCTCGCGGATCACCTCGCTCATCCGCTTGGTCGTGCCCAGCTCGATGCCCTTCATCAGGCTGACCAGGACGGCGTTCGGCGGGATGTGCTCGCGCCAGGCGGCCAGGTTGGGCCGCAGCTGCTGCGACGGCACCGCCAGCACCACGAACTCGGCCCCTTCGAGCGCCCGGGCCGGGTCGGTCGTGGCGCGCAGCTTCTCCGGGAGGGGGAGGCCCGGCAGGTAGTCGGGGTTGACGTGGTCGCGGTCGATCGCCTCGACCAGCTCCCGTCTGCGGCCCCAGAGCGTGACCTCGTTGCCTGCCTCGGCCAGGATCGTCGCGAACGTGGTCCCCCACGAGCCCGTCCCGAAAACGGCCACCTTTGTCATGCCATCACTCCTTGGCCGGATCGTAGGGAGTCTCGGGGGCCTTCTCGCCACGCAGCTCGGCGAGCTGCTGGGTGATCGCGGCCGTGATGTCGGCCGTCGCCGCGCGCAACACCTCCGCCTGCAGCGGCCGGCCCTGGTACTTCGACAGGTCCACCGGTGGGCCCACCGTCACGCGGAACGTCTTGCGCGGGAACAGCCTGGGCTTCTTCTCCCCGTACGGCAGCAACTCATGCGCGCCCCAGTGGGCCACCGGGATGACCGGCGCGCCGCTCTCCAGCGCCAGCCGGGCCGCGCCCGTCTTGCCCACCATGGGCCACAGATCGGGATCGCGGGTGCAGGTGCCCTCGGGGTAGAACAGGATCGCGCCGCCGTCCTCGAGCCGCTGGGCCGAGATGTGCAGGGACTTCGCCGCCTCGGCGCTGCCCCGGTCGACGGGGATGGCCAGGAGCCCCGTCACCGCCCTGCCCAGGAACGGCACCTTGAACAGAGCGGACTTGGCCAGGATTACCGGCCAGCGCCCGTTGTTGTAGAGGAAGTGCGACAGCAGGACCGGATCAGCCCAGGAGAGGTGATTGGTCGCGATGATCACACCACCGGTGCGCGGGATGCGCTCCCCACGACGCCAGTCCCTCTTGACCAGGAGCCAGGACAGCGGTTTCACGATGACGACTGCCAGGGTTTCCCAGAAACGCGATGGTCGCGCGGGGCGGCTCATGGTCTCCTCCAACACGTACGGGATGCGCCCCAAGTCTCCCGGTTGGCCGCGCGGGATGTCGAGGCGGGATGCTTAAGACTATGAGCATCCGCTGGTCCCTGGTCATCCCGGTGAAGACGCTGGTCGCGGCGAAGACGAGGCTGGCGGCGGCCACGGGCCCGCACCGGACCAGGCTGGCCGTGGCCGTGGCGAGTGACACGGTGGCGGCGGCGCTCTCGTGCGCGCGGGTCGCCCGGGTGATCGTGGTGACGGCCGATCCCGCCGCGGCCGGGCCTCTGGGCGCGCTGGGGGCCGAGGTGGTGCCCGACCCGGACCGCGGCCTGAACACCGCCCTGCGCACCGGAGCCGCCCATGCCGTACGCGTCGCGCCGGGCGACGCGGTGGGGGCGCTCCAGGCGGACCTGCCCGCCCTGCGGTCGTCGGAGCTGGGGACGGCGCTGGAGGCCGCCGCCGAGTTCGACCAGTCCTTCGTGCCGGACGCGCTCGACGTCGGGACGACCTTCTACGGGGTGCGGCCGGGGATGGCGTTCACGCCGAGGTTCGGCGGGGAGTCGCGGGCCAAGCACCTGGCGGGCGGGGCCAAGGAGCTGTGCCTGACGGGGATCGACTCGGTGCGGCGGGACGTGGACACGCCCGACGACCTGCGCGCGGCGATCGCGCTGGGCCTCGGCCGCCACACGGCCGCGGTGGTCGCCGAGCTGTGGCCCGGCTCATGAGACGGCTGGGCTCCGGGTTTTCCCGCCGCGGGCTCATGAAGTGCTCGCGGGGGTCTTCATGATGGCGGGCGAGGTCGCCACCGCCAGGTGCGCCAGGCTCATCAGGGCCACTGCCGCGGCGAAGGCCGCGTAGCCGCCGAGCCACTCCCCCAACGCGCCGCCGACCAGCCCGCCCAGCGGGTACGCCCCCCACATCAGGAAGCGCATGCTGGCGTTGACCCGGCCCATCAGGTGGTCGGGCGTGATGCGCTGGCGGTAGCTGAGCTGGGCCACGCCGAAGATCGAGCTGACCGCGCCGAACAGCGACGAGGCCACCGGGAAGATCAGCAGCTGCCAACCGGGGCCGGTCGCCAGCGCGGGCAGGTAGAGCACGGCCGCCAGGACGGCGGAGCCGTACAGGGTGGGGCCGCTGCCGAAGCGCGCGGTGAGGCGGGCCACCAGCGCGGCGCCCACGAGGGAGCCGACGGCGGCGGCCGACAGCAGCAGCCCGTACAGGGCGGAGCCGACCCCCAGCTCCTTGACCAGGTAGAGCGGCAGTCCGACGGCCGCGATGCCGTTGGCCGCCATGACGAGCGCGCCCACGATCGCGACCCTGCGCAGCACCCGCTCTCCCGCGACGAACCTGATGCCCTCCGCCACCTCCTGGCGCAGCCTCCGCTCGCCGCGCCGCGGGCTCTCCTCGGCGCGCACGCCCCACAGCAGGAACGCGGAGAGGAGGTAGCTGACGGCGTCGGCGAGCAGCGCGATCGGCGCGGTGAACACGGCCACCGCCCAGCCGCCGACGCCCGGTCCGGCGAGCAGCGAGGTGTTCCTGGTGACCTCCAGGACGCCGTTGCCGCGTTCGAGGCGCTCCTTGGTCACGATGGCGGGCAGGAAGCTCATGTGGGCGACGTCGAAGAAGACCGTGCCCACGCCCAGCACCAGGGCGACCGCGTACAGCTGCGGCAGCGTCAGCACGTCGAGCCAGGCCGCCACCGGGACCGACAGCAGCGCCACGCCGCGCGCGAGGTCGGACCAGATGAGGATCGGGCGGCGCCGCGACCGGTCTACCCACACGCCCGCGGGCAGCCCGATCAGCAGGAAGGCGAGCATCTGGGCCGCCGACAGCAGGCCGAGCTGGAAGGCTCCGGCGTCCAGGGCGAGGAGCGCCGCCAGGGGCAGGGCCACGACCGTGACCTGCGTGCCCAGCTGCGTGATGGCGTTCGCCCACGCGAACCGCCAGAAATCGCCCGTACGTCCCATGTCTCTCGATCTTTGCCGCCTGGCCGGGCAAGGGGCAAACGAATTACGCTGATCAGCGTGCAGGGAACGGTACGCAGCTTCGACGAGGCCACGCGCTCGGGGACGGTGTTCCTCGACGACGGGACCGTGCTGGAGTTCGGCACGTCCGCCTTCGACGCGGGGCCGCTGCGGCTGCTGCGCACGGGACAGCGGGTCAACATCGGGATGTCCGGCGAGGAGATCGCCTACATCACGCTCTCGACCTTCCCGGTCCCGGACGCCTTCCGCGGCCGCCCGCCGGCGGGCGATTCCGAGTAACAGGCCCTTTTGCCGGGTCGCGGCCCGGCCGATTGCGGGCCGAAATGCGAAACGCCCGGGCCGATGGCCCGGGCGGAAGCGCGTGCTGGGTTTACTTCTTCTTTCCGGCTTTCTTGCCGCCCTGGTTGACCAGTTCCTTGAAGTCGGATCCCGGGCGGAACTTCGGCCCCCAGCTCTCGGGGACGTTGATTTCCGCGCCGGTCGACGGGTTCCTGGCCGTGCGGGCGGGCTTGTTCACCATCTCGAATGCGCCGAAGCCCGTGATCGAGACCTTGTCGCCGCTCGCCACGGCCTTCTGGATGGTGTCGATGACCGCGTTCACGGCCTCGGTGGCCGTCTTCCTGTCGCCAACCCGATCAGCGATGGCCTCGACGAGTTCTCGCTTGTTCATGAAAGTCCTGCTCCCCCAGTTACGGCTCGGGGTTCCAGCTCATGAGTTCGCCCTAGAAACCCCTTACGGGCTTGAAAGTAGGCGGGATCGCCGGTGAACTCAATCACCTAGCGCGTTTTCCTCACTACGTGGCGTGTCGAGAGAGGCCAGAAAGGCGTCGAGTCGGGCGGCGGCCCTTTCCGGGTCACGCTTCGCCAGATCGCAAATCGCGAGGTAGCGGCGGGCCAGCCGGTCCTTCTCGGCTGGGGGAAGCATGCGGACGCGGCGGTGCGCCTCGCGCAACCGCCGCGCCAGTTCGTCGTCTTCTAGACGGTCGTCGGCAGCCATGGCTGCCGACCATTCTCGTACGCCCCCACATCGTCGGCGTGACGCAGGGTCAGCCCGATGTCGTCGAGGCCCTCCATGAGCCGCCAGCGGGTGTAGTCGTCGATCTCGAACGACACGGCCTCATCGGCCCAGCGGACCTGGCGTTCGACCAGGTCGACGGTGACCTCGAGCTTCGGGTCCGCCTCGACGGCCGACTGCAGCGCCTCGACCTTGTCGCCCGGCAGGATGACCGGCAGCAGGCCCATCTTCGTGGAGTTGTTGCGGAAGATGTCGCCGAAGCGGGCGGCGATCACGACGCGGAACCCGTACTGCTGCAGCGCCCAGACCGCGTGCTCGCGCGAGGAGCCGGTGCCGAAGTCGGGACCGGAGACGAGGATCGAGCCGCCCTCGTAGGACGGGTCGTTCAGCACGAACGTCGGGTCCTCGCGCCAGGCCGCGAACAGGCCCCTCTCGAACCCGGTGCGGCTGACCTGCTTGAGCCAGACGGCCGGGATGATCTGGTCGGTGTCGACGTTGCTGCGGCGCAGCGGCACCGCCGTACCCGTGTGGGTGGTGAATGCTTCCATCGGTCCAGGTCTCCTTACAGGTCGGCGGGCGCGGTCAGACGGCCGGTGACGGCGGTCGCGGCGGCGACCTGCGGCGACACCAGGTGGGTGCGGCCACCCTTGCCCTGGCGGCCCTCGAAGTTGCGGTTGGAGGTGGAGGCGCTGCGCTCACCGGGCTGGAGCGTGTCGGGGTTCATGCCCAGGCACATCGAGCAACCGGCCTCGCGCCACTCGGCGCCGGCGGCCTTGAACACCTCGTGCAGGCCCTCCTGCTCGGCCTGCAGCTTGACCAGCATCGAGCCGGGCACGATCAGCGTGCGGGTCTTCACCTGGCGGCCGCGCAGGATCTCGGCGGCCGAGCGCAGGTCCTCGATGCGGCCGTTGGTGCACGAGCCGACGAACACGGTGTCGACCTCGATCTCACGCAGTGGCGTGCCGGCGGTCAGGCCCATGTACTCCAGCGCCCGCTCGGCGGCCGAGCGCTCGACCGGGTCGGAGAAGCTCTCCGGGGACGGGACGGACTCGCCCAGCGGCAGGCCCTGGCCGGGGTTGGTGCCCCACGTGACGTACGGGGTCAGCGTCGTGGCGTCGATCTCCACGACCTTGTCGAACACGGCGTCGTCATCGGTGCGCAGCGTCTTCCAGTACGCGACGGCCTGGTCCCACGCCGCGCCCTCGGGCGCGTGCGGGCGGCCCTTCAGGTACTCGAACGTGGTCTCGTCCGGCGCGATCATGCCGGCGCGGGCGCCCGCCTCGATCGACATGTTGCAGACCGTCATGCGGCCCTCCATGGAGAGCTTGCGGACGGCCTCGCCGCGGTACTCCACGATGTAACCCTGGCCGCCGCCGGTGCCGATCTTGGCGATGATGGCCAGGATCAGGTCCTTGGCGGTCACGCCGGCGGGCAGCTCGCCGGAGACCTCGATCGCCATCGTCTTCGGCCGGTACGCGGGCAGCGTCTGCGTGGCCAGCACGTGCTCGACCTCGGAGGTGCCGATGCCGAACGCGATGCCGCCGAACGCGCCGTGCGTCGAGGTGTGGGAGTCACCGCACACGATCGTCATGCCCGGCTGCGTCAGCCCGAACTGCGGGCCGATGATGTGCACCACGCCCTGACCGGCGTCGCCCATCGGATGGAGCCTGATGCCGAACTCGGCGGCGTTCTTGCGCAGCGTCTCGACCTGCGTCTTGGACACCGGGTCGGAGATCGGGCCGAGCACGGTCGGCACGTTGTGGTCCTCGGTGGCGATCGTGAGATCGGGCCGCCGCACCTTCCGGCCGGCGAGACGGAGCCCGTCGAACGCCTGCGGGCTGGTCACCTCGTGAATGAGGTGCAGGTCGATATAGAGCAGGTCCGGTTCGCCCTCGGCACGCCGGACTACGTGCTGCTCCCAGACCTTCTCGGCCAGTGTGCGGCCCATGATCTCCTCCTGTTTGTTCGCGGTGCGCCATCGCACCGCTTGCTCAGGCCCGGTCCCGCCGGTCGCCGCTCCGGGGGACCAGCGCTCCCTCCGTGCCTTCTGCGATGCTTCGCATCGCGGCCCGGTCGCTCAGGTCCGGTCCCTTTCGTTCTTCAGTCCAGAGACCGGCACCCCTCGCGGGGGAGTTTGCCTCCGACTTGCCTTCTCATATGTCGAGACGGCAGTATCGGTGTATGGACAACTCTAGCGGAGTCGGAGTACTCGACAAGGCAGTTCTTGTACTCAATGCCCTCGAAGCGGGACCCGCTTCACTGGCGCAGCTCGTCCAGGCCACCGGTCTGGCCCGCCCCACGGCCCACCGGCTGGCCGTCGCACTTGAGCACCACCGCATTGTGAGTCGTGACACACAGGGCAGGTTCGTCCTTGGTCCCCGGCTTTCCGAGTTGTCCACCGCGGCCGGCGAGGACCGGCTGCTGGCGGTCGCCGCCCCCGTACTGATGCAGCTCAGGGATCTCACTGGAGAGAGCGCGCAACTCTACCGCCGGCAGGGCGACGAGCGCGTCTGCGTCGCGGCCGCCGAACGCGCGAGCGGCCTGCGGGACACCGTGCCGGTGGGCTCCGCGCTGCCCATGTCGGCGGGCTCGGCCGCGCAGATACTGCTGGCGTGGGAGGAGCCGGACCGGCTGCACCGCGGCCTGCGCGGCGCCAAGTTCAGCGCCGCCACCCTCGCCTCCGTACGGCGCCGTGGCTGGGCCCACAGCGTCGGCGAGCGCGAGCAGGGGGTGGCCAGCGTGTCTGCGCCCATAAGGGGCAGCGGCGGCAAGGTGATCGCGGCCGTGTCGGTCTCCGGCCCCATCGAACGGCTCACGAGGGCGCCGGGCCGGCTCCACGCGGTGCCCGTTATGGCGGCGGCCGAACGTATAACGGAGGCAATGCGTCGCACGTCATGATCGGCGAAAGCAGGTATTTGGGGAGCCGAGTGCCTCGTGGGCGCACTAGCCTGAGTGCGTGACAGATCGCATCGAGGTAGCCGCCACTGAGCTGCGACCCCTGCTCGAAGAGTTCATCATGTGGGCGCGTGCGAACGCGCCCGGAAGCGACCCCGAGCTCGTGGGGCCCGCCGCACTGTGGCACCGTCTCGCCTTCTCGCAGGACCTCGGCACGTGGAAGCGTGCTGACCTGCGCAACCTGCTGCTCGACCGCATGCCCAAGGTCGTGGAGGATCCCGACGCCGCCGCCGACGGGATGCTCCCGGCCGTGGACGCGTACCTGACGTTCCTCTCCCAGACCGGCAGGCTGGCCGAGGGCTCGGACTCCCTCGCCGATCTGCAGGCTGAGCTCGACGACGTCGAGGACGAGTTCGTCGACCTCATGGAAGAGCTGCTCGACGACGCCGAAGGCGACGACGACGGGGAGGACGAGGTCGGCGACCTGGGCGATTTCGAGCCGTTCGCGGACGACCTCGCCGAACTCGACACGATCAGGCTGCGGCCCGACTCGGAGCTCGCCGCGGCGGCCCGGCAGGCGCCGCTGGTGGCCAAGGCCCGCGACCTCGCCCTCTGGGTGGGTTCCGGCCGCCGGGTGGGCGAGGACACCCTGCTCACCGACGCCGAGGTGGAGGAGGCGCTGGCGGCCGTCGGGCTGCCCAGGCCCGACACCGACGGCCCGATCGCCGAGGTCGTCCCGCAGCTCTGGAACATCTGGAACCTGGCCGTGGACCTGGAGTTCCTCCAGCCCGGCGAGGGCAACACGGTCGCGGTGCAGGACGACACCTCTGAGTGGCCGTTCGACGACGACGAGGACGTGCTCGACGCCTGGATGCTCGGGCTCCACTCCGTCGACTACGGCGACCCTGAGCTGAGCGACGAAGACCTCACGATGGCGCTGGCGGGCCTGACCCGGGGCCTGCTGGTCAGGCTGCTGCTGGCGGGCGGCTCGCGTGAGCTCGACGACCTGGCGCAGGACCTGGCCGAGTCCGCCGCCGACCTCGACGAGCTGGGCTCGGACGCGTGGGAGGCGGCAGGCGAACCGCTGGCCCCCGCGATCGACTGGCTCGTCGGGTACGGCATGGTCGAGGTCGACGGCAGCACCGTCCGCCTCACGCCGCTCGGCACCGAGGGGGTCGTCCACCTGGTGGACGACGCCGACATCGAAGTGGACGCGCGGCCCGCGATCGAGTCCATGAGCGCCCACGAGCTGCTGGCGCTCAGCGCCGAGCTGCCCGAGGACGAGGCCGACGCGGAGTTCGCGGCCTGGATGCGGCTCCGGGAGCCGGGCAAGGCGGCCGAGGAGCTGCTGGAGGCGGCGGCCGAGGACGAGAGCGACGCGCTGATCAGGGTGCAGGCGGCCAGCGTGGTCGGCACCCTGGGCGAGGCCGCCATCCCGGCCTGGCAGGCGGCGCTCAAACAGCCCTCGCTCCGGCCCTACGCGGCCACGCACCTGAGCCAGCTGGAGGTCGAGGGGGCGCCCGAGCCCACCCAGGACGACACCCACTGGCTGATCCTGGACATGTGGACGATCTCGGCTGGGCTGGGGCGTTCCGAGTTCGTGAGCAGCCTGCGGGACATCGGGCCGGAGATGGTCAACAACCTGCTCGAGGTGATCTGGCGGATTCCGCACGCGCATGTGGAGGAGTTGCTGGACCTGATCTCCCAGGTCCACCCGGACAAGCAGGTCGCCAAGACGGCCCGCCGCGCCCTCTTCAAGGCCCGCTCCGTGTAACCACCGCTCCATGGAGGCCCTCGCCACTCGGCGAGGGCCTTTCCACTTCCTGCCCCCGGAACCCCTCCGCTTCTCAGGCGAGCCACCCACCACACGCGGCCGGCTCCCTCGGCCTGCACCCGCACGCGGCCGGACACCTCTGGCCCGCCACGCGTAGCCGAGTCCCTCGGCCCTGCACTCCCACAGCGAGCACCCGCCACGCAAAAACCGGACGTCTCGGGTCGGTGGGCCGCTGCACGTGGGTGGGTCCAGGGAGACGGTTGCGTGGCAGGCGGGAGCGGAAAACAGAAACGCTCCGGGCTGTGAGCGCCGGAGCGAGTGTGATAAACGTAGTCCCGACCGGATTCGAACCGGCGCTACCGCCTTGAGAGGGCGGCGTCCTGGGCCACTAGACGACGGGACCTTCGCGGGCTTGTGACAGTGGTAGTCCCGACCGGATTCGAACCGGCGCTACCGCCTTGAGAGGGCGGCGTCCTGGGCCACTAGACGACGGGACCCTGTCCACAAGCTGCTGGTGCCGGGATCTCCCCGGCAACGCAGGTAACTCTACCGCACCCCGGAGACCACACCAAACTGCTTAACGGCCCATCAGGTCGGGCCTGTGGCGGCGTACCCAAGCCCCCATCGCCCCGCCTTCCCACAGCGGGTCGAACTCCCCGAGCGGGATCGCCACCTCCGGCCGGCCGGTGGCCGGGTCCACGGGGACGCGGGCCAGCCGCTCGCGCATCCAGCCCGGCACGCGCGGCGGCACCGTACGTTCGCCCCACCCGACGAGCCCCACCGAACGCAGCGGCTCCACCCGTACCCGCACGCCGCCCGGACGGCCGATGCGCCTGGGGCTGGCCAGTTGGGTGTCCACGATGTCGATCCTGGTGATGTCGGGCCAGCGGAGGCGGACGCGGAAGCCGTACGAGTCGGTCAGCTCCACGCCGTCGGCGGAGAAGCGGACGACGGTGCCGGTGGTCAGGCGGCGGTGCTTGGCCACGAGCACGGCCAGGAGGGCAGCGGTGGCCAGCGTCCCGATGACGGCGCCCAGCGGGGTGCTGCCGGTGAAGATGGCGCCGAGGAGCAGGCAGACGACAAAGAAGAGGGCGAGCGGAGCGACGAACGGGGCGACGAGGCGAGGGAAGTTGCCCGCGCGAATACGAAACTCATCCATAAGTCGGGCGGACTCTACCCAAACCACTGCCGTGACTCCACCCTCACGCCCCTCGCCCGCTGCCAGTCGGTGGGTCAAAACCTGGCCGGGGAGGCGCTCGTCTCCATCATCACTGTCAGTCGGTGAGGAGGCCGCGGCGGTAGGCCTCGGCCACGGCGGAGGCGCGGTCGCGGACGTCGAGCTTGGCGTAGATGTGCAGGAGGTGAGTCTTGACGCTGGCCTCGCTGATGAACAGGCTCGCCGCCGCCACCTTGTTCGTCGCTCCCCCGGCCACCAGGCGCAGCACCTCCAGCTCCCGTTTGCTGAGCCTGCCCCTGGTGGGCTTGCGGAGGGCCGCCGCGAGCCGGCCGGCCACGGCGGGGGCGAGGACGGTCTCGCCCCGGTGGGTGGCTCGGACGGCGCGCACCAGTTCCTCCGGCGGGGCGTCCTTCAGCAGGTAGCCGGTGGCGCCCGCTTCGAGGGCGGGCAGGACGTCGGTGTCGAACGTGGTCAGGACCAGCACCCGCGGGCCCGTGCCGCTGAGGCGGCGGATGGCGGTGACGCCGTCCATCCCCGGCATGCGCAGGTCCATGAGGACGATGTCGGGCTCGAGCTCTGCGGCCAGGCGTACGGCCTCCGCGCCGTCGGCCGCCTCGCCGACGATCTCAAGGTCGGGCTCGCCGCCGAGTGCCGCGCGCAGGCCGTCGCGCACGATGGGGTGATCGTCCGCTATCAGCAGCCTCAGCCGCATCTCTCCCCTTCCGGCCGGCACCCGTCGTCCCTCGTCAGGGTCTCATCCATCGCCCCTCCTTGGGTGGACTGACCACACGTCCGACGAACAGGGCGCGGGGCGCCTCTTCCGCCTTTGGGAAAGGGGGTAGAGGGGCTGGGCGGGCGTTGGGGAGGGTGAGCAGGGTGCGGCGGTCTCTCCCGGGTGGTGGCCGTGGCCGGCTCGCGGATCATGGAGGGTCGTCCTCGGCGGGGATCGCGGGGATGGCGGCGGCTACGGCGGTGCCCTGGCCGGGGGTGGACTCGATGTCGAGGGTGCCGCCGACGGCGCGGACGCGTTGGCGCATTCCGTCGACGCCGAAGCCGTCAGCGGGCTCCTGCGAGGCGAAACCAGCACCGTCGTCTCGAATGTCGAGGAGGACGCTTTCGTCCGTGTACGACAGGGTCAGGCCCGTCCTGGAGGCTCTGGCGTGCTTGGCGACGTTGGCCAGAGCCTCCTGGGCCACGCGGAACAGCGTGTCCTCGATGGGGGCGGCCAGGGCGACCGGGGTGCCGGTGATCTCGAGGGTCAGGTCGACGCCGGCCGACCGCGACCACGACTCGCCCAGGTCGGTGATCGCGTCCGGGAGCTTCGAGGTCTCCAGCGGCTCCGGACGCAGGGCGCGTACGGACCGGCGGGCCTCGGAGAGACCGCGGCGGGCCAGCTCCGCGGCCTGGTCGAGGTGGCGGCGGCGGGTCTCGGCCCGGGAGGTGCGGTCGGCGGCGTTGAGCTGGCCGATCAGGGCGACGAGGTCCTGGGCGACCGTGTCGTGGATCTCGCCTGCCACGCGGTGCCGCTCGTCGAGCACGCCCGCCCGCCTGGCCTGGTCGAGGAGCCGGGCGTTGAGGGAGGCGTTCTCGGCCATGGCGGCGCGCAGGCGCTCGACCAGGCGGCGGCGCTTGTCGTGCTCGCCGGAGACGTACCAGCCGGCCGCGACCAGCGGCAGCGCCACGCCCGCGATCACGGTCAGCAGGGTGCCCCGGGCGCCCGGCCCCGCCTGGGCCGTCACGATGACGATGGCGGTGAGCGTCACGCCCGCCATGGTCAGCCTGGCCGGGAGCAGGGCGCTGGCCAGCGGGTAGCCGATCGAGGCGAACACGATGAAGGCGGGGCTCGCGGCCGTCAGCACGGCGGCGAGCGCGATCAGTACGAGGAAGTGGCCCACGACGAGCGCGCGGCGCGTGTCCCGGCGCGGGTGGAGCCAGCCGATCGGCGCCACCCACACCGCCGCGGCCAGCGCGACCGCCGGCCACCACGGCGCGAACGACGCCGGGCCGGGGCCGAAGTCGGCGGCCGGCCCGCCGGACCACGACCCGGCGACCGCCTTCCACGCCGCCACAGGGCCGCCGCCCGTCGCCGTCCACGCCGTCGGGAGGCCGCCCGTCGCCGCCCACCCCGGGCCTGCCGTTTCGGCGAGCCAGGCCGGCAAGGGACCGGCCAGCCAACGGAGGAGGGGCCAGGGCACGTCCGCGAGGGCGGCCGCGGTCGAGGAGATCCCGAGCAGTCCGTAGGCGAGGCACAGAAAGGCCCCGCGTTCGCGCCCGTCGAGCCAGCTCATGGGGTCAAGCCTGGCATGGCGTCAACCGATCGGTGGATGCCGGACGTCCACCGCACGACGAGCCGGGCAGGCGATGCGCACCCGCTCTGAGCTGGGCGAACATCGAGTCATGAGCTTTCCGACCCGTAGGGACATGTTTCAGTACGCCGCCGTCGCGGGCGCGGGCGCCGTAGGCGCCCAGGCCGCCAAGCCGAGGCGGGAGGTGACCACGTACGTCTTCGTGACCGGCGCGAACGGCTCGGCCAGCGGCGACTCCGAGCTGACGCTGCGCGGCCACCGCACCGTGGGCGTGGCACTGCCGGGGCACGGCCCCGAGGAGCAGTTTCACCTCGCCTACCAGACCCCGCAGGACCTGGAGAAGCTGGCCACGCTGCCGTCGCCGGTGGCGGGGGTCACGCTGGACGACTATGTCGAGGCCACGGTGGACGCCGTGCGCCGGGTCTCCGGCTACGGCCCGGTGATCCTGGTGGGCGGCAGCCTGGGCGGCGCGACCATCACGAAGGCGGCCGACGCGGTGCCCGACCTGATCGACCTGCTCGTCTACGACACCGCGTTCTGCTGCACGAAGCTGAGCTCGCCCAACGACTATCTGGGGACGCCGGAGGGCAAGGAGAGCCTGGCGGGCAGCGTGGCGGCGGGCATCATCGCCGACCCGAGGGTGATCGGCGCGATCCGCATGAACTGGCGGACCGGCGACAGGAAGTTTCTGGACGCGGTCAAGGCGGCGTTCATGGCGGAGGCGAGCGAGGGCGAGCTCCTGGCCATGCTGAACACGTTGCTGCCGGATGAGAGTCTCCTGGTGGGGAGCGCCGACGCTCGGGGGCGCAAGGAGGCGTGGGGACGGGTGCCGCGCGTCTACATCAGGCACACGCGGGACAGGGTGATCCCGCTCGCACTGCAGGACCGGATGATCAAGGAAGCGGATGCGGCCACGCCAGGCAACAAGTTCAAGGTTTACTCGGTGGAGGCTTCGCATGCGCCGACGGCAAGAACGTACCGGCTGATTACCGAAATCCTGCACAAACTGGCGAAACGATAAAGCTGGGGTACCAGGACTCGAACCTAGACTAACTGAACCAGAATCAGTCGTGCTGCCAATTACACCATACCCCACCGCTTGCGACCCCTGAGGGCGCTCTCGGCGACGTCCGAAAGAATAGCCCAGCTCTGGGGGTAAGACCAAAACGAATAGCCAACGAACCCTCCAGCGCCCACAGCAGCGGCCCTCACGTGCCAAGCTGAAGGGGACAAAACACCACGTGGAGGAGCCCCACCGTTGGCCGGTAACCCGTTCTTCACCCCTAGCGACCTGCCGTACGAACTGCCGCCCTTCGCCGACGTCCGCGAGGAGCACTACCTGCCCGCGTTCGAGCGCGGCATGGCGGAGCAGCTGGCGGAGGTCGACGCGATCGCAGGCAGCACCGAGGCGCCGACGTTCGACAACACGATCGCCGCGCTCGAGCGGTCGGGACGGATTCTCGACCGCACGGCCACGGTCTTCTTCAGCATCGCCGCCTCCAACACCACCGACGGCATCATGGAGATCGAGAAGGAGATCTCTCCCCAGCTGACCAGGCACGGCGACGCGATCCGGCTCAACCGGGCGCTGTGGGCGCGCATCAAGCAGGTGTCCACGGAGGATCCCGAGGAGGCCTGGCTGCTGGAGAAGTACCGGGAGGACTTCATCAGGGCGGGCGCCGACCTGTCGGAGCCGGACCAGGACCGGCTCCGGCAACTCAACGAGGAGCTGTCGAAGCTCTCGACGGAGTTCGCGCAGACGCTGCTAAAGGCCTCGACGGAGTCGGCGCTGGTGGTGTCGGACCCCAAGGAGCTCGACGGCTTCGACCAGGCCAAGATCGAGTCGCTGCTCAAGGACGGCAAGTACGTCCTGCCGCTGCTCAACTTCACCGTCCAGCCGGGCCTGGCCCAGCTCACCGACCGCGACGTGCGCCGCAGGCTGTACGAGCTGAGCGTCGGGCGGGCGCCGGGCAACTTCGAGCTGGCGGCCAGGATGGCGGCGCTGCGGGCCGAGCGGGCGGAGCTGCTGGGGTTCGCCAACCACGCGGCGTACGTGGTGGCCGACCAGACGGCCAAGACCGTCGAGGCGGTCGAGGAGATGCTCGGCCAGCTCGTCGCCCCCGCCGTGCGCAACGCGCGCAAGGAGGCCGAGGCGCTGTCGGAGCAGGCCGGGTTCGACATCGAGCCGTGGGACTGGTCGTACTACTCCGAGAAGGTGCGCCAGGCCCGCTACGACTTCGACGCCGCCGAGATGCGGCCGTACTTCGAGCTCGACCGCGTCTACCGTGACGGCATCTTCTTCGCGGCCGGGAAGCTGTACGGCCTCACCTTCACCGAGCGGCCCGACCTGGGCGGATACCACCCCGACGTGACGGTGTACGAGGTGTTCGACGAGGACGGGAGCCGGCTGGGGCTGTTCGTGCTCGACCCGTACGCGAGGGAGACCAAGCGCGGCGGCGCGTGGATGAACAACCTGGTCGACCAGTCGTTCCTGTTCGGGCAGCTGCCGGTGGTCATCAACAACCTCAATGTCACCAAGCCGGCCTCGGGGCCGACGCTGCTGACGTACGACGAGGTCAACACGGCCTTCCACGAGTTCGGGCACGCGCTGCACGGGCTGTTCTCCCAGGTGCGCTTCCCGCGTGTGTCGGGCACCCACGTGCCGCGCGACTTCGTCGAGTACCCGTCACAGGTCAACGAGATGTGGGTGACCTGGCCCGAGGTGCTGGCCAACTACGCCAAGCACCACGAGACGGGCGAGCCGATGCCGGCCGAGCTGGTGGAGAAGCTGCAGGCGGCGGAGAAGTTCAACCAGGGCTTCAAGACCGTCGAATATCTCGCCGCGACCCTGCTCGACTGGGCCTGGCACAAGCTGGCGTCCGGGGAGACGGTGGCCGACCCCGAGGCGTTCGAGTCCGCGGCCCTGGAGGCCGCCCAGATCGCCGTGCCACAGGTCGGGCCGCGTTACAGGACCAACTACTTCGCCCACATCTTCTCCGGCGGCTACAGCGCCGGCTACTACTCCTACATCTGGAGCGAGGTGCTCGACGCGGAGAGCGTGGAGTGGTTCAAGGAGAACGGCGGGCTCACCAGGGCCAACGGTGACCACTTCCGCCGCGAGCTGCTCTCCCGCGGCGGCAGCCTCGACCCGCTGACCGCGTTCCGCAACTTCCGCGGGCGCGAGCCCAGCATCCAGCCGCTGCTCGTCCGCCGCGGCCTCGACTGAGCCCGTGCGCCGGCGGCCCGCCCTGCGGGCCGCCGGCCGCCGGATCAGCCCTTCAGGCGGGCCAGCGCGGCGCGCAGGCGCTCCTGCGCCCGGGCGCGGCCGAGCACCTCGATCGACTCGAACAGCGGCAGGCCCACCGTCCGGCCGGTGATCGCCACGCGGATCGGCGCCTGGGCCTTGCCGAGCTTGAGCCCGTACGCGGTCCCGACCTCCTCCAGCGCCTCCTTGAGCGACTCGGGGTCCCAGCTGACCGTCTCCAGCCGCGACAGGTAGTCGGTGAGGATCTCCACCGGCGAGTTCTTCATCGCCTTGTCCCAGGACGCCTGGTCGAAGACCGGCTCGTCGAGGAAGAGGAAGTCGACGTTCTGCCGGATCTCCGACAGCACCGCGATGCGGGTCTGGGCCAGCGCCGCGACCTTGCTGAACAGCTCGCGGTCCCAGGACGGGTCGAGGTAGGGCTCGCAGCGGTGCTCGAACGTCTCCAGCGGCAGCGCCCGGATGTACTCGCCGTTGAACGCGCGCAGCTTCTTCTCGTCGAAGAACGCGCTGGCGGAGTTGACGTCCTCCAGCCGGAACAGCGGCATCATCTCGGACCACGGCATGATCTCGCGGTCCTCGCCCGGCCCCCAGCCCAGCAGCATCAGGTAGTTGACCGTGGACTCCGCGAGGTAGCCCTCCGCGCGGTAGTCCTCCAGGGCCACCTTGTCGCGGCGCTTGGACAGCTTCTTGCGCTGCTCGTTGACGATCACCGGCAGGTGCGCCCAGACCGGCGGCGTGGCGCCCAGCGCCGGCCACAGCAGCATCTGCTTGGCCGCGTTGCCCAGGTGCTCCTCGCCGCGGACGACGTGGGTGATGTTCTGGGTGATGTCGTCGACCGCGTTGGCCAGCACGTAGAGCGGCGAGCCGTCGGTGCGGGCGATGACGAAGTCCTCCTGCGCCTCGTTGGGGAACTCCACGTTGCCCCGGATGAGGTCCTCGACGACCGTGACGCCGTCGTCGGGGGTGCGGAAGCGGACCGCGCCCTCGGTCAGGCCGCGGTCGCGGCAGTGGCCGTCGTAGCCCCGGTGCTCGGAGCCGGTGCGGGCCACCAGCAGCTCACGCGTGCAGTCGCAGTAGTAGGCCCGGCCGTCGGCCAGCAGCTTCGCCACCGCCTCGCGGTGCTGGGCCTCGTACGCCGACTGGAAGTAGGGGCCCTCGAACGCCGGGTTTCCGCCGTTGATGCCGATCCAGTCGAGGGCGGAGATGATGCCCTCCGTCCACTCCGGACGGTTTCGCGACGCGTCGGTGTCCTCGATGCGCAGCACGAAGCGGCCGCCGGACTGCTCGGCCAGCGCCCAGTTGAACAGCGCCGTGCGGGCACCGCCCACATGGAACATGCCGGTTGGGGACGGGGCGAACCGCACCCGTACTTCAGTCACGGGAGACCACCTTGTTCGTGAGTGTGCCGATGCCTTCGATGCCGACGCTGACCTCGTCGCCGATCTCGAGCGGGCCGACACCCGCGGGGGTGCCGGTCAGGATGACGTCGCCGGGGATCAGGGTCATGACCGCGCTGACGTAGGCCACCAGCGCGGGGATGTCGTTGATGAGCTGGCTGGTGCGGCCGCTCTGCCGGATCTCGCCGTTGACCGTGGTCGTCAGCGCCAGGTCGCTCGCGTCGAGGTCGGTCTGGATCCACGGCCCCAGCGGGCAGAACGTGTCGAACCCCTTGGCCCGGGTGAACTGCACGTCCTTCTTCTGGAGATCGCGGGCGGTGACGTCGTTGGCGCAGGTGTAGCCGAAGATCACGTCCTTGACCCGCTCGACCGGCACCTCGCGGCACAGCCTGCCGATCACCACGGCCAGCTCCCCCTCGTAGTCGACGCGGTCGGACAGCGTCGTGGGGTACGCGATGTTCTCGCCGTGGCCGATCACCGACGTGGACGGCTTCATGAAGATCAGCGGTTCCTCGGGCACCTCGTTGCCCAGCTCGGCCGCGTGCTCGGCGTAGTTTCTGCCGATGGCGACCACTTTGCTCGGCAGCATCGGGGCCAGCAGTTTCACCTGGGACAGCGGGTGCCGCTCGCCGGTGAACTGCACCTGGCCGAAGGGGTGACCGGCGACCGCGGAGATGACCTCCTCGCCCGGGCCGCCCTCGACCACGCCGAACGACACGCCTTCGCCTGTGGAGAACCTCGCTATACGCACCTGACAAGGCTATCGCCGCCACCGCCAGGCTCCGCCCAACGCGTACCTCGTGCCGCGCCGGACCAGGAGCAGGACCCTGAGGCCGCCCGCGTTAGCCTGGATCTCTCAGCAGGTGGTGTCGCCGACGAGAGGGGCCCCGTTGTCCGTCGTGAAGATCAACGTCCTGAACGTGCCCGCCGACATGCGCGAGGAGCTCGAACGGCGCTTCGCCAACCGGGCGGGCATGGTGGAGTCGGCCGACGGGTTCGAGTGGTTCGAGCTGCTCAGGCCGGTGGAGGGCACCGAGCGCTACCTCGTCTACACGCGCTGGCGCAGCGAGGAGGACTTCCAGAACTGGCAGCAGGGTGAGGCCTTCCGGCGCGGGCACGCGCAGGCCGCGCAGGCCGCCCAGGAACAGGGGCACGGCCACGGTCACGGCCACGGGCAGGGGCCCGCGGCGACCGGCTCGGAGGTGTGGACCTTCGAGGTCGCCGAGAGCACCGGCCCCAAGTCATAGCCGATCCGGCTTCCAAGACCCTTTTCGGGGTCAGGCGTCCAGCGGGTTGCGCGCGATCCGGTCCACGATGCCGGCGCGCACGAACTGGCCGGCGATGCTGGACGGCTTGCGCGCGCCCTGCTCCGAGATGCACGCCCCGAACTCCTTGGCGATCTCCAGCCTCGGGTAGCGCTCCAGGACCTCGCGCCTGATCGCCTCGGGGATCTCCTCCGTACGGCGGCCCGAGATGTCCATGCCGGTCGAGAGCTCCAGCAGGTGGCCCTCCGGGTCCTCCTCCAGGGGCACCTCGTCCCACATGTGCCGGATGATCACCTCGCGGGCGCGTACCCTCCGCTCGGGTGACCAGCCGGCGCCGGCGCAGAAGACCCAGGCCACGTCGCCGCCGGCCTCCTCGTACGGCACCGAGTGGCTGTCGAACTCGGCCACCAGCCCGAGGTCGTGCAGCATGGCCGACACGTAGAGCAGCTCCGCGTCGAACGCGATGCCGTGCTCACGCGCGTACGCGGCCGCCCACAGGTAGGCCCTGATCGAGTGGTTGAGCAGCGAGGGCGTGTGGTAGCGGGCGGCCACCTCCAGCGCCCCGCGGCAGGCGGGTGTGTCCGGGATCACGAGGTCGTCGAATGTCACCGCACCAGCATGTCGCGCCAGGTACGGCTACGCCATGCGGGACACCGGGGGCGCATCGAGCATCTAACGAATCCGCCACTCAACTTGACCCATTGATCGCGATTCGGAAAGCATGTCCCACCTTCACTTTTTGTCCCGAAAGGAACTGGCGTGCGCCGGCTCGCGATACCTCTTGCCCTTTTACTGGCGCTCGGCGGGTTAGGTAGCCCCGCGCACGCCGACAAGGTGACCCGGACCGCGGAGTGCCAGGGCGATTGGCTGCCCGGCACCCCCACGGCCGACGACGTCATGAAGGGCGAGATCTCGCTGGTCGGGCTGCCCGCGTACAAGCTCGGCAAGAAGATCAACTGGAGCGCGAGCCCGTACGGGAACCGTTCGTGGGAGTTCGTGTTCCAGTCGCTGCGCTGGATGGGCACGCTGGTCGTCGCGTACGAGAACAGCGGTGACCGCAGCTATTTGGATCGCGCCACCGAGATCACCAAGGACTGGGTCGCGAACAACAAGCCCGGGGCGCGCGGCACCAAGCCGTACACGTGGAAGGACCACCCGGTCTCGCTGCGCACGCAGCCGCTGCTCTGCCTGAGCATGCACGTCAAGGAGAGCTGGCTGAAGGACAGCCTCGCCGACCACGCCAAGCTCCTGTCGGACTCGCGGCTCTACAAGAAGGGCCACAACCACGGCATCGACCAGGACATCGCGCTCATGGGCATCGGCTGCAGGTACGGCCGCAAGGACTGGTCGGACCTGGCCTCCCGCCGGCTGACCGGCACGGTGAAGCTCGACGTCGACTCGCAGGGCGCGCTCATGGAGCAGGCTCCGCGCTATGCCGTGTACGTCTACAGCCGGCTGCAGGTCGCGATCACCAACATGAAGGCGTGCGGCAGGAAGGTGCCCGGCGAGATCGCCAGGCGGGCCGAGGCGATGAAGGACTTCATCGCCCACGCCACCATGCCGACCGGCTACATGGTGCCCATCGGCGACGGCACCGCCGAGACCGAGCCGAAGATCGAGACGGGGACGCCGAAGCAGGAGGTCAAGACCTACCGGGCGGGCTACGTCTTCGGCCGCACGGCCTGGAGCAAGCCGGACTCGGCGTACTACTCGATCAGGTTCGGGCCCGGGCTGAAGTTCCACGGCCACGAGGACCACCTGGGCGTCACGTACTACGCCCATGGGCGCAATCTCCTGGTGGACGGCGGTTTCCACTCCTACGAGAAGAGCGCCTACCGCTACTGGACGCTCTCCCCCGAGGCCCACAACGTGCCGACGGTGGTCGGGGCCCGCTTCAAGCCGCGGACGTCCTCGAAGCTCGTGGCGTCGAAGTACGGCAAGGACCGGCAGTCGTTCAAGCTGACCGACAAGGCGTACGGGGTGAGCCGCACCAGGTCGGTCCTGGTGAACCACGGCGAGGACCTGATGGCGGTGCTGGACACGGCCTCGGGCGGCAAGAAGATCAGCAACCTCTGGCGGTTCGACCCGTCGCTCAAGCTGGTGTCCAACAGCGGGGGCAAGGTCGTGCTCGGGGACGGCAAGTTCAAGGTCACCCTGCTGCAGTTCTCGTCGTCGTGCGACCGGGTCGGCGGGCAGAAGGTGGAGCGCGGCGGGAAGGTGGGCTGGGTCTCGCCCACGTACCTGTCGAAGCTGCCGACCAATGTGGTGGTGTCACCGGCGGCGCGGTCGCTGCTGACGTTGATCGTGCCCGGGACGGACTCGCCCAAGGTGTCCTGCTCGGGCGGGAAGGTCACGGTGGACGGCACCTCGTTCTCCGCCAAGGCGTTCTAGCCTCCTGCCGTCAGCCCAGGAAAGAGCCGCCTCCGTCCACCATGATCGAGCAGCCGGTGATGAATGAGGCGTCCGGCCCGGCCAGGAAGACGGCGGCGCGGCCGATGTCGGCCTCCGCGTCACCGGTGCGGCGCAGCGACAGGCCGGACAGCGCCGCGTCCAGCTCGTCCGGCCGCGTGTCGAAGTAGGATTTCGCCCCTTCGCTGAGCGCGAAGGGGCAGATCGCGTTGACCGTGATGTCGTGGGCACCCCACTCGCGGGCCGCGGTCCTGGTGAGGCCGCCGACGGCGGCCTTCGCCGAGACGTACGCGCCGTAACCGACCAGCCCCTGGATCTCGGAGCCGGAGCGCAGGTTGATGACGCGACCGCCGCCCTTGAGGTGGGGGAAGCAGGCCCGCATGAAGTACGTGCTGGCCATGGGGCCGGTGCGGAACGCCAGCTCGAGATCCTCGTCGGTGATCTCCTCCAGCGGCACCCCGACGCGGGCCGCCATCGCGTTGTTGACCAGGATGTCCACGGTGCCGAACCGCTCGACCACCGCGGCCACCGCGGCACCGACGGCAGCGGAGTCGCGGATGTCGCAGGTCAGCGGGATCGCCGCGGCGCCGAGGCGCTCGATCTCGCCGGCCGTCCCGGCCGCCGCCTCGCCGTTGAGGTCGACGACGGCGATCGAGGCGCCTTCCTTGGCCATGGCCGTCGCGATGCCGCGCCCGATCCCCTGCCCGGCGCCTGTCACTACCGCGACCTTGCCCTCCAACGAACCCATGACGGCTCCTTCCCTTCGCACTATCCAACACCTGTCGGCTAAACAACGGGTGCCGTCAAAGTACACTGAGCCCGTGCCCGAAGAGAAGCCCCCGCTGACCGGCCGCGTCCAGGCAGACCCCCGCGCGCGGCGATCCCTGGCCGCGCTGCAGCAGGCGCTGCTGGATCTGGTCCTGGACAAGGAACTGGGGCAGATCACGGTGGCCGACGTCACCAAGCGGGCCGGCCTGAACCGCTCGACCTTCTACGACCACTTCTCCGACGTCCACGCCCTCGCCGAGTCGGCCTGCGCGGCGATGTTCGACGGCCTGGTCGCCGCCGCGCCGAAGCTGGGCCGGTACGTGGTGGCCCGGAGCGAGCCACCCGTCGAGACCACGCGGCTGTTCGCGCACGTCGCCGAGCACGCGCACCTGTACCGGGCGCTGCTGGGCCCCGACGGCAGCGCCCGGCTCCAGGACCACCTGCGGCACCGCATGACCGTCGCCATCCACGTCAGCGGACAGCACACCTCACCGGACGACGGCGGCTCCACCCATGTCGACGATCCTGCGGACATCCCTCATGACGTTCCGGCGGCGTTCGTCGCGGGGGCGCTGCTGTCGGTGGCGGCGGACTGGGTGCGGCGGGGGTGCCCGGGCACCCCCGAGGAGCTCTCCGCGGCGGTCTGGCCCCTGATGGTCGGCGCCTCACCCTGAGCCGGCGGCCGCCGTCAGAACATCCCGTTCGGGATCTCGCCAGGGTCGGGCACCGGCTGCACCACGTCCCAGTGCTCGACGATCTGCCCGTCCACCATCCGCCATATGTCGACGACCGCGATCCCGCGCCCGTCCCCTGGCGGGACCATGTGATAGTGCAGCATCACGTGGTCGTCCTCGGCGATGACCCGCTTGAGGTCGAGCTTCGCCCCGGCGACCGGGGCGCTCGCGATGAACTCGATGAACGCGTCTCTGCCCGAGGGATTTCCCGGGCTGTGCTCGATGAAGTCTTCCCGGAGCAGATCGCGAAGTATCTCCACGTTCCCCGCCGCGAACTCCGAGAAGCCGCGCAGGACGATTTCCTTGTTGCGTTCGGCGATGCCGTTCTTACTCATGCGCCCACCATGCGGCGTCCCGGCCCGGCCCGTCGATTACATCCCATGTAATGGACAACCGGTTACCAGGGGGTCAGGGGAGCTCCTGGTCCGTCATTTCTTGGAGATCATGACCTCGTGGCCGTCCGGGTCGGTGGCCTTGATGTAAGTGCCCCAGGCCTCCTCTACCGGGTCGGTCACGGTGACGCCGAGCTCACGCAACTGACGCACCGTCTCGTCGATGTCATCGCAGGCGAAGGTGAGAAAGGCGCCCTCGCCCGGCTTCTTGTCGAACGCCTCCGCGCTGTGCAAGGTGATCGAGGTCTGTCCGTTCGGCGGCTTGACCTCCACCCAGCGCGCACCTGGCCACATCTCGGCATCGACGGTCTTGGTGAAGCCGAGCTTGTCGACGTAGAAATCCACCGACCGCTGCTGATCGGCTACGTACATGACGGCGACGTTGATGTGGGTGATCATGGATATCCCTTTGTCGGCTCGGCTGCATCGGTTGTCAGCGATGCCCGCACTGCCCTCTCTGCGCAGCGCGACATTGCAGAAGCCTATGCGAGCCGACCTTGCCGAACCCGCCGGCGTCACATCCCATGCGATCGACGGTGGATCGCGGTGAAGGCCAGGAGCAGTTCGGCGGTCCGCGGCGGATCTTCCACGATGGGCGAGTGTCCGGAACCGGGCAGCAGCTCGATCTTCGCGCCCGGAACGACGCCATAGTCGGCCGCGGACGAGGATCGCCACCTCCGGTCCTCCGCACCGAAGATCACCAGCAGCGGCTTGCCGAGGGCCTTCAGCCGATCCGGGAGCGCCCGCTCCTCCAGGTATTCGCGGGGCGCCTGCATGATCGCGACGAACGCATGGAAGCTCATACCGCGCAGCTCGTCCACGAACGCCTGCGGGATCGGGTGGTCCGCCCGCCTGAAACCGGTGCTCGAGAACTGGCGGATCAGCTCGTCGCTCGGCGGCCACTGCGAGGGTCCGATCGCGGCGGACTCCTGCGCGATGAAGGCGTCCATGCTGGGTCCGGTGTTGATGAGCGCGAGCGCGGTCACCAGGTCGGGTCGTTGCTCGGCGAGGGCGGTGGCGACCGCGCCGCCGCTGGAATGGCCGGCGACCACGGCGTGCCCGACGCCGAGCCGGTCCAGCGCCGCGCCGACCCTGCGTGCCTGGTCCGGGACCGCGTAGCTGCCGTCGGCCGGTTGGCCCGACCGGCCGTGCCCGAGCAGGTCGATCCGGATGACGCGATGGGAGCTGGTCAGCAGCGGAACCAGCAGGTCCCACCACATGGCCGAGGATGCCGTCCCGTGGATGAGCAGGAGTGGGGGCGCGTCGCGGGGGCCGTCCTGGCACACGTGGATGTCGCCGTCGTCCAAGGACAGGGTCTCGGTGGCCTCGGTTCCACCGTCAGAAATGGTCATGAGGCCACTGTCGCCGCCGGTACGGGTGGCTGGATTGGACAAATGTTCCCCTCGATCGGCCCGCGTAGCATGAAACGGTGCGGACATTCGTGCACGGCGCGGCTGTGTGGGACGTGGCATGCCCGCGGCGGCCCAGCCGGGTGGCCGGTGTCACCATGGCCGGGTTCCGGGTCCGTGACCTGGACACGCTCCGGATGGTCCCGCATCCGGCCGTGACGCTGCTGGTGGAGTTCGGCGCCGGTTCGGCCGTCATGGACTACGCCGCCGGGCGGCAGCAGCGGGGAAGCATCGTCGCCGGGCCCGGGCTCGGGTCCGGAGGCGCGGTCCGGGCACGGGGTGAGAACGTCGAGTGCGTGCAGGTGCGCCTGTCCCCGGCGATCGCACGAGCGGTTCTGGACGTCTCCCCCGCCGACCTCGACGGCACCGTGGTGGCCCTCGACGACCTGTGGGGCCGGGAGGCGTCCCGCCTCCGCGAACGGCTGAGCGAGGTCTCGTCGTGGCAGGAACGCTTCGCGTTGACGGACGCGCTGCTCGCCCGCCGGCATGAGGCGAGGCCGCCGGTGGACCCGGAGGTGGCCTGGGCCTGGCAGCGGATCGTCGCCGGCCGCGGCCTGGTCCGGGTCGACGGGCTGGCTGCCGAGGTCGGATGGAGCCGCAAGCGCCTGTGGTCCCGATTTCGCTCGCAGATCGGCCTGCCGCCCAAACGCGCGGTGAAGCTGGTCCGCTTCGATCATGCCGCCCACCGCCTGGTCGCGGGTGAGGGCCCGGCCCGAGTCGCGGCCGACGCCGGCTATGCCGACCAGTCCCACCTGCATCGGGACGTCGTGGCGTTCACCGGGGTGACGCCCGCGACCGTGGCCGGCGAGCCGTTTCTGGCGGTCGACGACATCGCGTGGCCCAGCCAGGTGACACCCGCCGCTGCACGTGAGACGGCCACCACTTCGGTCGCCGACCGCACGTGAGACGGTCGCCGGCCAGATGTGAGGCGGCCCACCCCTACCGGGCGATCACGAACTCCCGCGCACCGCGCAGCCTGGTCCGCAGCTGCCGCTGGGTCACGGCGCAGTCCAACCGCACATCGAGCGGCCCAGGCAGGTCGGTGTCGGCACGCCGACCGGACGGCAACCGAGCCGGATCCAGTCCGTCGCGCCGGGCTACGAGGCAGCCCAGCTCATATCGGCTCACCGCATCCGCCCCGGCCACGTGATGGATCCCGGCGCGATCGGAGTTCGCGAGCTCCAGGAGGGCTGCCGCCAGATCACCGACATGCACCGGACAGCGCACGTCGTCGGTGAACAACACCCCGTGCGTGCCGCCTGCGGCCAGCGCGTGCACGAAGTCCTCGTGCGGAGAGCCGCCGTCACCGATGATCAGCGACGTCCGTACGACCACCGCCGCAGGATCGATCGCCTGCACGGCCACCTCCGCGGCCGCCTTCGCCGCTCCGTACGGACTGACCGGGTCGGGCACGCAATCCTCGGCATAGGTGATCGCCCTGCCCGAAAAGACGGCGTCGCTAGACACGTGCACCAAACGTGCGCCGTTCCCGGAGGCCGCGACGGCCACGTGAGCGGCGCCCATGGCCGTCGTCACCCAGTCCGACTGGCGGTAGGCCGCGTTGATGACGACGTCAGGGCCGAACGCGCCGATCAGGTCGACCACGGCCGTACGGTCGCGAACATCGAGCGGCAGCCAGTCGACCCCCGCTGCCGTTCCCGGCCGCGTCAGACAGGTCGCGGCCACGACGTCAGCGGCCGTCGCGGACTGCCGCACGAGTTCGGCGCCGAGAAAGCCGCTGCCGCCCACGATGAGGATTCTCATGAGCTGCGACCGTAGCGGACTGGGCTACGCCACGACGTTACGCCTGTAGTGGCAGGTCCCGGCCGGCTCACCACGGCGGCCCGGTAGAACTGGAGCATGTATCGCGATCGCACGGTCGGCGAACTGCTGCGGGAGTGGC
The DNA here is from genome assembly GCF_044593615.1 of Nonomuraea sp. NPDC051941. Classification (NCBI taxonomy): domain Bacteria; kingdom Bacillati; phylum Actinomycetota; class Actinomycetes; order Streptosporangiales; family Streptosporangiaceae; genus Nonomuraea; species Nonomuraea sp. NPDC051941. Next base: position 83,558 of record NZ_JBIUCF010000045.1, read on the forward strand.
GCAGGCGCCGCCGGCTGAGCCAGCTCGACCTGGCCGTACAGGCGGACGTGTCCAGCCGGCACATCAGCTTCGTCGAGACAGGCCGTACGGTCCCCAGCCGCCGGATGCTCCTGCATCTGGCCCAGCACCTGGACGTCCCCCTGCGCGAACGCAACCGGCTCCTGGTCGCCGCCGGGTACGCCCCCGCCTACGAGCGGCGCCCGCTGGAGGACCCGGAGCTGGCGCAGGCGTACGAGGCCATCCAGGGCGTGCTGCGCGGGCACGAGCCGTTCCCCGCCGTCGCCGTGGACCACCACTGGAACGTGCTGCTCAGCAACCCGGCCATGGAGATCTTCCTGGACGGCGTCGACCCGGAGCTCCTGAAATCGCCCGTCAACATGATGCGGCTGGGCCTGGACCCGCGCGGGTTCGCGCCTCGGCTGCAGAATCTGGGGCAGGTCCGGGCGTACCTGCTGCCCCGGCTCGCCCGCCAGGCCGCCCGCACGGGAGACCCCGAACTGAGTGCGCTGTACGAGGAACTCCGGTCCTACGGCAGCGAGGACGACCCGCCCACCGCCGGGGCCGCCGACATCGCCATGCCCATCCGGCTCCGGCACGACGGGGTCGAATTGAGCTTCTTCAGCACGATCACGACGTTCGGGGCGGCCTTCGACATCACCCTCGAAGAGATCGCCATCGAAACCCTCTTCCCCGCCGACCCCACGACCACCGCCTACCTACGTCGCCTGGCCACCTCATGATCAACAGCTCTCCCCGGGCAAGGAGCCTCAACGGCATCAGTCTCCGGGCGCGCTGGTCCCAAAGGGTTTGCGCGAGGGGCGGCGATCAGATAGACCTTGCTGCCGGACTCCTGTCGGCAGGACCGAGGAGCCACGACATCGAGAGGAGGGATAAGCCCATGATCCCCATGATCACTGCGCTTGTGTCCTCCCGGGGCGCGGACCACGTCTGACCCCGGAGCGGACAGGCGCCTTCACCGGAGAGTGCCTTGACCGTGAAACAGAACGACCTGACCATCCGCCCGATCACCGGGCACGAAGAACTCAACCTCTTCTCCCGACTTCCCTACGTCCTCAACGAGGAACTGGCGGACGACCTCGCCGCCGGCCGCCGCCGACCGCAGTGGATGTGGGTGGCCCTTCGCGGCGACCACCTGGTGGCCAGAGCCGCCTGGTGGGGCCGGAACGGCGACGACACACCGTTCCTCTTGGACATTTTCGACATCGACGACAGCAGCGCGGATCACGAGCGCATAGAGATCGGCGTACGCCTGCTGCAGACCGCCATGGCCGAAGTCGTCCCGGCAGGCACCCGTCCCCCCGGGTACAGCCGCATGATCCCGCCTGACTGGCGCGAGGCCGGAGCGACCAGGCGCGTCGTCGAGGACCGCATGGCCGCCCTGGAACGGACCGGCGCCCGCCTGCTCGTCGAACGGCTACGCCTGGAGTGGCGCCCCGGGACGCCGATCTCCGATCCCGGTGGACGCCTGGCGTTCCGGCCGGTCCGGGACACCGAAGATATCCTCGCCCTGATGACCTTGGTCCTGGATGGCACGCTGGACGCGCACAGCCGCGACGATCTGACCCGGATGTCCCCCCGCGAAGCGGCGGTCAGACACTATGAGGACGAGCTTGCGCATTACCGGAGCCCGCGAGACTGGTGGCGGGTCGCGACGCTGCCGGACGGCGAGCCGGTGGGGTTCGTCACCCCGGCCCGCAACGACTACAACCCCATCATCGGCTACCTCGCCGTGCTGCCCGCGCACCGAGGCAACGGCTACATCGACGACATCCTTGCCGAAGGCACCCGTATCCTCAGCGCGCAGGATGTCCCGCGTATCCGGGCGGCCACGGATCTCGGCAACGTTCCCATGGCGCGCGCCTTCCAACGCGCCGGATACGTCAACTTCGAACGGACGATCAACATGACCTGGGACTGATCCGGGCCTCGGGCGGGAGGCCACAAACGGCCTTCCCGCCCGGGGCTCCAGCAGGCCCACCGCGTAACCAGGCAACGGGCGGGGTCGGCGAGCGGGGGTTTCGGGGGGGTCGAAGGGGGCGGGAGCTCCCTGGGAGGCGCTGCCCGCAGCGCCCTCGCGCGTAGGCGTAGCGCCCCGTTGTGGAGGACCGCCGCTCAGGCGGTCTTGTGGCCGGCGCGGAGGAGGCCGTAGGTGACTGCCTGCTCCAGGGCCTGCCACGACGCGTCGATGATGTTCTCCGCCACCCCGACCGTGGCCCACTCGGTCGTGTCGTCGCTGGAGGTGATGAGGACGCGGGTGATGGCGTCCGTGCCGTGGGTGCCCTCGAGTATGCGGACCTTGTAGTCCACCAGCTCCAGCTTCGCCAGCTCGGGGTACAGCTGCTCCAGCCCCAGCCGCACAGCCTTGTCCAGGGCGTTGACGGGGCCGTTGCCCTCGCCCGTGGCGACGATGCGCTCGCCCTTGGCGTGGAGCTTGACGGTGGCCTCGCTGACCAGTTCGCCGCCCTTCGTACGCTCCACGATCACGCGCCACGACTCGACCTCGAAGTGGCGCTTGCGCTTCCCCTCCACGGTGTCGCGCAGCAGCAGCTCGAACGACGCGTCCGCGGCCTCGAAGGTGAATCCGCGCGACTCCAGGTCCTTGACGCGTTCGACCAGGGTCTTGGTGTGTTCCGGGGTGAGGTCGTAGCCGAGTTCGCGGCCCTTGAGCTCGACCGAGGCGCGGCCGGCCATGTCGGAGACGAGCATGCGCATGTCGTTGCCGACGGCGGCGGGGTCGATGTGCTGGTAGAGGTTGGGGTCGACCTTGATGGCGCTGGCGTGCAGTCCGGCCTTGTGGGCGAAGGCGGAGGTGCCGACGTACGGGGCGTGGGAGTTGGGGGTGACGTTGGTGACCTCGGTGATCGCGTGGGCGATGCGGGTCATTTCGGCGAGGGCGGTCGTGGGGACGAGGTCGAAGCCGCGCTTGAGCTGGAGGTTCGCCACGACCGTGAAGAGGTTGGCGTTGCCGGAGCGCTCGCCGTAGCCGTTCGCGCAGCCCTGTACGTGCGTGGCCCCGGCCTTGACGGCGGCCAGGGTGTTGGCGACGGCGCAGCCGGTGTCGTCGTGGCAGTGGATGCCGACGCGGGCGCTGGTCAGGACGGCCTCGTGGACGATCTCGGCCAGCTCGTCGGGGAGCATGCCGCCGTTCGTGTCGCACAGGGCGATGACGTCGGCCCCGGCTTCGGCGGCGGTCCTGAGGACTTCGAGCGCGTAGGCTGGGTTGGACTTGTAACCGTCGAAGAAGTGCTCGGCGTCGAGGAAGACTCGCTGTCCCTCCGCACGAAGGTGAGAGACCGTGTCGCGGATCATCGCGAGGTTCTCCTGGAGAGTCGTGCGGAGGGCCAGCTCCACGTGCCGGTCGTGGCTCTTGGCGACAAGGGTCACGACCGGCGCGCCGGATTCGCGCAATGCGGCCACCAACGGGTCGTCGGCTGCCTTCACACCGGCTCGGCGGGTCGCACCGAACGCGGCGAGCTGCGCGTGCTTCAGGTCCAGCTCTGTTTGAGCACGCCTGAAGAACTCTGTGTCCTTGGGGTTGGCGCCCGGCCAGCCCCCTTCGATGAAACCGACGCCCAGGCTGTCCAGGTGGCGCGCGACGGCGAGCTTGTCGGCGACGGTGAGGCTGAGCCCCTCCTGCTGGGCGCCGTCACGCAGCGTCGTGTCGTATACGTGGAAGCGGTCGTCGGCCATGAGTCTCTCTTCTCTGGAAGCCTCTGGAAAGCAAAAAGACCCCTCACGGACGTGAGAGGTCTGCGCGCTGGCGGTGTCCCTTGTCAGCCAGCGCGCCTGCTGATAATGAGCAGACCGTAGAACATGGTGCCGCCCAGTCTGCCATACGCATTCAGCATCTGGCACATCGATCTCAGCTTCTGGGACAAGCCTTTACACGGTGACACCGTCACCACCTGTGATGACGCGCTCGAGCGCGGCCGGGTCGAACGCCTCGTTGCCCAGCAGCTTCCCGTCGAGCAGCACCGTGGGCGTGCCCTGGAGGCGGACCTTCGCGGTCTCCGCCAGGTGGGCCTGCGCGTACGACTGCGACCTGACGCACTCGTCCACCGACGCCCCCGCCTGCCTGGCGGCCTTGACCAGGTCCTCGACGGCGAATCCGGACGCCTCGCCGTGCGGCGCGGGCTGCATGGCGTACAGCTCGTCCCTGAAGCTGAGCCAGTTCTCCTCGGGGACGCAGCGGGCGGCAGCGGCGGCGCGGATGGAGTTGGAGCGCATGGGCTCCTCCTGGAAGATCGTCACCGGGTGGAAGACGACCTTGACCTTGCCCTCCATGGCGAGTTTCCTGATGGCGCCGTCTACCTTGGCGTGCATGTCCTTGCAGACCGGGCAGTCGAAGTCCTCGTACACGTCCAGCACGGGGGCGTCCCCGCCCCGGTCGGCCAGGACCATCGATCCGTCCATCTGCCGGGTCAGCCGCACCCCGTCGGACGATCGGCCCGGCCCCGAGAACGACACCACCCCGAGTATGGCGATGGCCACGCACGCGAGCGCCACCGCCAGCAACCGCTTCATCATCAGCCCACTCTCACCTCATTGATCGCGCAGACCTTACCCGATGCCGGGAGAATGGATATATGAAGGCATACCTCCTAGATCCCGCCGTAGCACAGTACGTCCTCGCGCACACGACCCCGCCCGACGCCCTGCTGGACGAGCTGGCGAAGGAGACGCTCGGCGCCACCGGGGACGCCGCCGGCATGCAGATCTCGCCCGACCAGGGCACCTTCCTGACCATGATCACCCAGCTCGTGGCGCCCCAGGTCGTCGTCGAGGTGGGGACGTTCACCGGCTACTCGTCCGTGTGCATCGCCAGGGGCCTGTCCGGCGGGCGGCTGCACTGCTTCGACGTGAGCGACGAGTGGACCTCCGTCGCCCGCCGCTACTGGCGCGAGGCCGGGGTGGAGGACCGCGTGACGCTCACGCTCGGGCCTGCGCTGGAGACGCTCGCCGCCTTCGACCAGACCGTCGACCTGGCCTTCCTCGATGCCGACAAGGGCAACTACCCCGGCTACTACGAGCTGCTCATGGAGCGCCTGCGGCCCGGCGGCCTGATCGTGGCGGACAACACGCTGCGCCGGGGCCACGTGGCGGACCCGGCGCACGAGGAGCAGACCACCGTGGAGATCCGGCAGTTCAACGACCTGGTGATGGAGGATCCGCGGGTGACGGTCCTCATGCTGCCGGTCGCGGACGGGATGACCCTGATCAGGAAGAACTAGGCGCGGCGGCCGGGCCCTCGCGGACCCGGCCGTCCCCACTAGACGATCTTGTGGATCCAGTTGTGGGCGTCGGGGCGGGCGCCGTACTGGATGCCCACCAGCTCCTCGCGCACCCGCATCGTCACCGGGCCGGGGTTGCCGTCGGCGACGCTCCAGGAGCGGTCGGCGCCCTTCACCGTGCCCACCGGCGTGACCACGGCCGCCGTGCCGCACGCGAACACCTCGGTGAGCTCCCCGGACTCGCATCCGGCCTGCCACTCGTCGATCGAGATGAGGCGCTCCTCGGTCTCCAGGCCCAGGTCGCCGGCCAGCTCCAGGATCGACTCCCTGGTGATGCCGGGCAGCAGGGTGCCGGTCAGCGCGGGGGTGACGAGCTTGTCGCCGAAGACGAAGAACAGGTTCATCCCGCCCATCTCCTCGACGTACCTGTGCTCGTGGGCGTCCAGCCACACCACCTGGTCGCAGCCGTTCTCCACGGCCTGCCGCTGCGCGACGAACGCGGCCGCGTAGTTGCCGCCGCACTTCGCGAAGCCCGTGCCGCCGGGGGCGGCCCGCGTGTACTCGGTGGACAGCCAGACGGAGACGGGCTTGAGCCCACCCGTGAAGTACGAGGCCGCCGGGGAGGCGATGACCATGTACTTGTACGACTTCGACGGGTAGTTGACACCGAGCCCCGCCTGGGTGGCGATCATGAAGGGCCGCAGGTAGAGGCTGTGACCCTCGGTCGTGGGCACCCATTCCCTGTCGGTCTGGACGAGGAGCTCGAGCGACTCCACGAAAGCCTCCTCCGGCAGCTCCGGCATGGCCATCCGGAGCGCGGAGCGGTTGAAGCGGGCGGCGTTCGCGTACGGGCGGAACGCGACGATCGAGCCGTTGGCCTGGCGGTAGGCCTTGAGCCCCTCGAACAGCTCCTGCGCGTAGTGGAAGACCGAGGTGGCCGGGTCGAGCGAGAGCGGGCCGTACGGAAGGAGCTTGGCGTCGTGCCAGCCCTGCCCCTCGGTGTAGTCGATCGAGACCATGTGATCCGTGAAGGTCTGCCCGAAGCCGGGGTTCGCCAGTACCTGCTCCCGCTCGGCCGCGGTGCGAGCGTGGTCGGATAGCTGCACGTCGAAGCTGAGCTTCTGAGCGATGGTCATGACGTCGGTCCTTCTCTCTGCGAATCTGCCCAAATCTACAAGAAATCTGCGGATCGGTGCTGGTGAGCGGGCGCTGCCCGGAAGACAGTCCCGGTACTTCCTATTGTCTCGCTATATGGGATGGCAAGCGGCCAATGGGGCGATCAGCCCTTTTGGACGCAAAAAAGCGCCTGGCGGCCCTCGTCGGACCACCAGGCGCGTTGGGGGCTAGGCGGTCCTAGCCGGATACTCGCGCGGTGATGTCGTCACCGATCTCGTGGGTGGTGCGACCCGCCCAGCCGGCCAGCCGCTCGAGGATGTCATCGGCGACCGCCTGCTCGACCTTGGCCGCCTCGGTGTGCAGGCCCAGGTGGTCGAGGAGCATGGCGACGGACAGGATGGTCGCGGTCGGGTCGGCCTTGCCCTGGCCGGCGATGTCGGGGGCGCTGCCGTGCACCGGCTCGAACATGCTCGGCGCGGACCGCTCGGGGTTGATGTTGCCGCTGGCGGCCAGGCCGATGCCGCCCGCGATGGCGGCGCCCAGGTCGGTGATGATGTCGCCGAACAGGTTGTCGGTGACGACCACGTCGAACCGCTCCGGCTGGCTCACGAAGAACATCGAGGCCGCGTCGATGTGGCAGTAGTCGGTCGTGACGTCGGGGTATTCCGCCGCCAGGCGGTTGACCGTGCGCTGCCACAGGTCACCGGCGAAGGTGAGGACGTTGGTCTTGTGGACGAGCGTCAGCTTCTTGCGCGGCCGCGTGACGGCCTTCTCGAACGCGTAGCGCACCACGCGCTCGACACCGTAGGCGGTGTTGAGCGACTCCTGGGTGGCGATCTCGTGCGGGGTGCCGCGCCGCATGGCGCCACCGGTGCCCGCGTAGAGGCCCTCGGTGCCCTCGCGGACGACGATCATGTCGATGTTCTCCGGCGGCGTGTCGGCCAGCGGGGTCTCCACGCCGGGGAACAGCTTGACCGGGCGCAGGTTGACGTAGTGGTCGAACTCGAAGCGGAGCCGCAGCAGCAGATCGCGCTCGAGGATGCCCGGCGGCACGCTGGGGTCGCCCACGGCGCCGAGCAGGATCGCGTCGTAGCCGCGCAGCTCTTCGAGCACGGCGTCGGGCAGCGTCTCGCCGGTACGGTGATAGCGTGCGGCTCCCAGGTCGTAGTGAGTGGGCTCGATCTTCGTGCCCACTGCCTCCAGGACCTTGAGCCCTTCGGCCACGACCTCGGTGCCGATCCCATCGCCGGGGATGACGGCCAGACGGATGTTACGCGACTCCATGGGCGGTACCTTACCGCGTCGTCTCGGCTGACGAACACTTCATCTCATCTTTCGGACGACCCCTTTGTCCGGTATTGCGGTTCTTTGACCGTTTCGTTAAAGTCACCGACCAGCCTAATCCGCGCGCCGTTGCGTGGAGCCGGGGACCCACATTCCCCCTGGGGCGAGTCGGCACCCCCATGCCGTAGGGCTACTTCCAGGCCCGAGCCCGTCAGCTAACCCGGCCGGCCTTATGGAAGGACAGACCCCTGTCTCGAATCGCCATTGTCCTGGCGGCGGGCGCCGCCGGGCTCATGCTGGCCTCCCCAGCCCATGCCTCGGCCAAGATCGACGACCTCACCACCCTGACCGGCGGCCAGATCAAGGAAATCCAGGAGGAACAGGCTCCGACGCCCGCCTGGAAGGTCGCCATCAAGTTCGCCATGAGCAAGCGCGGCACCCCGTACGTGTGGGGCGGCGCCAGCCCGAGCGGATACGACTGCTCCGGGCTCATGCTCAGGGCGTACGAGCACGCCGGAATCGAACTCCCCCGCACCGCCGCCGAACAGTACGGCGCGTTCACCCAGAAGATCGACTGGAAGGACCTCAAACCCGGCGATCTGGTCTTCTTCCACGGCCTCGGGCATGTCGGGATGATCTCCCGGCCCGGCTACATGGTCCACTCGCCGCACACGGGTGACGTGGTCAAGGAAGAGCGCCTGACCTCCTGGCGCAGAGAGTCCTTCGTGGGTGGCGTCCGCCCCGACCGCAAGGGCGTACGGCTCTGGTCCAAGCTCCAGAAGCAGCGCGACGAAACGCCCACCACCCTCACGGCCACCCTGTAGGAGGCCGCGGCGTCCGCCTCCCCACGCGACGGTCAGGGGAGGCGGGCGTCGAAGATGAGCTCCCAGGCGCGGGTCCTGGCGCGGGCCACCGCGCCCAGCAGGACGCCGCTGTCCCCCAGCGTGCTGGCCACCACCGACGGCCGCAGCGGGCCGAGCTCGGCGATGCGGGCTTCGATGGACTCCCCCAGGAGGTCCAGGTTGCGGCCCACGCCGCCGCTGAGCACGATCACCTCCGGATCCAGCACGGCGGCCACCGCCACCAGCAGGCCGCCGATGCGGCGCCCCTCGGCCTCCACCACCGAGCGGGCCACTCTGTCACCGGAGGCCGCCGCGGCGAAGACCTTCTTGGCCGTCCGCAGGCTCAGGCCGGCGGCGCGGGCCGCGCGGACCACTCCGGGCGCGGCGGCGACCGCCTCCGTGGCGCCGTGGGCCAGGGCGTCACCGGCCGGCGGCGCCGGGTCCTCGGTCGCGGGCAGGTACGAGACCTCCCCCGCCGCTCCCCGGGCGCCCACGTACAGCTCACCGTTGATCACGATGCCCATCCCGACGCCGGTGCCGACGGACACCAGCGCGAAGTTGGACTTGCCGCGCCCCGCCCCGTGCGTGTGCTCGCCGACGGCGGCCAGGTTGATGTCGTTCTCGATGACGAGGTCGACCTCCATCTCGGCGCGCAGGCGCTCGGCCAGGTCGGAGCCGGGCAGGTTGGGGGCGAACTCCAGGCGGCCGAGCTCCGGGTTGTACACGCCGGGCGTGCCGACGACGGCGCAGGCGATGTCGGGCCAGTCGACGACGGCCTCATAGGCGGCGGCCCGGCACAGCTGTCCGACCAGGAGTGCCAGTTCGGCGGAGGTGAGGGCGGTGTTGCGCCCGTCCCTCCGGCCGGCGAATTTCCCGCGCAGATCGGCGACGGCGACCCTGATCCAGTCACGCCCGATGTCGACGCCGGCGACGTGGGTGGCGGCGGCGTTGACGTCGTACAGGGACGTGACCGGCCCCGGGCGGCCGGAGACCTCGCCGACGAGGTGAACGAGCCCGTCCACCTCCAGCCCGGCCAGGGCCGCGGACACCGTGGGCTTTGACAGGCCGGTGATCTTGGCGAGGTCGGTGCGCGAGGCGGGGCCGTGCTCCTGAAGATGGTCGAGCAGGCGGCGCTCGTTCAGCACTCGCAGCATCCGCGGATTACCCAGGTCGCCCCGCATCTCACCCTCCTTGAGGAAACAGAGCCTAGCCAACTTGCCTGATAGTAAATTACCTTTCTTACCAAGCACAGGGGCGGCACATCCGGAAGGACGAAGTGCGATGCACCGAGCATGGCGATCAATCCCTGTCGCGGCGGTCCTCCTGGCCGCCGCCTGCGGAAACGCCGGGAACAGTACCGGAAACGGCACCGGCGCCACCACCACGACCACGCAGAACCAGGGCGGCAAGACGATCGCGCTGTTCCTGCCCGAGTCCAAGACCACCCGATACGAGGCATTCGACCGCCCGCTGTTCGAGGCGAAGGTCAAGTCGCTCTGCCCCGACTGCAAGATTCTCTACAGCAACGCCGAGCAGGACGCCCCCAAGCAGCAGCAACAGGTCGAGGCCGCGCTCACCCAGCAGGCCGACGTGCTCGTGCTCGACGCCGTGGACGCCAACGCCGTGGCTCCCCTGGTGAACCAGGCCAAGCAGAAGAAGGTCCCGGTCATCGCCTACGACCGGCTGATCTCGGGGCTCGACTACGCGTACTACGTCTCGTTCAACAACGTACGGGTGGGCGAGATGCAGGGCCAGGCCCTGCTCGACGCCATGACCGCCAGGGGCACGGCGGCGAAGGGCCAGATCGTGATGATCCACGGCTCCCCCACCGACCCCAGCTCGGCCGACTACAAGAAGGGCGCCAAGAGCGTGCTGGACGGGAAGGTGAAGGTCGGCAGGGAGTTCGACACGCCGGACTGGAGCCCCGACAAGGCGCAGCAGGAGATGGAGCAGGCCATCACCGCGCTGGGCAAGGACACCATCACCGGTGTGCTGTCCGCGAACGACGGCATGGCGGGCGGCGCGATCGCGGCCATGAAACGCGCGGGCTACAAGCAGCTCCCGCCGATCACCGGCCAGGACGCCGAGCTGGCCGCCGTCCAGCGCATCCTCACCGGCGAGCAGTACATGACCATATATCTGAACATCAGGGCGGAGGCGGAGAAGTCCGCCGAGCTCGCCGTCGCCGTCGCCAAGGGCGAGCAGCCCACCGCTCCCGCCAAGGTCAACAACGGCGCGGCCGACATCCCGGCCTTCCTTCTCGACCCCATCCCCGTCACGGCCGACAAGGTCAAGGACACGATCGTGAAGGACGGCTTCTACACCGCCGCCCAGCTCTGCACGGGCGAGGTCAAGGCCGCCTGCGAGAAGCAGGGCATCGAGTAGATGCTCTCGGCGACAGACATCTCCAAACGGTACGGGGCGGTCCAGGCGCTCGACGGGGCCCGCCTGGACCTGCGCCCCGGCGAGGTCGTGGCCCTCATGGGCGACAACGGCGCGGGCAAGTCCACGCTGGTCAAGGCCATCTCGGGGGTCGTGACGCCGGACGCCGGCACGATCACCGTGGACGGCTCGCCGGTCAGGATCGCCAACCCGCACGACGCGCAGGCCCTCGGCGTCTCGACCGTCTACCAGGACCTCGCGCTCTGCGAGAACCTCGACGTCGTGGCCAACCTCTTCCTGGGCACCGAGCGCCGCCGCGGCTCGCTGCTGCGCCACATCGCCATGGAACGCGCGACCCGCGACCTCCTCGGCCAGCTCGACGTGCGCATCAGGGACATCAGGGTGCCGGTCGCCATGCTGTCCGGTGGCCAGCGGCAGTCGGTGTCCATCGCCAGGGCGCTCATCGGCGAGCCGCGGCTGGTCATCCTCGACGAGCCCACGGCGGCCCTGGGGGTCGAGCAGACGGCGCAGGTGCTGGCGCTGATCGGGCGGCTGCGCGAGCGCGGGCTCGCGGTGCTGGTCATCTCGCACAACCTCGCCGACGTACGCGCGGTGAGCGACCGCGTGGTGGTGCTGCGGCTGGGCCGCAACGCCGGTGAGTTCACCACGGCCACCGCCTCCCAGGAGGAGATCGTGGCCGCGATCACGGGGGCGGGGACATGACCGACACGCTGGTACGCAGCCCGTACACGCCGAAGGTCGCCGTCGAGCGGCTGCGCCAGGGGGACGTCGGCGCGTGGCCGGTGGTCGGCGGGCTGATCGCGATCGCGATCGTGTTCAGCACGCTCAACGACCGCTTCCTGTCCCCCGAGAACCTCACCAACCTCGTGCTCCAGATGGCCGCCACCGGCACGATCGCGCTCGGCATCATCATGGTGCTGCTGCTCGGCGAGATCGACCTGTCGGCGGGCTCGGTCAGCGGCCTGTGCGCCACGATCATGACGATCGTCCACGTCAAGCAGGGCTGGAACCCGCTGCTCGCCATCCTCCTGGCGCTCGCCGTCGGCGCGGCGATCGGGTTCCTGCACGGCCTGATGCTGACCAAGCTGCGGATGCCGTCGTTCGTCGTGACGCTGGCCGGGCTGATGGGCTGGCTCGGCCTGCTGCTCTACCTGCTGCGGCAGGGCGGGACGATCAACCTGCCGTTCACCGGGTTCATCTCCAAGCTGAGCGACACCTGGCTGCCGGGCTGGCTCGCGTGGACGGTCGCGGCGGCCCTGGTGGCCGTGTCGGCGGGCGCGTCGCTCGCGGTCAGGAGGCTGCGGCTGGCGGCCGGGCTGCCGGTGACGCCGCTGTGGTGGTCGCTGGCCAAGGCGGGCGGGCTGGCGGTGCTGCTCGCCGCGGCGGTGATCGTCATGTCGGCGGACCGCGGCGTGCCGCTCCTGCTGATCATCTTCGGGGCGCTGGTGGTGCTGCTCGACCTCATGCTGAGGCACACCACGTTCGGGCGGCACCTGTACGCCGTCGGCGGCAACGCCGAGGCCGCCAGGCGCGCCGGCATCAACGTCACCAGGATCAGGATCCTCGCGTTCATGCTGGCCTCCACGCTGGCGGCGGCCGGGGGCATCCTCGCCGCCAGCCGCCTGTCGGCCGTCAACCAGGGCTCGGGCGGCAGCGACATCCTCCTCATGGCGATCGCCACCGCGGTCATCGGCGGCACCTCGCTGTTCGGCGGGCGCGGCCGGGCCTACGACGCGCTGCTCGGCGTCCTGGTCATCCAGGCCATCTCCAACGGCATGTACCTGCTCAGCGTGGACTCCTCGGTGCGGTTCATGGTGACCGCCGCGGTGCTGGCGCTGGCCGTGGCCATCGACTCGCTCGCCCGCAGGGGCGCCGCCCGGTGACCCGGGTCCTGGGCATCGACGTGGGCGGGACGAAGGTGGCCATCGGGGTGTCCACGGCCGACGGCCCCGCGCTGTCCGCCCACGTCCGCCTGGACACCGGGCCTGACACGCTCGCGCGGGCGCTCGCGGCGGCCCGGGCCCTGGACGGCGCGCCCGCCGCGGTGGGCTTCTCGACGTGCGGGGTGATCCGCGATGGCGTGGTACGGCTCGCCCCGAACGTCCCCGGCTGGGAGGGCCTCGAACTGCCGAGGCTGCTCCAGGAGGCGTACGGCGCCACTCCGGTGTCCATCGACAACGACGTGAACGCGGCGGCCGCCGCGGAGCTGCGCTGGGGCGCTCTGCGCGGGGTCTCCACGGGCGTCTACCTGAACCTGGGCACCGGCCTGGCGGCGGCCCTGGTGGTGGACGGCCGGGTGGTGCCGGGCGCCCACGGCGCGGCAGGCGAGATCGGCTACCTCCAGGTGACGCCGGGCGAGCCCGCCTTCGCCGACGGCCGGGTGCCCCTGGAGGAGCGCGTCGCGGGCGGCGCGCTGGCCGCCCGCGGCACCGCCCTCCTGGGCCGCCCCGTCACGGCGGCCGAGCTCCTGGGCGGGGGTCACGCGCGGGAGCTGGTGGACGAGGCGCTGCGGACGCTGGCCATGAGCGTGGCGAACCTGTGCGTGGTCCTCGATCCCGAGCGCCTGGTGATCGGCGGCGGCATGATGGGCGCGGCGGAGCTGATCCTGCCGAGGCTGGCGGCCGAGGTCGGCCGTGCGGTGCCGTTCCCGCCGGAGGTGCGCCCGGCCCGCTTCGCGGACGACGCGCCCCTGCTGGGCGCGCTGGCGCTGGCCCGCGCGGCGGTAGCGTAGGGGTATGGCACTGGAGCAGGTGCATCTCACCGGGGAGAAGGCCACCCTGCTCGCCACCCTGTACGGGCGGGCGCTGGACGCGCGGTCCCCGGATCCGATCCTCGGCGACGACCTGGCCGCCGAGGCGGTCGAACGCATCGACCACGACTTCACCGAGACCGGGATGAACGCCGGCCTGGCCGTCTCGGTCGCGATCAGGGCGCGGTTCATCGACCGGTGGGCGGCCGGGTTCCTGGCCACCCATCCCGAGGCCACCGTGCTCCACCTGGGCTGCGGCCTCGACACCCGCGTCCACCGGCTGGACCCGCCGCCCAGCGTCCGCTGGTACGACGTGGACTACCCCGACGTGATCGAGCTGCGGCGGCGCCTGTTCCCCGAGCGGCCCGGCTACCGCCTGATCGGCTCGTCGGTCACCGAGCTGAAGTGGCTGGAGCAGGTCCCGGGCCACGCCGCTGTGCTGGTCGTGGCCGAGGGCCTGCTCTACTATCTCGACCCCGGCGAGGGCCGGGCCCTCATCAGGGCGATCGTCGACCGCTTCCCCGGCGGCCAGTTCGTCTTCGACGCGGTGAGCCCGCTCGGGCTCAAGACGCAGAAGCTCAACAGGCCGGTGCGCAAGGCGGACGCCCACCTGGTCTGGGGCATCGACGGGCCGGGCGAGCTGCTGGCGATCCATCCGAGGTTGCGTTGCCTGAGCGCGGTGAGCGCGTTCGACATCGAGGGGTTCGACCGCCTGCCGACGCCGCACCGGGTCGCGGCCCGGATCGCCGGGCTGCTGCCGGGGGTGAAGCGGGCGGCGGTGTTCTACCGGCTCGGGTTCTGAGGGGCGCCGCCGTTGTCCCTGCGGTCCAGGGCGGTCTGCAGGGCCTGCGCGGCCTCGTCCTCATGCTCCTCGGCACGGTTCCAGGCATACATCTCGTACATGTGACTCATCTCATTTCGCGAGCCGTTCGGCGGACGAATGGGACTTATTGGCCGACACCACGACGCTCCGCGGCGAGTCGTCGACCTGCCCTAACAGGCCCCGCCGCGGCAGGTAATAAGTACGAGCACCTGGCGCATTACCAGCAACACTACCCCAGCAATCTCATTGGATGTCCTAGTATCTTGCATGCTGAGACAACAAAGGCCGCCACCCGGAACCGGGTGGCGGCCTTCAGGCCGGGAAGGAGGCTCAGCCCTCCAGGTCCACGGAGCGGCCGCTCTCGGCGCCGATCTCGTTCCCGATCTGGTCGATCACGTCGGCCGGGATCGCCGAGTCGACGGTCAGCGCGATGAGCGCGTTGCCGCCCTTGGTGGAGCGGGCCACCTGCATCGAGGCGATGTTGACGCTGTGCTCGCCGAGGAGGCGGCCGACCACGCCGACGATGCCGGGACGGTCGGTGTAGGTGAAGAACGCCAGGTGGGCCGTCGGCTCGATCTCCATCTCGTAGCCGTTGACCTCGACGATCTTCGTGATCTGGCGCGGGCCGGAGAGCGTGCCGGACACCGAGACCTGGCGGCCGTCGGCGAGCACGCCGCGCACGGTCACCACGTTGCGCCAGTCGGGGCTCTCCGAGCTGGTCACCAGCTCCACGTTGAGACCGCGGTCCTTGGCCAGCAGCGGCGCGTTGACGTACGTGACCTGCTCCTCGATCACGTCGGTGAACACGCCCTTGAGGGCGGCCAGCTCGATCACCCGCACGTCCTCGGAGGCGATCTCGCCGCGCACCTCGACGTCGAGCTTGGTGGCCACCTCGCCGGCCAGCGCGGTGAAGACGCGGCCGAGCTTCTCGGCCAGCGGCAGGCCCGGCTTGACCTCCTCGGCCACCACGCCACCCTGGACGTTGACCGCGTCCGGCACGAACTCGCCCGCGAGCGCCAGCTTCACGCTCCGCGCGACCTGGGTGCCGGCCTTCTCCTGGGCCTCGTGCGTGGAAGCGCCGAGGTGCGGCGTGACGACGACCTGGTCGAGCTCGAACAGGGGGCTGTCGGTGCACGGCTCCTTGGAGAACACGTCGAGGCCCGCTCCCGCGACGCGCCCCTCCTTGATCGCCGAGTAGAGGGCGCCCTCGTCCACGATGCCGCCGCGGGCGACGTTGATGATGCGCACCGACGGCTTGACCTGGTGCAGCTCCCTGTCGCCGATGAGACCGAGGGTCTCCTTGGACTTGGGCAGGTGGACGGTGATGAAGTCGGCCTGCTTGAGCACCTCTTCGAGGCTGAGGAGCTTGACGCCCATCTGCGCGGCGCGAGCCGGCGGCAGGTAGGGGTCGTAGGCGATCAGCTCGACGCCGAACGGCTGCAGCCGCTGGGCCACGAGCTGCCCGATCTTGCCCAGACCGAGGATGCCGATGACCTTCTCGTCGAGCTCGACACCGGTGTACTTGGAGCGCTTCCACTCCCCGTTCTTCAGCGCGGCGTGGGCCTGGGCCGTGTTGCGCGCGCTGGCCAGGATGAGCGCGAGGGTCTGCTCGGCGGCGCTGGTGATGTTGGAGGTCGGCGCGTTGACGACCATGACACCGGCCTTGGTGGCGGCTTCGACGTCGACGTTGTCGAGGCCGACGCCGGCGCGGGCGACCACGCGCAGCTTCGGCGCCGCGGCGATGGCCTCGGCGTCGACCTGCGTGGCGGAGCGCACGATCAGGGCGTCCACCCCGGCGAGGGCGGGCAGCAGCTGGGAACGGTCGGCGCCGTCGGTGTGGCGGACCTCGAAATCAGCGCCGAGTACGGCGAGGCCAGCCTCGGACAGCTCCTCTGCGACCAGAACGACGGGCTTGTTCACTGGTGTGGATCCTTAACGGCACGGCGGGCATTCGGGGGACACGTCCACGGATCCCCCGACGGTCCCACAGATTCTATCCGGCGCTTGTGAACGCGTTCACGAGGCACCCACGATGTGAGACAGCTCCGCTCTACCCCCGGAGGAAGAAACTCATCCACTCCGCTCACATCTTTGTCTTGATCGGGAGATTTATTCGCCATTAGCCTGATAAGCCGTGGCCGAGTACCTAGGGTTCGTCTTATGAGCATCGGGAATCCTGCGCTTGCCGACGCGCTCGCTCAGCATGGCACTCCGCATCGCCTGCTGAGCGCTCTCGCCGACGGTGGAGTCCTGGTGGCAGTGCGGTCAGACCGCTCGGTCGTCCTCGGGACGACCCAGGCCGGAGACCGGGTGTTGCTCGGTTACACCGGCTCTGTCACCTATGCCAGGCACCGCGGCAGTCATTCCCTATCGGCGTGCGACGCCGACACCATCCTGGACATCCAGCGCGTCACCGGCGTGCGGGAGATCGTCATCGACGCGGCCGGACCAGCCGCCGCGGCCGTGCCCATCGACGACCTCCAGCGCTTCATGTCCTCGTCGCGTTCGGGGCCGATGCCCGTCCTCTCGGGGGCGGTGCCGGCCGCGTACGCGACGGGGGCGATGGCGACCGTGTCACGCGGCGCCGCGCTGGCCCAGGTGGCACCTCCGACTCCGCAGGCGCCGACGCTGCCGTGGGTGCCCGCGCCCCGGCCGCACCTGTCGGGGCCCATGCAGCAGGTGGACCCCGGCTACCGGCGGTGCGCGCATCCGATCCTGCCCGCGCTGCGGCAGGCCATCGGGCTGCTGCTCATGGACTTCCCGCTGGTGCACCACGTCTGGATCTCCGAGGCGCGCACGGCGTCCGGGGCTCCGGGGATCATGCTGCACGTGAAGGTGCACATGTCGGCCGCCGAGGACGTCGTACGCGACCTGCACCGCCTGGTACGCGCCCGGCTGCCGCAGTTCGCGGCCTCCGGTGCGCCGATCCTCATGGCGAGGGTGGCGGACGCGCGCAGCGAGCAACGGATGATCGAGATCGGCGCGCACGTGGTGTGCGCGAACGTCATCGACTGACGCGAGCCATATGGCGCGGGGCCCGGGTGACCGGGCCCCGCGGCATGGGAAAAAGTGGGCCCTCCCGAACAAGCCCTCGCTCGGGTTCAATGAGTAAATGATCACACCGGCGGTGCGCTCGTCCACGGTCTCCAGGGGCGTGCGCCTCGGCTACGGCGTCGGGTCCTTCTGCACGGCCACGGTCAGCACCGTGCCCGGCCTGCTCCTGCTGTACTACATGACCAATTTCCTGGCCGTGCCCGCCTGGCTGGCCGGGGTCGTGGTGACCGCGCCCAAGGTCTGGGACCTGATCGTCAACCCGCTGATCGGCCGCTGGTCGGACCGGACCCGGTCGCGGCTGGGCCCCCGGCGGCCCTGGCTGCTGGCGGGCGCCTGCACGCTGCCGATCGCGTTCTTCCTGGTGTTCGCGGGGCCGCCGCTGACGGGCGTGCCCGCCGCGCTCTACGTGGGGGTGTGCTTCCTCGTGACGGCGACGGCGTACGCGCTGTTCGAGGTGCCGTACAAGGCGATGCCCGGCGAGATGACCCACGACTACCACGAGCGCACCTCGCTGCTGCAGTGGCGCATGATCTTCATCGGCGCGGCCACCGCGGTCAGCGGCGTGCTCGCCCCGGCCATCGTCACGAGCCAGGGCGAGCACGGCACGCTGGACAGCTACCGGCTGATGGCCACGGTGATCGCGGTCATCCTGCTCCTCGCCATGCTGGGCTCCTTCTTCGGCACGGCCCGCGCGCCCATGACCGGCGCGCCGGAGGCGGACCGGGGAGGGTGGCGCGAGCAGTTCGCCGCGATCAAGGGCAACCGGCCGTTCCTGTGGCTGACCATGCTGGCCTGCACGCAGATGCTCGCCGTGAGCATGATGCTGGCCGCCGCGCCGTACTTCGCCGCGTACACGCTCGGCTCGCCGAAGGCCACGCAGACGCTCTTCGCCGCGCTGGTCGGCCCGATCCTGCTGACGATGCCGCTGTGGGTGCGCCTGGCCAAGCGCTTCGACAAGCGGGGCGCGATGATCCTGGCGGCGCTCCTGTACGCCGGCGGCACGACGGCTGCCCTGGCCACGCCGGTCCTCGGCATCGCGTGGGCGCACGTGACGATCCTGGTGGTCGGCGTCGGCTACGCGGGGGTGCAGCTGCTGCAGTTCTCGATGCTGGCGGACGTGATCGCGGCGGACGCGGCCGAGACCGGCAAGCGGCGGGCGGGCGTGCTGACGGGGCTGTGGACGGCCATCGAGAGCGGCGTCAGCGCGTTCGGCGCGCTGATCTTCGGGGTGATCCTGTCGATCGGCGGCTTCATCGAGTCCGAGCCGAGCAGGCCGGTCGAGCAGCCGGACAGCGCGGTGACCGCGGTCCTGATCGGGCAGACCGCGGTCCCGGCACTGATCATCTTCCTGTCGGTGCTGATGACGCTGAAGTACCGCCTCACGCCACCCGGCGCGCCGGCACCAGACGCGTCCGCGTGAACGACCCCGCCATCAGCGCCGCCAGCAGGGGCAGCCCCACCACGACCCCGGCCAGGAAGAGCCAGGGGACGGCGATCGTCGTGGTTCCCGGGTTGAAGAGCTCCATGGTCCCGTAAACCCTCCGGGTCAGCGGCCAGGTCAGCGCGATGCCGCTGACGGTGCCCGCCGCCAGGCCCACCAGGGCGCCGAGGCCGGAGATGTAGGCGGCCTGGGCCGCCACCACGAGCCTGCGGACCCGCGCCGTCCCGCCGACCGCGGACAGGGTGTCGAGGTCCGGGCGCATGTCGGCGGCGGCCAGCCCGGTGGCGGCGAACGTGCCGCCGAGCACCAGGACCAGCGCGGCCACGAGCAGGATCATCAGGGTGAAGAAGCGGCTCTCGGCGTTGCCCCGCTCCGTGAGGGCGTAGGCCTGATCTCCGACAAGGACCCTGATCTCCGTGGTCAGCCGCTGATCGTCGATATCTGTGTACGCCGCGTAGAAGGTCCGCTGCGACACCTTGAGTCCCGCCTGGGTCAGCACGGACGGCGGGATCAGCACGCCTGTCTGACCGACGTCGGCCGGCGTCGCCGCCACGGCGGGAACCCGGAGGGTCGTGACCGGCTTCCCGTCCCAGTCCTCGACCCCGATCCTGATCACGCCGTCGCGCACGGCGCCCGGGCTGAACGCCACGGCCTTGCCCGCCGCCAGTGCCGCCGCCGCCTGCGGATCCCTGCGTTTCTGGAGGAAGGCGAGCACCTCCTCGTCGGCCACCTCCGCGGAGCCGTAGTCATGGTCGCGGGGGTCGCACGGGGACGGGCAGTCCTCCGGCATGGCGACGCTCAGACTGAGAGGCTCGCCCCGCGCGTCCATCACGTTCAGCCCGTTGACCAGGCTCGCCCCCGGCAGCTTCTGCTGCACGAGCTCCCGCACCCGCGCCCACCCCTGATCGTCCGCCTTCCAGGCACGGATCACCATGGTGTCCGCGGGGACGATCGAGTTGCGTCTCGCCTCCTGGTCGACATATTCGCTGTTGAGGCCGATGCCCAGCGTGACGGCTCCCATCGTGGCCGCCATGACCGCGGCGATGGCGGAGGCCGTACGGACGCGGTGGCGGGAGGCGTCGCGCACGGACAGGCGCAGCGGGAGCGGCAGCCGCCCGGCGAGCCGCCCCGTGGCCTGGACCAGCCACGGCATCAGCGCGACCAGCCCGAACACCACCGGCATCGAGGCCAGCGCGACCGACAGCAGGCCCCGGTGCAGGGCGACCCCCGTCGCGGCCAGCCCGAGCAGCACCAGCACGGCCCCGAGCACGGGACGGCCCGCACGGCCGGACGTGTCCACGGCGGCACGCCCGGCGAGCACGTGCACGGGGCTCTGCCGGCTCGCCTGGATCGCGGGCACGATCGCCGCGGTCAGCGCGCTCACCACGCCCAGCGCGGCCACGCCGAGCACCTGCGCCCAGGGCACGTCCGCCGGACCGTGCGTCCAGTCCAGCCAGCGGGCCGCGAGCCACTCCCCCAGCAGCCCGGCGCCGATGCCCAGGGCGGCGCCCAGCAGGGCCGCCGCGCCGCCGAGCACCAGGCCGTCGGCCAGCACGATGGTCTTGAGGTGCCGCGCGGAGCCGCCCTGCGCGGCGATCACGGCGAGCTCCCTGCGCCTGCGGCGCAGCCCGACGGCGAAGGCGGGGCCCGCGAGCAGGACGGTCTCGGTCACGATGAGCACGACGCCGACACCCAGCTCGACCAGCCCGTGCAGGTCCCGGGGCCCGGAGTCGCCGGCGCCGGAGCGCTCGATCAGGAACCGGGACTTGACGCCCAGGCCCACCTTGTTGAGCCTCTGCACGTCCGGCTGCTGGACGGGGGCGGCGGTGTCGATGAGCCAGCCGCTGTCGTTGCCGTCGTTCTGGTGCGGGAGCAGCCCTTCCGGCAGGGCGAGCATCTCGCGCAGGCCGGGCCGGTTCGGGTGCTCGGCGACCCCGACCACCCGCACGGTGCGGTCCGGCCGCCACGTCTTGATCGTGTCGCCGACCCGGACACCGCTGTCGATCAGCGCGGGGGACACGGCGACCTCACCGGGTGCGGCGGCGAACCTGCCCTCGACCAGGCGGCGCATCCCCCTGGTCAAGGGGTCGCGCAGATCGGCCTCGAACGCGTCGACCCGGCTGTAGCCGTCCGCCAGGCGGGCCTCCACGACGTTCGCCTGGTAGCGGAGCAGGCGGCCCTGGAGCAGGGTGCCGATCTCGGCGGGCGTCCACGGTTGCTCGGGACGCTCCGATTGGCGCCCATTGGTGATCTCCCCGTCCGCGCTCTGCTCGACCGGGGTGCGGAACGGGGTCGTGGCGATGCGGGCGTCGGCCGCCCCCAACGTCGCCTCCAGCTTGTCGCGGCTGGTGATGCTTGTGGTGGCCGCGCCGGTGAGCACCGCCGTGATGACCAGGACGGGCAGGCCGATCATCACCATGATCAGCGCGGTCCGGCCCTTGAAACGCAGGGCGTCCCTGCGGGAGATGCGCAGCGCGGCGCGGAACGCGCTCATCGGGCGCTCTCCAGCCGCACGGCGCTCGACTCCACGATGGCGCCGTCACGCAGGTAGACCACCCGGTCGGCCCAGCCCGCGTAGCGCGGTTCGTGGGTGACCAGCAGGACCGCCGCGCCGGCGTCGCAACGGGTGCGCAGCAGCTGCAGGATCTCGTCCCCGGTGGCGGTGTCGAGCGCGCCGGTCGGCTCATCGGCCAGCAGCAGCCGCCGCTCGCCGACCAGCGCCCTGGCGATGGCCACACGCTGGCGCTGCCCGCCGGACAGCTCCTCGGGGAAACGGCCGGCGACCTCCCCGGCCCCCACCTCGGCGAGCACGGCCAGCGCCTCCTCGCGGGCGGTCCCGGAGCGCACGCCGTCGAGCTCCCTCGGCAGCATCACGTTCTCGGCGGCCGTCAGGGACGGGATCAGGTTCAGGTCCTGGAAGACGTACCCGACGCTGGTGCGCCTGAGCGCGGCCAGGTCCTTCACCCTGGTCAGGTCCTCGCCCTCGATGGTCACGGTCCCCGAGGTGGGCCGGTCGAGACCGCCCGCCACGTTGAGCAAAGTCGACTTGCCCGAGCCCGACGGGCCCATGACCGCGACCAGCTCCCCCGCCGCCACCTCCAGGCTCACGCCCTTCAGGGCCTGCACCTGGCCGTGCTCGCGGGTCACGTCCCGCAAACTCACCACAGTCATCGCTCTTGCTCCTTGGACATCTGCTTGGAAACGGCCTCGCAGTGGTCCAGCCAGCGCTGCTCCGCCTCGGCCTTGAAAATCAGCGAGTCGAGGACCAGCCGCTGTGCGAACCCACCTGCCGCGGCCCGTTTGGCCCGGGTCAGCTCCTGCAGCCCGCGCATGGTGGCCACGCGCTGGGTCTGGATGACCTCGGCCACGTCCAGGCCACCGGCCACGGCCATCGCGATCTTGATGGCCAGCTCGTCCCGAGGCCGGTCGGACTGGGCGACGGGGGTGCTGAACCATCGCTCCAGCTCCTCCCGGCCGGCCTCGGTGATCGTGTAGACCGCGCGGCCCTGCTCGTCGGCTCCCCCTGGGGCCACCAGGCCATCGCGCTCAAGCCGGGAGAGCGTCGTATAGACCTGGCCGATGTTCAGCGGCCAGGTCGCCCCTGTGGACGACTCGAACTCAACCCTGAGCTGATAGCCGTAACGCGGTCCGCTGCTCAGCAACGCGAGCAGTCCGTGTCTTATCGACATGGATACTGAGTATGCATACTGAGTATGCCCATCGCAAGCGATCCGTGTTTTCTGGACAGCGAGCGCCCTTCGGTCCGATACTCGCTACATGAGCTCGACGCAGCCGCCTTTTCGCGCATCAGACGGGGAACGCGACCGCGCGATCGGGGAGCTCAGGGACCAGGCCGTGGAGGGCCGGATCTCCCACGACACGTTCGTAGGCCGGGTTGACCAGGCGCTGCGCGCGCAGAACCGGCACGAGCTCGACAAGCTGGTCGCGGACCTGCCGCGCAAGCCGACGATCAGGCAGCGGCTGACCGACGCCGTCGCGTCGGTCTCCGAGTTCACCACCCGGGTGCAGTCCGCGTGGCGGCGGCCCCGGCTGCCCAAGCTGGCGCTGCCCGACGACGACCGGCTGCGTTACGTGGTGGGGCGCGGGTCGGCGTGCGACCTCGTCCTGTCGGACTTAACCGTCTCCCGCGTCCACGCCGAGCTGCGCCGCGAGGACGACGGCGAGTGGATGCTGGTGGACCTCGGCTCGCTCAACGGCACCCGGCTCAACGGGTGGCGGCTGGTGGGGCCGGCGCGGGTGCGGTCGGGTGACGAGATCTCGTTCGGCGACTGCGGTTTCATGGTGAGCTCGGGCCAGCCGTCCTTCTGACGCGTCCGCCCAGAGTCGCCCGACAAATACGGATATTTGCGGATTACAGCTGGCTTGCGGTGATCCACGCTGGCATGGCGATTCCCCATTCATTTGGAGACCCCCCATGCGGCGCACCTCAGCATCCCTCGTCGCGGGCACGCTCGTCGCGGCCCTCGCGTGGGCGTCCAGCCCCTCCTCCCCAGCCGTCGCCCTGGAGCCCTCCGCCGGCGTGGCGGACCTCAACCAGGACATCAACAAGATCCTCAGCGACTCCCGGCTCACGATCGCCAGAGCGGGCGTGGTCGTCAAGAGCGCCGCCACCGGCGAGGAGCTGTACGCCACGGACGCGGGCAAGCTCCTGACCCCCGCCTCCAACACCAAGCTGTTCACCTCCGCCGCGGCCGCCGAGACCCTCGGGCTCGACTACCGCTTCTCCACCACCGTGCTCTCCTCGGGCCGCAAGGCCGGGTCGCTGCTGGCCGGGGACCTGGTGCTGCGCGGGACCGGCGACCCGACCATGCTGGCCGACGACTACGACGCGCTGGCCGCCAAGGTCGCCGCCGCGGGCGTTAAGGTCGTGACGGGCAAGCTGGTGACCGACGACACCTGGTTCGACTCGCAGCGGCTCGGCAACGACTGGTCGTGGGACGACGAGACCGCCTACTACGCGGCGCCCATCTCCGCGCTGACCGCCTCGCCCGACAGGGACTACGACGCCGGCTCGGTGATCGTCTCCGTGGCCGCTGACGGCGACAAGGTCAAGGTGTCCACCACCCCGGAGACCGGCTACCTGAAGATCGTCAACAAGGCCACGGTGGGCTCGGAGACCGACGTGCTCATCGAGCGGCAGCACAACAGCCGCACCGTCGTGATCACCGGCACGGTGAAGGACCCGTACCAGGAGTGGGTGGCCGTGGACGACCCCACGGCGTACGTCGCGTCGCTGTTCCGCACGTCGCTGACCAAGCACGGCGTCAAGGTGCTCGGGCCGACCGTCACGGGCGCGGCCCCGGCCGAGGCCAAGGAGCTGGCCGGGCACCAGTCGATGACGCTGGGCGAGCTGCTGGTCCCGTTCCTGAAGCTGAGCAACAACATCCACGCCGAGATCCTCACCAAGGCCATGGGCCGCAAGGTCGCGAACCAGGGCACGTGGTCGGCCGGGCTCAAGGTCAGCACCGACTTCGCCAAGGCGAACGGGGTGCAGGTGATCAACATGCGGGACGGCTCCGGCCTGTCGCGCCGCGACGGCTTCTCGCCGGGCTCGATCGTGCAGCTGCTGACGGCGGTGCGGAGCAAGCCCTGGTTCACCACCTGGTACGAGTCCCTGCCCATCGCGGGCAACGCCGAGCGCTTCGTGGGCGGCACCCTGCGCAGCCGGATGCGGAACACGCCGGCCGCGAACAACGTCCACGCCAAGACGGGCTCGCTGACGGGGGTGACCTCGCTGTCCGGGTACGTCACGAGCGCCGAGGGTGAGCCGCTGATCTTCTCGATCATGCTGAACCAGTACCTGTCCGGCTCCCCCAAGGACATCGAGGACAAGATCGCCATCCGGCTCGCCCAGTTCACGCGCGCCACCGCGACCGCCGACGCCACGCAGCTCCGCGCCACGGAGCAGGGCGAGGCGGGAGATCTCGAATGCTCCTGGCTGAAGCCCGTGCAGTGCTAGCCGGCACCTGAAACCACGCGGCCCTCTGACGCTCAGGGGGCCGCTGTGGTTTACCGGAATCCAGTTGGAGCTCCAGGTTAGGTTTAAAATTTCCGTACATAGCCGACCTGGGAGCGCCAGAATTCGGGTTCGACGCAATGTCGAGCCCTGCACCGGAGGAAAGAATGCGCGGACAGCTCCAGGCACTCATCTGCCTCGGGAGTCTGGCGGCGTTGAGTTTCCCCGCGACCCCCGCGCAGGCGGTCACCCAGGCCGCCTCGGCGCAGGCGTGCCGCGTGGTCGCGGCCAAGCCGGTCGCGACCAGGGGCGTGGTCCAGGGCACCGCAACCAGGACGGGCTGCACCGACCAGGCCCGGCTCAGGGTACGCATCCAGGTCGTCGCGCCGGGCCCCGACCGGGTCCTCAAGAGCGGCTCGAAGACGGTCGGCACCGGACGGATCACCGCAGGCGTGCGGTGCTCCCCCACCCCGCGCAGCTACTACGTGGTCGCGGTCGACTCGAAGGGGCGCAGCAGCCGGTCGCGCCCGCTGAGGCTGTCGTGCGCGTCGGGCGGCGGCTTCGCGTCCTCGATCGAGACGGAGGTCGTCAAGATCACGAACAGGGCCAGGGCGAAGAAGGGCTGCCGCCCCCTCGTCCACGACCCCAGGCTGCACCTTGCCGCCGAACGCCATTCGGCCGACATGGGGGAGAACAACTACTTCTCGCACGACTCACGCGACGGCCGCACGTTCGACCGGCGCATCAGGGCCGCCGGTTTCTCCTTCAGCTCAGCCGCCGAGAACATCGCCATGGGCCAGCCCACCGCGGCCTCCGTGATGAGCGGCTGGCTCAAGAGCTCAGGAAACCGGGCCAACATCCTCAACTGCTCCTTCACCCACATCGGTGTCGGGCACAACGCCAAGGGACCAACCTGGACCCAGGTCCTCGCCACCCACTGAGCCACGGGAGCGTCGGGCCTCCACCGGCCACACCCGCCGGTATCCCACCGCACGCCCACGCGCTCCCTTCCGAGCGGGTCCGGCCGCGTCTCCCCCGCACACAGGACCGCGGCCGGGCCCGCAAACTCCCCGCTTACGAGCGGTCGGAGAAGCGGGCCAGGACCAGCGACTCGACCACGCCGACGACCGCGTACGCCAGGATCGACACGGCGGTGACCACCACGATGTCCGCCCACACCTCGTCGTAGCGGAAGCCGCCGATCGCCCGCAGGATCTCGGCGCCGATCCCCCGCCCGGTGGCCAGCCACTCCGCGATGAGCGCCCCGATGATCGAGGCGGGCACGGAGATCCGGGCCGAGGCGAAGACGGAGGGCATCGCGGTCGGCACGGCCACCTTGCGCAGGACGGTCAGGCGCGTCCCGCCGTACGCCATGATCAGGTCGGTGGCCTGCGGCGAGGCGGAGCGCAGCCCGAAGGCGATGTTCACCAGCGCGGGGAAGAAGACCACGATGCCGCCGATCACGGCCACGCCCAGCAGGTCGCGGCCGAAGATCAGGGTGATCAGCGGCGTCATCACCACGAGCGGCACCGACCGCAGCAGCATCGCGACCGGCATGAACGTCTGCTCGACGGTCCTGAACAGCACGAACGCGACCGCCACGACCATGGCGGCGATCATCCCGGTGGCGAACCCGATGGCCGCGTCCCTGATCGTGATGCCCAGCGCGCCGAACACGGCCTCGCGGTGGGCGGCCGACGAGGTCAGGTACTCCCAGACCTGCGGCGGGCGCTTGCCGACGAGCGGGCTGATCCCGAACGCCTCCAGAGCCACCCACCACGCGGCCACGACGATGACCACGGAAGGAACCAGCGGCCCGACGATCCTCAGCACGGTGCGGCCGATCACTGTGACTCGCCTCTCGACCAGGGGGTGACCACGCGGGCGAGGAGGGCGACGATCGCGTACCCGAGCCCGGCGATCAGCCCGGACACGAGCGCGAGCCCCCACGTGCGCGGCACCTGGAACTGCTGCTGGGAGATCATCAGGGAGACGCCCAGCCCGGAGTCGTTGCTGCCGAGGTACTCGCCGATGATCGCGCCGAGCAGCGCGGAGGGTGCGGAGATCTTCAGGCCCGCGAACGTGCTGGGCAGGGCGGAGATGATCTGCACGTAGCGGAGCCTGGCCAGCCGGCCGCCACCGTACACGGTGACGACGTCCAGGCTGGCCCGGTCGGCCGAGCGCAGCCCGAGCAGGGCGCCGATGAGCGTGGTGAAGAAGACGGAGATGGCGGCGAGGAATACCACGGTGGCGTCGCCGCCGAAGACCACCAGCACGATGGGGCCGATGGCGAGCAGCGGGATGCAGTAGCTGATGACGGCGAGCTGGGTGGCGACGGCCTCCAGCCGGGGCACGAGCAGCACCAGCAGCGCCACGCCGATGGCCAGCCCGTTGCCCCACAGGAAGCCCTGGACCGCCGCGCCGAGCGTGGCCGAGACGTTCGGGCCGTAGAAGGCCCAGCCGTCGGCGCCCATGGCGGCCAGCACCGCCCACGGGGTGGGCACCGCGCCGCCGCCGGCGAACACGGTGACGGCGAGCAGCCACCACAGCGCGACGAGCGCGACGACGCCGAGCAGCCCTTGGACGCGCCTCATGCGCCGTGCCCGAACAGCAGGTCGCTGAGGTGGTCGTGGATCGCGTGGAACTCGGGCGTACGCATCATCTCGGGGGTGCGGGGCCGGGGCAGCCCGATCTCCACCATCTCGATGACCCGCCCCGGGCGCGGGCTCATGACGGCGACCACGTCCGAGAGGAAGATGGCCTCGCCGATGCCGTGGGTGACCATGAGCGTCGTGGCGGGCTTCTCGGTCCAGATGCGCAGCAGCTCCAGGTTGAGCCGCTGCCTGGTCATGTCGTCCAGCGCGCCGAACGGCTCGTCGAGCAGCAGCACGCTGGGCTTGACCACGAGCGCGCGGGCGATGGACACGCGCTGCCGCATGCCGCCGGACAGCTCGGCGGGCCGGGCCTTCTCGAACCCCTCCAGCCCGACCAGCTTGATCAGGTCCTCGATCACGCCGGGCTCCGGCTTGAGCCCGGCGACCTCCAGCGGCAGCCGGATGTTGGCCGCGACGCTGCGCCAGGGCAGCAGTGCGGAGTCCTGGAAGGCGATGCCGAGGTGGTGGCTCCTGCGCAGCTCCTCGGGCGTCTCGCCGTTCACCCGGATCTCGCCCGACGTGGGCTCCTCCAGCCCGGCGAGGATGCGCAGCACCGTGGACTTGCCGCAGCCGGAGGGACCGAGCAGCGACAGGAACGAGCCCTTCGGCGTCTGGATGTCGACGCCCTGCAGCGCGGTCACTCCCTTGCCGAAGGACTTGCTCAGCCCCGCGATGCTGATCCCCGTCATGACAGCTTCAGGCTCGGGTCAGCCTTGTAGATCTCGTCCAGGATCGTCAGGTCGAAGAGCTGCTCGGCCTTGATGGTCAGGCCGGCCTTGGCGAGCGAGGCGATGTTCTGCTCGATCAGCTCCGGCGTCATCGTGAACAGGCCGTTGGCCTTGACGTCGGGGGTGACCACGAGCTCGTTCTGCATCTTGGCCTCCTCGGTCTGCTCCTTGACGTCGAGGTTCTGGTCCTTGCCGTAGACGGTGGCGGCCAGCTCCGCGGACTTGGCCGGGTCGGCGACGGCGTCCCTCCAGCCCTTGATCTCGGCGGTCAGGAACGCCTTGAGCTTGTCGCGCTCCTTGTCGATCGTCTCCTGCGTCACCGTGAACGTCTCGGCGACCAGCGGCAGGCCGGCGTCGGCGAACAGCAGGTAGGCGGGGTCGTGGCCCTGCATCCGCAGGCGTACGGGACCGCTGGTGACGTAGCCGACGTAACCGTCGAGCTGCCCGGAGGTGAGCATCGAGGGGTCCGACTGGAACGGCACGCGGGTCACGCTCGACGGGTCGAGGTTGTTGGCCTTGAGCAGCGCGTTCCAGACCAGCTCGTTGGAGTCCTGGACGCCGATCTTCTTGCCGACGAGGTCCTTGGCGTCCTTGATCGGGTTCTTGTTGAGCGAGACGATCGCGAACGGGTTCTTCTGGAAGGTCGCGCCGACGATCTTCAGCTGGGCGCCCTGCAGGACGGCCGGGGCGGTGATCGTGGGCGCGGACAGGCCCGCCCAGCAGCGGCCCGTGGCCAGGCCCGACTCGACCGAGGTGCCGGAGCCGCCGCCCGACAGGAGCTCGACCTGCGAGAACCCGGCGGCCTTGAAGTAACCCTTGGTGTCCGCGAAGTACTCGCCGGCGAACTCGACGTTCTTCTTCCAGGAGAGCTGGAGCTTGACCGAGCCCAGCCCGCTCGTTGCTCCGCCGCCGCCGGCGGCCGTGGTCTCGCCGCAGGCGGCCAGGCCGAGCGCCAGACCGGCCAGACCTGTTGTCCGCAGGAACGCGCGGCGATCGAGGGAAATAGCCATAATTCATCCTTGAGCGGCGGGTGAACGTGCAGGTCAGGACCGTATCCATTGATTATTACCATCGTGTGACGGTGGTTTTGGACGCCCGGGCACCGGAAGCCGTCACGCAGGGAGAATGCGGGAAAACCGCTGGCGAGCCCTGTAGGTCCCTACGAGAGCACCATCCGAGGACCGTAGATCCCTCCAGCCACCCGGCGGCTCCGGTAGCGTCGAGCCTGAAATGAGACTCGACGGAATCCCCCTTTGGGACGGTACCGAATATCGCGGCCCAGTCGATCTGAGCTGGGAGCCGGACCGGATCATCAGCGTGCAGCCGGACGCCCTGCCCGGCCATGACGGCCTGTGCGTGCTCCCGGGCCTGGTGGACACGCACGTGCACCTGGTCGGCTACGCGGGCCCCGGCGACCCGCCGGACTTCGCGACCTGGCCGCTGGTGACCACCCGGGACGAGCAGGTGCTGCACGGCGCCGCCCACGCCCAGCGGGCCATGCGGCACGGCGTGACGACCCTGCGCGACCTGGCGGGCGACGAGGCTCAGATCGCGCTGCGCCGGGTGTTCGACGCCGGGGTGCTGCCCGGGCCGCGCGTCCAGGTGCACGGCGTGGTGGGGATGACGGCCGGGCACAATGACCTGTTCGTGCCGCCCGCGTTCCCCGTGCGCAAGCCCACGGCGGACGGCCCCGACGAGTGCCGCAAGCTCGTACGCGCCTGGGCCCGCGCCGGCATGGACGGCATCAAGCTCACGACCAGCGGCGGCGTGCTGTCGATCGGCGACAAGAACGCCTGGCGCAACTACACCCGCGACGAGATCAGGGCGGTCGTGGACGAGGCACACGCGCTCGGCATGCTGGTGGCCTCGCACGCCCACTCCGAGGACGGCATCCGCGTGGCCGTCGAGGAGGGTGTCGACTCGATCGAGCACGGCACGCTCATGAGCAAGGACCTGGCCGAGACGCTGGCCGCCCGGGGCACGCCGGTCGCGCCGACGCTGCTGATCAACGAGGCCATCGCCGAGGGCCGCGTCCCCGTCACGCCCGAGGCCAGCGCCAAGGCCGCCGAGCTGATCGTCCGCCGCGACGTGCTGCTGGCCCAGGCCGCCGCGCTGGGCGTGCGGTTCGTGCTCGGCACCGACGCCAACGGCCACCACGTGCAGTTCGGCGACCAGTTCGCCGAGGTCGTCCACATGACGCGGGTGCTCGGCATGGACGCCGGGTCCGCGCTGCGCGCGGCCACCTCCGACGCGGCCGACTCGATCGGCATGCCCGTGGGGCGGATCGCGCCGGGGCTGGGCGCCGACTTCGTCGTACTGCGCGGGCGTCCGTGGGAGCGCATCGAGGACCTGGCCACGGAGAACATCGTGGCCGTGGTCTCACGGGGCCGCGTCGTCGCGGGCCGCCTGCCCGTCTCTCCCTGACCGCAGCGCCAGGTAGAGGTCGGTACGGTCGCGCATCGACGACATGCGCCGCCCGGTCAGCTCCTCGATCCGCTGCATGCGGTAGCGCAACGTGTTGACGTGCACATACAGCTCGTCGGCGGTGCGCTGCCAGGAACCGCACGTCTCCAGGAAGATGTCGAGAGTGCGAAGCAGCTCGGAGCCGTGCCGCGCGTCGTACTCCTCCACCGGCCCCAGCAGGTGATCGCGGAAGGACCGGCGCACGCTGGCCGGCAACGCGGCCATCAGCAGGTCGAAGCTGTCGATGTCGGCCACCGACATGATCGACACCGGCCCCGGGCCGCCCCGCGCGGACTCCATGCCCCGCCTGGCCGTCTCCAGCGCCTCGCCGAGCTGCGACACGCTGGCCGCCATCTCGCTGATCCCGGCGGCGATGCTCAGCCCGGGGCGCTCCGCCACCAGGCCGCGCAGCTCGTCGGCCAGGCTCTTGCGCGACGCCCGGCCGTTGACCAGCACGATCGCCTCCTGCGAGGTGCCGCCGACGATCAGGTGCCGGCCCCTCCTGGCCAGGCCCTCGTGCAGGACCTCGGGCAGGTCGTGATCGTCATTCACCGGTCCCGTCCGCGTGACCGCCATGGCAGCGGTCGGCAGGCCCGGGTCGGCGCCGAGCAGTCGCAAGTGCGCGGAGACCTCGCCCGGCGGGATGTGACCCAGTACGTCGAGCAGCGTCTGCGCCCTCACCCGTTCGGCCCTGCGCTGCTCGGCCGCGAACCCCTCGGCCGTCACGACCTGCGTGATCACGCCGAACGACTGGTCGGGAGCGGCCAGGAGCAGCGGCAGCCGGCGCCGTTCGCACGCCTTGACCAGCTCCTCGGGCAGCTCTCCCAGCACGATCAGCCCCACGACCAGGCCGGCGGCGTCGGTGGCCCACAGCGCGTCGGCGAACCGCTCGCAGTCGGCCGGCTCGCCGTACCAGACGCCGCTGGTGAGCACGAGGTCGCCGGACTGCAGGTAGCGTCGGGGGTCGGGCAGGTCCGTCGGGTACGCGCGCCGGATCTCGCGGTCGACCTCCTCGTGACCCGTCACAAGCGTCAGCCGCAGGTCGTCGCGCGCGAGCAGGTCCGACAGCCTCATGAAATCTGATGTTATGCCAGCTCAAAACCCAAGAGTTCAGAGGTTCGCACGATACTCCGACCTCGCGGTGTCGGGTTTACTCGTGGTCATGCGTCCCAAAGCAGAGCTCCATCTGCACATCGAAGGCACCCTCGAGCCAGAGCTCGTCGTCGAGCTGGCCCGGCGTAACCGGATCGACCTGCCGACCTTCGACGTGGACGCCATCCGCTCCCGCTACTCCTTCACCGACCTGCAGTCCTTCCTGGACCTCTACTACGAGCACATGGCGGTCCTGCGCACCGAGGAGGACTTCTACGACCTCGCCGCCGCCTACCTGCGACGGGCCAAGGAGCAGGGCGTGCGGCACGCGGAGATCTTCTTCGACCCGCAGGCGCACCTGAGCCGGGGCGTGCCGCTGGAGGTGGTGTTCGGCGGGCTGTCCGCGGCCCTGAAGGACGGCGACGTGTCGGCCGCGCTGATCCTGTGTTTCCTGCGTGACCAGGGGGCGGACGAGGCCGAGCAGGTGCTGCGGGCGGCGCTGCCGTACCGGGAGTCGTTCATCGGGGTGGGGCTGGACTCGGCGGAGGTGGGCTACCCGCCGTCGCTGTTCAGGCGGGTCTTCGAGATCGCGGCCGCCGAAGGGCTGCACCGGGTGGCGCACGCGGGCGAGGAGGGCGGTCCCGACTACGTGTGGGAGGCGCTGGACATCCTGCGCGTCGAGCGGGTGGACCACGGGATCAGGGCCATGGAGGACCCGCAGCTCGTGGCCAGGCTCAGGGATGAACGGATCCCGCTGACGGTGTGCCCGCTGTCGAACGTACGGCTGCGCGCCGTGCCGTCCCTGCGTGACCACATCCTGCCCGCGATGCTGGACGAAGGGCTCGTCGTGACCGTCAACTCGGACGACCCCGCGTACTTCGGCGGTTACGTCGAGGACAACTACGCGGCGCTCCAGCGGGAGCTGGGGATGACGGACGAGCAGCTCGACCGGATCGCCCGCAACTCCTTCGACGCGTCGTTCGCGTACGAAGGGTGAGACTACGGGGACCTGCCCCTCGGCATCGGCCGCCGAGGAGCAGGTCCGGTAGCGGCATCGCTGTTCTGGCGAGGTGTTCGCAACCACCGCCTCCGAGTGGCCCTGCGTAGGGTGACGGACGCGGATTCGAAGTGCGGGCCGACCACCTGCGCGAGGCCTCTCTCACAGACGAGACTGGGCGAGACCGTGAGGCCCGACCCTGCGGGCGGGCCCCGTGGTCACGTTTCTCAACCGCCGAAGAGACTACTTAGGCGAGCGTGCACTTCCGGTTGTCGTTCTCGTCGTGACGGCTGAGGATGTCGAGGATGTCGCCGGTCTTGACGCTCAGCAGGCTGTTCTCGTTCGTGTTGATGTCGCCGCCGGCGATGAGGTTGTCGTCGCCACAGACGAACAGGATCTTCCTGTTGTCGTCGTGGTCCTTCGGGAAACCGGTGGTGGCCGCGAACGCGGAGCCGCCGAACACGGCCATCCCGGCGACGAGGCCGGCCAGAACGAGTCCATGTCTGTACATGTCGATTCCTCTCTGATGCATTTCAACTACTCTCCGTAGCTGTCGGGAGGAGATGTCCCCGACGCTCGACTGCGACAAACGCCCACAATTTTCACTTTTGACCCTGCGGGCGCTTCTCTCACAGACGAGTGGTTGAGCAAGACCAAGGGGCCCGGCCTGACAGGCGGGCCCCGTGGTTACGTTTCTCAACCGCTGAGGAGACTGCTTAAGCGAGCGTGCACTTCCGGTTGTCGTCCTCGCTGTGGGCGCTGAGGATGCCGAGGATGTCGCCGGTCTCGATGTTCAGCAGCTTGTTCTCGTTCTTGTTGATGTCGCCGCCGGCGATGTAGTTGTCGTCGCCACAGACGAACAGGATCTTCCTGTTGTCGTCGTGGTCCTTCGGAAAGCCGGTGGTGGCCGCGAACGCGGAGCCGCCGAACACAGCCATCCCGGCGACGAGGCCGGCCAGAACGAGCCCATGTCTGTACATATCGATTCCTCTCTGGTACATGTCCACTACTCTCCGTAGCTGCCGAGAGTGAATGTCCCCGGCCCCCAACTTCGACAAACGCCCACAATTTCGCTCTTGACCTGGCGAAATGGCGCGCATGGCCGAACCGATATACAGATCGTCGATCTTGACGTGGCAGTGCTTCCCCGTGGTGACTCCTGTACCTTTTCCCACCTCGCCACAGACCATGGCGCGGGCGCATTCGGAGCCTCAGACTGGTACATACGGGCGGTGATCATGACCATGCGTAACGACCCGCCCCTTCCGACCGCCCCGAACTCGACGTGATGCGTGTCCTGGTGCTGGTCGGGCTGGTGTTCTTCCACGCGTCGCCGGCGTTCGGCTCCCAGGACGACTTCCACGGATCACGTTCGTTGGCGCGGCGCTTCTCGCTGCTGCTCGCGCCGCATGAGCCCGCCCGCCGGATCCGCGACCGGCTCGCCCCGTTCGGAATGCGGATGCCTACGGCACGGTGAGGATGACCGGGCCGTCCGCGGTGATGGCGACCGTGTGCTCGACGTGCACGCTCCTGCTGCCGTCTCCCGAGCACACCGACCAGCCGTCCTCGGACATGTAGTACTCGTCGTCGCCCCCGGCCATCAGGCTCGGCTCGATCGCGATCACCAGGCCGGGCCGCAGTCGCATCCCGCGTCCCGCGCGGGCCTCGTTGGGCACGAACGGCGACTCGTGCATGGCCCGCCCGATGCCGTGACCGCCGAAGTCGTTCTGCATGCCATATCCCGCGCCGCGCCCGACCGTGGACATGGCGTGGCCGATGTCTCCCATCCGGCCGCCGGGCACGGCCGCCTCGATGCCGGCGGCCAGCGTCTCCTCGGCGACCCTGATGAGCTTGAGGTCCTCCGCGCGCTGCTCGCCGACCGCGAAGCTGACCGTGCCGTCGGCGTGCCACCCGTCCACGAACGCGCCGCAGTCGACGCTGATCAGGTCGCCGTCACGCAGCCGGTACGGGCTCGGCAGGCCGTGCAGCATGACCCCGTTCACGGACGTGCAGATCACCCCCGGGTACGGGGTCGCGCCGAACGACGGGTGGTAGCCGAGGAACGACGCTCCCGCCTTCGCGTCCTCGATGACCGTCCGGGCCACCTCGTCGAGCGCCTTCAGCGAGACGCCGACGGCGGCCCGCTCGCGCACCGCGGCGTGGACGGCGGCGACGACCCGCCCCGCCTCCCGCATCGCGTCGATCTCTCCGGCACTCTTCAGCTCGATCATGGCCCCTCCTCGCATGCGTTACCAATAACTATACCGGTATTACTATCACGCTACGAGGGCCTGTCGCACCGCTCTAGTCGAGCCCCTTTCTGCCGGGCGTCCAGAAGGGCTTCGTACGGACGTCCCTGCGCTGCCAGCCGCGCTCGTTGACCAGATGGGCACGGATGGCCTGGATCGTGCGCGCCTCCCCGGCCAGGTAGGCCACGCCGGGCCCGTCCGGCAGGTCCAGCTCCCTGACGGCGTTGACCAGGACCTCCGACCTGGCCGCCGGCTTGCCGCCCCGGCACACCTTGACCAGCTCCTTGGGCAGCTCCAGATGGTCGCCCGGCCCCTCGGCCTCCACCGCGCCGTATGCCGCGACGCCTTTCGGGAGCGCCCGCAACATCGCGCCGAACGCCACTGAGGCCGTCTCCTCGCCCGCGAACAGGTGGTAACGGGCTTCCTGGGTGACGAAACTGCCGTCCGGCCTGGTGAAGGAGATCTCCGTGCCGGGCTCGGCGGTCCTGATCCAGGAGGCGCCCGGCGAGTCGCCGCCGTGGTCGTAGCCGATCAGGTCGAGGGCCTCCCAGGCCGGGTCGTGCCGCCAGATCGAGTAGGTGCGCAGGACGCCGCCCAGCAGGCCGCCGCCGTCGCCGATGAAGAGGCGTACGTGCTGGCCGGGCGTCCATTCCAGGCCGGCGAGCGCCTCTCCCCCGATCCTGACCCGCCGCATGCGGGCGGTCACCTCCTCGACCTCGACCACCTCACCGGTGAGGAACATCCGGTCGAGTAACCGCCGTGCGACGCTCCGCCTCATGGCGCCTCCTTCCATGGCCGTCTCCTGGTGTCCAGCTCCTCGATCCTGCGGCGGGCCTCCACGAAGACCTCCTGGATGCGCTCGACCACGGCCGGGTCGCCGTGCGCGTGGGCCAGCGCCTTCACGGCGGCTTTGACCAGGCGCAACGCCGGCCCGACGATCTCGGCGGCCTCGGGCTCGCGGAACATCCCCCACTCGCCCCTGCTGGCCGCCCGCCCCCACAGCCGCTCGATCACGTCGGCCTGCTCCTCGGCCGCCCGCCTGCCGTCCTCGGTGACGTGGTAGACCTTGCGGCCGTCCGTCTGCTCGACGCGTACGAGTCCTTCGTCCTCGAGCAGCTGGAGGGTGGGGTAGATGGAGCCGGCGCTGGGCTCGTAGGTGCCGTTGAAGCGGTCGGCGAGGCGGCCCATGACCTCGTAACCGTGGCCGGGCCGCTCGACGATCAGGGCCAGGATGGCCAGGCGAAGCTCGCCAGGGCCGAAGAAGCGCCCGGTGGGACCCCGCTCGGGGCCGCGACGTGCGTGCATCATGGCTCGGATGCTATATCGAACGATATAGCTAAACAACTGTCGATCGAGCCCATCGCGGCCTGGCCACCCGGTAAAGCCGCAGGACAGGGCTCTTCTTGGGAGATTGTGGTGGCGGTTGGTGATGCCACTGACGGGGGTATGGAGGCTAACGGTGCTGTTGTGGAAGGTGTGGAGTCGTTGTTGCCGGAGGGCGTGTGCGCACCGTACGCCCCTCTTCCGTCCACGCTCGCTATGACGGACGCCTGAAAACAAGGCTATGGCCTGTCCTATGCCCGGCTCCTCGGCGAACATGGCAAAACCACAGAACGTGTCTGCGCTTCGTCACAGGAGCGCGGCCGTCGTGGCGCCGTACTCATCCAAGGTCCCGGACACGCGGGGCGAGCCATCCAACACAGGGGGAATTGATGAGTACACGGGGGAACGGCAAGCGGCCGCGGATCAGCGCTCTGCGCGCGCACGGCGTGCGGGCGCTCGCCGTGGGAGGGACGCTGGCCGCCTCGCTGCTGGCCGTCGCCGGGCCGGCGCACGCCACGACCGACGTGAGCGTGTCCGGTTCGGAACTATACGTCTACGGGGGCGACGCGTCCGACAACATCGACCTGTCCCTGTCCGGCCGCTGGGTGATCGTTTCGAACGCCGGCGACAGGATCGAAGCGTCCGCGCCGTGCAGGCGGGAGAGCGCCAACCGGGTGGCCTGCCCGGCCGACGAGATCGAGTCGATCGTGGCGGTCACCGGGCCGGGCGACGACACGCTGCGGAACCGTACGCGCCTGCCGATGCGGGCGAACCTGGCGCCGGGGCGGGACAACCTCATCTCGGGGAACGGGGCCGCCACCATCGGCGGCTCCGGCAACGTGATCGAGATGTAGTCGGGCGACGACCTGCTTTCCGGCAACGGAGGCATCGACCTGGCCGGCGTGGGCGATGGCATGGACAGGTACGACGCCGGGGCCGGGAAGTTCGGCGAGAACTGATTGACGGGTGAGTGCCCCGCCGCTTCAGAAGAGGCGGCGGGGCGCTGGCCGGAACCGGCGGATCTCCGCCCCCAACCCCCGCAGCGACTCGACCGGATGCTCGATCTCCGTCCACGGAGGCGTGAGATCCCTGTCCGTGTAGCGCGGGACCACGTGAATGTGGAAATGGAAGACGCTCTGCCAGGCGGTCTCACCGCTCGCGTGCCACAGATTGACCCCCTTCGCCCCCAGCGCGCCCGTGAGCCGGCGCCCCACCTCCACGGTGGCCCGCATGACGTGGGCCGCCTCGTCGAGCGGGAGGTCCGTCAGATCCTGGTGATGCGCTCTCGGCACGACGAGCGTGTGCCCCTTGGTGGCCTGGGCGAGGTTGAGGAAAGCGATCGTGTGCTCGTCCTCGTGGATCGTCTGTGAGGGCTCGGTGCCTTCGACGATCCGGCAGAAGACGCACGTGCCGCCGCTCATGCCGTCGGCATCGCGCCCGGCCTCGGTGTCCGTCACGGATCACGATGCTCGCAGCCCGCCCGGAACCCGCTCAACCGATTATCCGGCGTCCTGCTCGAACAGGCGGTGGAGGAGCGCCCCCTGGCCAGATTGCAGCACGTGGCCGTGCTCCAGCGGGATCCAGAAGCACTCGAACCGCGTGGGCGGCTCGTTCCCGTCATGGTCATCGCTGCTCGCCCACCGATCCGGGGTCTCTTCGTGCAGAGCCAGCTGGAAGATGTGGCGGCGCTGGAGCTCGGCGCGGTAGGGGGTTATGTCATACTCCGCCACGCCGAGTTTCCGCACGAGGGTGAGATCGTGGAGCCCGGTCTCCTCCCGCGCCTCCCTGAGCGCCGCGTCCCGAGGGTCCTCCCCTTCCCTGATGCCTCCCGCGGGCACCTGCACGCCCACTTCCTCGGGGCTGTAGTCGACGTGGCGGAACACGAGCAGCTTGTCATCCCGGACGATGTAGCAGAGGGCCGTGTCGCGGATCGTTCTGTCAGGCATAGGCGATGATCGCATAGCGCTCGTCGTGCACGGGACCGCCCCAAAGGTCGGTGTCGTCGCTGAGCGGCTCGACGCGCAGGTCGGCGACCAGCGGGCGGACGGCGGCGGCCAGGTCGGCGGCGCCGAGACCGCCGTTCCAGGGCAGCGATCCGGCTCCCTCCACGTAGGGCTGCCCGGTCTCCCGCCAACGTCCCTCCACGAGCACGAGCCTGCCGGACGGGCGCAGGCGGCCGGCCCACTCGCGCAGCGCCGCCTCGGGGTCGGGCAAGGTCGACACCAGGTGCCGGCAGAGCACCACGTCGAAGCGGTCGTCGCCGGTGGGCGGGTCGGCGGCGTCGCCGACCAGGAACCGCCCCGCGAGCCCGGCGGACGACAGCTTGGCGCGGGCCTGCTCGATCATCCGTGGCGCCACGTCCACGCCGGTCACCCGGTGCCCGGCCGCGGCCAGCAGCATGGACAGGGACCCGGTGCCACAGCCCACGTCGAGGACGTCAGCCGGGTGGGGCGGGGTCAATCCCGCCGTCATGCCATGGTGATGACGACCTTGCCCCGGGCGTGGCCGCGCTCGATGTAGCCGATCGCCTCGGGAACCTCGCTCAGCGGGTGCGTCCGGTCGATGACCGGCCTGATCTTCCCCGCTTCGAGCAGGTCCCGCAGGGCCACGAGATCGTCCGTGTTCTCGTCGGCCACGTATCCGGCGAGCAGGCTCTGCCGTACGAACAGGGACGACACCATCACGTGGATGATGCGGGTCATGACCCCCACCCAGCGCCCGCCCTTGTCGCCGCTGTTGTGCAGATAGATCCCCTGAGGGGCGAGCACGCGCCTGCAGTCCGTCAGGGAGCGGTTGGCCACGTTGTCGAGGATGACGTCGTAGCGCTCGCCGCTGCGCGTGAAGTCCTCCTTGGTGTAGTCGACGACGTGATCGGCCCCGATCGAGCGTACGATCTCCACGTTTCCGGGCCCGCACACGCCGGTCACCTCCGCGCCCAGGGCCTTGGCGATCTGCACCGCGAACGGCCCCACCCCGCCCCCCGCGCCGTTGACCAGCACCTTCTGCCCGGCCCTGACCTGCGCCTTGTCACGGAGAGCCTGTAACGCGGCGACGGCCGCCACCGGCACGGCCGCCGCCTCCTCGAACGTCAGCCCGGCGGGCTTCCGCACCACGAATCCCTCCGCCGGAACGGCCACGTACTCGGCGAACGCGCCACGGCAGAAGCCGTACACCTCATCGCCGGGCCGCAGCGCGGTGACGCTCTTGCCGGCCGCCACGACCTCCCCGGCCAGGTCGCCGCCCAGCAGGTGGGCCTTGGGGCGGGTCAGCCCGGCCTGCGCCCTGAAGATGTAGGGCAGGCCGCGCAGGAGGTGCCAGTCCCCCGCGTTGACGGAGGCCGCCCGGACGCGGATCAGCACGTCATCGTCGCCGATCTCGGGTTTGTCGACGTCCAGGAGCTTGATGACGTCGGGCGAGCCGTAGGAGTGGTAGCGGACGGCCTTCATGGCGATGCTCCCTGGTCAGAGTCTTTGGTCACGTGTAAGATTCTTCTTACACGTGAAAGACGGTAACACTCGCCGATCGCCATCGACAATGTTCACCAATCGGTAGCGATTGCTAACCTATGGACATGGAGCCATGGCCGCAGAAAGATCAGATAGCCGCGGCGCTACGCCAGATCAGCGCCGGATTCGCGGCGCTGGCGGATGCGATCTCGGCCGATCCGGCTCGACCCCCAGCAGACAGCCGGCATCGAGCGCTCATCGCCGAATGGGGGCGCGATGGCCTGACCAGGGCTGAAGCCAGCGCGTTGTTCCGCAAGCACGGCTTCTCCCCCCAGGCCGCCGGCGGCTGGTCCCGCGGCGACTGGCTGGAGGTCCGCGAGGACGGTCGCCGCTATCTCACCGAACGTTCGCTGCACTGGCTGGCCGAACAAGGAGCCCCCGATGACGCACAGCCCCGTGACTGAGCCCTTCAGCGTCCGCCTCGAGGTCCGCATCTACGAGATCGACCCGCAGCTCCACCTCAACGGCGGCTTCTACATCCAGTACGCCGACCACGCCCGCTTCGCCTGCGTCCGGGCTGCCGGGGTGTCGGTCGAGGAACTGCTCGACAGCGGCCTCGGCCCCGTCAACCTCGAGACCGTCATCAAATACCACCGCGAGCTGCGCGGCGGTGACGAGGTGGACGTCACCTGCGACTGGGAGTGGAGCGGCGGGAAGACCTACCGGGTGCACCATCTCCTGCGGCGCGTGGACGGCACCGTGGCGGCCGAGGTGAGCCACGTGAGCGGCCTGCTCGACCTGAAGACCCGCCGGCTGGTGCCCGATCCCGACCGCGAGTGGCACACAAGAGCCGCCAAACCCGAGCTCCTCGGCCTCACACGCAAATTCGGCCCCTGAAGAAATCTTCGAGCAGAATGAACAAAACCCTGGACTCCCGGTTCGGGGGCGGGTGAAAATCCGATCGTCCATCCGAAGATCGTGGAGACGCCGGGCAGCTCTTGTTCCGCGCGTAACCCCTGCTCAACACGGGCGAGGACGTATGCGGGTAGTGCATGGGCTGCTCACGGCGGCGCTGATCTTAACCATCTCTCCGGCGGTCGCCGCCCAGGCCGACGAGGTGCCGGAGCCACCGAAGGCCGTTCAGGAGCCGCCGAAGGCCGAGGAGGCCGCGGTCGCGGCCGCTCGGAGCGCCGGCCGGCCGGTGGAGATCGAATCGATGCGTACGGAGACCCGCCAGGTCTTCGCCAAACCGGACGGCACGCTCTCGATGGAGCTGAACGTCCGCCCGGTGCGCGTCCGGCAGGCGGGCGGCTGGGTCCCCGTCGACACCACGCTCCGCCTCAACCCCGACGGCTCGGTCAGCCCGGCGGCGACGGCGATCGGGCTGAGGTTCTCCGGCGGCGGCAACGCCCCGCTGGCCAAGCTGTCGCGCGGCGCCAAGTCCCTGGAGCTCGGCTGGCAGGGGACGCTCCCCAAGCCCACGCTGAACGGCGACACCGCCACCTACCCCGAGGTCATGCCGGGCGTGGACCTCCAGGTCACCGCGGACGTGGACGGCTTCTCCCACATCCTGGTGGTCAAATCGCGGGCCGCCGCGGAGAGCATGACGGAGCTGACGTTCCCGCTGTCGGCCTCCGGCCTGTCGGTCGAGTCGGACAAGGCGGGCAACATCGAGGCCGTCGACAAGAACGAGGGCACGATCTTCACCGCGCCCACCCCGAAGATGTGGGACTCCAAGGGCATCACGAGCCCGCAGGCGCTCAAGGAGGGCCGCTCCCCGGAGGCGCGCGAGGCGACGATGGGCGTGGAACTGGCGGGCAAGCAACTGCGGCTCAAGCCCGACAGAAAGATGATGACGGACCCGAACACCAAGTTCCCCGTCTATCTCGACCCGTACTTCTCGGCCGCCCGCAACGCCTGGACCGCGGTCTGGAGCAACTGGCCCAACTCCAACTACCTCAACTCCAGCGACGTCGCCCGCGTCGGCCACGTCGAGTCGCAGAAGAACCGCACGTTCTTCCAGATGAACACCGGCGCGACCATCCACGGCAAGCAGATCATCAAGGCCACGCTGCGCACGTACGAGACGTGGTCGTACTCCTGCAGCGCCCGCAAGGTCGAGGCCTGGGCCACCAACACCATCAGCAAGGCCACGACCTGGAACAAGCAGCCCTCGTGGGTCAGGCTGCTCTCCACGGTGAACGTGGCCAAGGGCTGGGGCTCGTCCTGCCTGCCCGGCGGCGTCGAGTTCGACGTCACCTCGCAGGTCGTGGACGCCGCCGCCAAGAAGTGGCCCAACGTCACGATCGGTCTGCGGGCCACCAGCGAGACCGACGTGTACGCCTGGAAGAAGTTCAAGAACAACCCGAGCCTGGTGATCGAGTACAACTCGATCCCGTCCGACCCGGTGGCCGCCGACGCCTGGTCGGACCCGGGTGGTCCCTGCGTCTCCGGTGACGGGCGGCCGGTCATCAGCACGGCCACTCCCAAGCTGTGGGCCAAGCTCAAGGACACCGACAACTCGGTCAAGGGCCG
>NZ_JBIUCF010000046.1:0-117262 GCF_044593615.1 Nonomuraea sp. NPDC051941
CGACCCACCCGCCACCTGCTCGCCGCGGCCCTGCTCACGCTCGCGGCCGGCTGCGGCGTGCAACCCAGCGACGCCATCTCCGCCGGCGACCCGCCGAGCGGACCCGTCGCACCACCCCTGAAGGTCACCCTCTACCTGGTCAAGAACGGCCGGCTCAGCACGGTGACGCGGCCCGGCTACCGACTGTCCCCAACCGACACGCTCGCGCTGCTGGCAGCCGGACCCACCCCGAGAGAACGAACCCGGGGGCTCACCACCGACGTCCCACCCGAAGCCGGCCCGTTCTCGATGACCGCCGAGCCCGGCGGCCACCTGGTGGTGACCCTGTCCACCCCGCCCGGCCAACTGCCCGCGCTGGCCATCGACCAGATCGTGTGCACGGCCGCCGCCATGGCACCGGAAATCCCTGCCGGCCAGGTCACCGTCGTCGGCGCCGGGCAGGACAGCGGCCCCCGGAGCTGCCCGAGGTGAGCCGCCGTGCCCGCTTGAGATCGTCCCATTCAGCGCACGCGTACCACGTCGCCGAGCCTGACCCTGGCGCCCGTCC
Source organism: Nonomuraea sp. NPDC051941 (assembly GCF_044593615.1). NCBI lineage: Bacteria > Bacillati > Actinomycetota > Actinomycetes > Streptosporangiales > Streptosporangiaceae > Nonomuraea > Nonomuraea sp. NPDC051941. The sequence goes on from NZ_JBIUCF010000046.1 coordinate 548, forward strand.
GCAGCACCGCCCGCTGGTACACCTTGGCGCCGAAGGCCAGCGCCGCGAGCACCGCCGCCACCATCGCCGCCGTGGAGAGCCCCGCCTGCCACAGCGGCACCTCGGTCGCCATCCGCACCGGCATGACGATCGAGGAGAACGGCGGCACGTACGACATGACCGTGGCCAGCGTGCCCGTGGGATCGAGGGTGGCGTAGAAGGCCACGAAGTAGCTCACCATGATCACCATGATGACCGGCGTCAGCACGCTGTTGACCTCCTCCAGGCGCGAGACCAGCGAGGCGAACGCCCCCGCCAGCGTGGCGAAGAAGGTGTACCCGAGGACGAACCACACCACCACCCCCGCCACCAGCCCCGGCATGCCGGGCGGGAAGTCGCCGGCGATACCCGAAGCCATGGAGGCGGCCAGGCCGACCGCCAGGATCGTGACCAGGTTGATCAGGCCGACCGCGCCCAGCCCGACGATCTTGCCGCCGAACAGCTGCCACGGCCGCAGCGTGGAGAGCAGGATCTCCACGATCCTGCTGCCCTTCTCCTCCACCACGCCCATGGCCACCATCCCGACCTGGCCGATGAGCATCATGAAGAGCACGATCACCAGCACCACGGCGAGCCCGGTGCGCGCGGCCTGATAGCGGGTGTCGGCGCCCACGGACACCATCTTCAGCGGCGGGATCGACACGCCTGCGGCCCCGAGCTTCGCCTCCCGGTTGACGCTCTGCAGGAGCACGCCGAGCTGGTCGTCGATCTCCCCGTCCGTGAGCACCTTGGTGCCGTTGACCAGCACCGCGTCCACGTCCTTTGCGAGCACGGCCCGCTTGGCGGCGGCCTCGTCGGAGAACGCGCGCCAGGTGAACTCCGAGTCCGGGGCGGCGGCCTCCAGCGGCAGCCGCTGGGAGTTGACGGTGCCGAGGGTGTAGGAATTAGGCCCGTCGAGCAGCTTCGGCGCGAAGGAGACGGCCGCCACCAGCACGGCCGTGATGATCAGGCCGGTGACGAACGCCTTCGTACGGAGCTGCGTCACGATCTCCCTGCGGGCGACCAGCATCAACTCGTTCACGCCACGGCCTCCTTGAAGATCTCGGTGAGGGTCGGGCGCTCGTGGCCGAAGTGTTCGACGTACCCGGCCTTGATGGCGCGGCGCAGGATCTCCTGGTCGTCGCCGTTCGTCGTGCGCAGAATGTGCCGGTCGCCGGACACGGTGACCGTGCCGGGCAGGCCGTCCGCCCAGCCGGGGGACGGATCGCGGACGACCACCCGCAGCGTGTCGTCCTCGGCCGAACGCAGGTCGGCCACCGTGCCCGTAGCCACCATCCGCCCGGCGGACACGATGCCGACCGAGTCGCACAGCCGCTCGACCAGTTCCAGCTGGTGGCTGGAGAAGATCACCGGCACTCCGCCCCTGCACCGCTCCTGCAGAGCGGTGGCCAGCGCGTCCACCGCGATCGGGTCGAGTCCGGAGAACGGCTCGTCCAGCACCAGGACCTCGATGTCGTGCACCAGCGCCACGGCGAGCTGCACGCGCTGCTGGTTGCCCAGCGAGAGCGCCTGCACCGGGTCGTTCCTGCGCTCGGCCACGCCCAACTGCTCCATGAGGTCCTCGGCGGCCTTCTTGGCAGTGGCGGCGCTCATCCCGTGCAGGCGGCCGAAGTATTCGATCTGCTCGGCGACCCGCATCTTCTGGTAGAGGCCGCGCTCTTCCGGCATGTAGCCGAAGCGGCGCCGGTCGTCGTAGCCGAGCGAGCGGCCCTGCCAGCTCACCGAGCCGGAGTCGGCCTGGAGCACACCCATCACGATGCGCATGGTCGTCGTCTTGCCCGCGCCGTTCGCGCCGACGAACCCGAACATCTCTCCCGGCCGTACGGCGAAACTGATCCCGTCCAGGGCGAGCTTGCCGTCGGGAGCGTCGGGGCCGCCCGCGAAGCGCTTGTGTAACTCGCTGATCTCGAGCATCAGGTGCTCTCCTCCATCATGGGTGCCGTCAAGAACTGTGCGATGAGCCGCCGTGATGCGTCATGTCAGCCGCCCCCGCTCGCCGCCGCCGCCCTGGCCTGCTCGACGCTCTTGCGCAATGCGGTCGCGATCGGCTCGACGGGCGCGGACAGCTGCTGGATCCGGTCCCGGCGCAGACGCGCCTCCCGCCAGGAGGGAACCACCGTCTTGAGCCGGGCCGCCGTGGCCAGCGCCGCCAGGACGCGGACGTCCTCATCCAGGAGCCCGACCGGCTGGCCGCCGCGGATGGCCTGGCCGACGCGCTCGGCCAGCCTGCGTGACAGGTACGCCTTGCGCGGCGTGATCCGCTCGACCGGGAATAGCAGGATCCGGCGCCGCTCCACGTTGATCATCCGGGCGGCCGCCAGCTCGTCGCGTACCAAGCGGACCGCCTTGCCGTTGTGCTTCTGCACCCACCGCCGCCACGAGCGGGGCGGCGAGTTCGAGATCTGCTCCCAGACCACGGCCCGCAGGGAACCCGGCTCGGCGGCCGGGGCGGTGAGAGCTCGCGCCTTGCCCGACTCGTCCGCCAGGTTGCCCGCCAGCAGCAGCTCGGCGAGGGTGGCCGCGCGCAGCAGGTAACCCAGGTCTCCCCGCTGGGTCAGCTTCTCCTTCCGCAGGTCGAAGGCCAGTAGGAAGGCCGATCGGGTCAGTGACTCACCCTGCTTCACTTGCGTCTCCATCCGCCTGCTCCCCTTCTTCTTCCTGATCTGTGTCGTCCTCCGGCGCCTTCCTCGGCCGTCCGCGTGGGCGCATCCGCCCCACGCTGTCGGGCAGGCGACCGGCCTCTGAGAGGGCCCTGCGCAACAGGAACTCGATCTGCGAGTTCGTGCTGCGCAGGTCGTCGGCGGCCCACTTCGCCAGCGCGTCGTGGACCACCGGGTCAAGCCGCAACAGGATCTTCTTCCGCTCCACGGCGATTACTGGTAGAGCGTGCCGGTGTTGACCACCGGCTGGGTGGCACCGCCTGCGCCGTGTCCTGCACCTGCCAGACCACCACGGTCGCGTCGTTGACCTTCGTCACGTCCGTCGCGCCGGCGCACCGTGATCGGGTTGACCCGCTGGGAGCCGGAGGCGCGCAGGGTGCCGACGTACCGGCCGAGCAGCTGCACTGCCCTGGCCTCCCCCGGCGCCACCGCGGTGAGGCTGAAGGACATGAAGAGCCCGAGCAGGATCATCAGGCTGCTCGCGATGACCACCCACATGCCGCCCTGCCCCGCCCCCGCGGCGAGCAGGACGATCCCCACGACGAGCAGCGCGATCCCGGCCAGGTCCAGCCCCGTCGCCACCCCCAGCATCACGAACCCGTTGGCCACCCGCACCGGGTGCTCGCTCGTGCGCGGTGCGGGCATGTCCACGACGGCGGTCTCAAGTGCGGCCTCGCCCGATGCGTTCGCCATCGTCCGCCCCTTCTATGCGACTTCACCCTGATATCAAAGTGATATCACTTTTTGGGCGACTGTGGAAGGCCGGGTTTGAGCTTCTCCCCTCCGCGCCCGTCAGAGCGACTTGACGAGTGCGGCGGCGAATGCCGGGGCGTCGGTGATGAAGCCGATGTGGCCGCCGGGAAGTTCGGCCACGTCGCGGCCCAGACGCCTGCCCAGCGCCACGGTCGCCTCGTAACAGGGGCGTCCGCGTGATTCGCGGCCGACCGCGGGAGTGACACGACCGGCGTGCGCCGCGAGCGAGGCAAGGTCGAGAGGGGCCGGCGGGTACTGGCGTAGCTCGTGCTCGAACCAGTAGGCGGCGTTGGCGTCGCTTCTCGGGGCGTTGGCCATGTACCGGTGGTCATAGGGGGCGAATGTGCGTTCCCGGAACAGCGTCATCGCGAGCTCGGGGCCGGAGCTCCGACGGAGGTCGTAGACCTCGGAGAAGAACCGCACCCATGTGTCGCCGTCGGGGAGCAGTCGCGTCACGGGCGGTTCGTACGGGATGAGAGTGCGGATCGCAGAGGGGTGGCGGGCCAGGAGTTCCAGTCCGACCACGGCTCCGGAACTGGCGCCGAAGACGATCGCCGGCCCGGCGCCGAGGTGCTCGATCAGACGGCGAGCGTCGTCGGCGTCGGTTTCCAGGCGGCGGTCGTAGTCCTGCGAGCCTTCGAGGAGGCTGCGGGAGAAGCCGCGGCGGTCGTAGATGGCGACGGTGAAGTGGGCGGTCAGGTGCTGGGTGACGGCTCGATATGCGTCGGCCACGCCAGGGGCGCCTGTGATCAGGAGGAGGAGAGGGCCCCTCCCGTGGGTCTCGTAGTAGAGACGGGCTCCTGGGACTTCGAGCGTGCTCACGTGTCCAGTGCTCCTCACCTGTTCGCGGTATTGCGGAATTTTGCGATACAGAGTGTATGTATATAGTACGACGTGTTCCAGATCGAGACAGAGAGGCGCTCGCATCCCCGACGGCGTCCTGGCCTGGCTCGCCGCGCTCACCAGAATCCGACCCTCACCGAATCCCGAAAGGACTGCCGATGCCGACCGCCGAAGCCCGCGTCGCAACCGAACGCGCCGGCCGATACCTCGTCCAGCTGTGCCGCCACGCCACCCAGATGGGCCACGGCTTCCCCGCTCACCCCGGCCGCGACCGGCACATGGGCAGCGAGAGGCCGAAGAACGTCCAGGCCGAGTGGTCGGAGACCAGCGGGACCATCACCGTCGACCGGGGATCCTGCGTCCTGGAGGCCACTCCCGAGGCCTTGACATTACGGATCGAGGCCGAGGACAAGGACGAGCTGCAGCGCCTCCAGACCCTCCTCACCAGGAACATCACGCGGATGGGCAGAAGGGACGGCCTGGCCGTGGACTGGAACCGTACGGACGCGAACACCGGAACGGCGCCCGCCGCGGCGAAGGCTACACCGCGTCGAGGCCGGCACATGGTGCTCGGCCTTACGGTGGCCGCCGTCCTGGCGGTCGGCGTGCACGTTGGCCTGGCCGCGGGCATTCTGGCGATTCCGCAATGGGCTGGACTGGGCGCGGACGTCGTCCTGGTGGCCCTCCTGGTGAAGGCGGCCCTGGTGGCGACCCACGCCTGGCGACGCCTCCGCCCGTCCGCCAAAGCCCGCTGAGACCGAGCGGGCGTCCGGCTCAGCGGGCTCGCAACCCGGACAAAGTGAGTGCGACGAGCCGCTGGACAGCGGCTTTGGACGGAAGGGCGCCGGCCGCCTGAAGCGCGTGGAGGCAGAACGTGGCCAGCTCGTCCGCCGCCACGTCGTCACGTATGACGCCGGCCCGCGCGGCATCGGCCAGCGCATCGCGGAACATGGCGTGCAGCTGCTGCCGGGCGTGGCCGGCGTCGTGCGATCGGTGCAGGAGAGTGACGAGGTCGGGGCTGAAACCGTGCCCTGCCATCTGCTGGTGGATGAGCGCGTACGTCTCCAGCATGGCCTCGAGGCGCTGCCCGGCATCGGCCTCGCGCTCCCCCGCCCGTACGAGGTGCTCCAGATGCCCGGCGACCTGGCGGTTGTGCCAGGCCACCAGAATCGTCTCGACGTCGGGGAAGTACTTGTAGAGCGTGGCCCGGCCGATGCCGGTCTTCTCGGCGATCTGCGACATCGTCACCGCCAGCAGCCCTCGCTCGCCCACCAGCTCCACTGTGGCGTCCAGGATCGCGTCATGCACGGTACGGCGGTGCGCCTCGATCGTCTCGTTCCACAGTTTGGGCACCCAGCCAGTGTACGAGGCGACGCAGGGGCCATCTGAGGTGTCGCTGCGGGCGGCCCGGTCCGGAAGGCCGAGCCTGGTCAGCACGCGCGGCCCCCGAACTGTCACCGCAGGAGTCGCGCTTCGAAAGGCGCGAGAGTGACCGCACCGGGCAGCCGGTCTCGCTCGCCGACGGTCGAATGCGATGACCAGAGCGTGCTCCTGGAACCGGGAAACGCGACCGTCTGGTCGCGGTCGGAAAGGTTCACCGCCACGACGAGCGAGTTCTCGCCGTCGCCACGGAGGTAGGCGAGATGGTCCGGGTCGGCGGAGAGCACGGTGATGCCGCCCTGACGCAGCGCGGCCAGCTCTCGCCGGAGCTTCAGGAGTTCCTGGACGCGGGAGAGGAGCGAGCGGGGGTCGAGCTCCTGGCTCTCGGCGCTGAACCGTCCCGCCCACGCGGGTATGGGCAGCCACGGCTCGACGTCGTCGGGCGTGAATCCGGCGTGCGACGGCGTCGCCTCCCAGGGCAGCGTTCCGCAACGTGCTCGAGGGTGTGGGGGATCTTCTTCTGAACGCGCGCCAGCTGACCGATCGTCTGCCTGGCGCGATCTCACTTGCGCTGAAGGAGCACACGGAGATCTTGCGAGCGGTCGAGCAGCGTGACCCTGACAAGGCGCGTCACGCGATGAAGGTGCACATGGACACTTCCGTAGAGGCGTGGAAACGCGCCCAGCGACTCTTCGTCGAGAGCTGATCGGCGAGTGAGCGATCACAAGGAGCCGGACGGGGACCGACTCCCGCCCGGCCGGAAAAACCTTCGAGTAGCCGTCGCCAACCCCCTTCACGAGGAGTCCTACCGGCTCATCCTGGAACGCGAACCGCGCGTGACCCTGCTGTTCGATCCCTCGTTGCTGCCGCCCGCCCGGCACCAGGCGGACTTCTCCGGCGATCCCGGGTTTCGGCGGACTCCGGAGCAGCAGCGAAGATTCGAAGCCCTCCTCGATTCCGCCGACGCGCTGCTGGGGATCCCCGACGTCGATCCTGCGGCGCTGGCCCGTACGGTGCAGTCGAATCCGCGCCTGAAGTGGGTGCACACGACCTCCGCCGGCGGCGGCCAGCAGGTCGGGAAGGCCGGGCTGAGCCCGTCGCACTTCCAGAGGGTCACGTTCACCACTTCGGCGGGCGTGCACGGATCGCCGCTGTCCGAGTTCGTGGTGCTGGGCGTCCTCTGCGGTGCCAAGGATCTTCCCCGGCTGCTGCGGCAGAAAAGCCGGCGCCAGTGGGGCGAGCGGTGGATGTCGCGGCAGATCTCCCGGCAGAAGGTGCTGATCCTCGGCTTCGGGGGGATCGGCAGGGCCGTCGCCCGCTCTCTCTCCGCGCTCGGCATGAGCGTCACGGCGACCTCACGCCACGCCGACGCCAAACACCTGGACGTCGACAGGTTCGTGAGCATCGACGAACTGGACGACGTCGTCGGCGAGATGGACGTGATCGTGTCCGCGCTGCCGGGCACCGACCTGACGCGACGGATCGTGGGCGAACGGCTGCTCGCGCGGGTCAAACGCGGTGTCACGTTCGTGAACGTGGGCCGCGGCAGCGTGGTCGACGAGCCGGCCCTGATCGCGGCGCTGGAGGACGGGCGGATCGGGTTCGCGGCACTCGACGTGTTCGAGGTCGAGCCGTTGCCCGCCGCGAGCCCGCTCTGGGGAATGCCCAACGTCTTGATCAGTCCGCACACCGCGGCCCTCGCGGTCGACGAGGAGGCGGCCGTCGTCGAGCTGTTCGCCGACAACGCCACTCGGCTGCTGTACGGGCACGAGCTCGTGAACGTCGTCGACACGGTCGAGTTCTACTGATGCCGCGGGTCGATATCGGCCGATCAGACCGAGGAAGGGGATTTCCGCTGCGACCACTTGTTGTGGTGATGGGCGTGTCCGGGGCCGGAAAGACCACCGTCGGCCGCTTACTCGCCGAGCGGCTGCGAGTGCCTTTCCTCGACGGCGACGACCTTCATCCGCGGGCCAATGTGGCCAAGATGGCTTCGGGCGTCCCGCTCACGGACGACGACCGTTTCCCGTGGCTCGTCACGGTCGGACGCGCTCTCGCCGGGTTACGAGCGGAAGGGGCGGTCGTCGCGTGCTCGGCGCTCAAACGAATATATCGGGAGACCATTCTCGCCGAGGCCCCGAGTGTGGTGTTCGTCGAGCTCCATGCCCCGCCGGACCTCATCGCCCGTCGCGTCGAGGCACGCACCGGGCATTTCATGCCGGGGGCGCTGTTCGACTCTCAAATGAAAACCCTCGAGCCGTTGGAGGCGGACGAACCGGGGTTCCGCGCGGACTGCACTCATGAGCCGGACCGCGTGGTCGCGAACCTCATGGAGGAGATCCTGCCGCGCGACTCCCGCGTCCCGCCCTGCTGAGCGCCAGGTAGCGGATGAGCGTTCGGCGTAGACGGTGCTCGTCGAAGTACTTGTATTCGGTACCCAGGTACGGGTTTACCGTCGAGGCATGACACGAGAGGCCATAACCCTGGACCAGCAGTGGGTGCCGTCGGCGTGCACGCTGCCCACCGCCGAGCAGCCGCTTCGCGTGGCCGAGTTCGACGCGTTGTTCGCTGAGGCTGTGCGGGCGGTCCGGCGGCCGGACCGTACCCGGCTGCTCCTTGATCTGGTCTTCGCTCCGGACAACGCCGGCCGAGCCTCGCAGCTGGCCGCTCGCGAAAGCGGCTGCTGCTCGTTCTTCTCCTTCACCCTCACCATCGCGGATGGCGTCATGGGCCTGGAGGTACGGGTGCCCGAGCAGCACGTGAAGGTCCTGGACGCCCTGCAGGCGCGGGCCGAAGCGGCGGCCGGCCTGACATGACATCCGGCTCGAACCCCTATGGCAACCGCTCCAAGATCACCGCGACGCAGCCGACCGAATCCGTCCACCTGCGCACCGGGCAAGTAGCCGAGCTCGCCGGGGTCAACATCCAGACGCTGCGCTACTACGAGCGCCGGGGCTTGATCGCCAAGCCGGACCGGAGCCCCGGCGGGCATCGCGCATACCCGCCCGAGACGGTCACCTTGCTGGGTGTCATCAAAGCAGCCCAGCGGCTCGGCTTCACCCTGGAGGAGGTGGCTGAGCTGCTCGAGACGGGACGGCGCAGCCATCCCAGCCCTGACCTGCAAGAGCGGGCGAAGGCCAAGATGACCGAGATAGATCGCAAGATCGCCGACCTGACCACCATCCGGGACACGCTCGGGCAGGTGATCGCAGCCCGCTGCACCAGTCTGATGCATTGCACCTGCCCTGACTGCCCGCTGCCGTATGCCGAGCTCACTGAAAGGAATGCCGATGCCGCCGATCCTCACCCGGCCCCGGTGGTCCTCACGTGAGTACGGGCGCCGCGGAGGAGTGCCGGTCAGCCAGGCGGCGGCCGAATCGCTGCAGGGGGCGCTCGATGAATCGGTGGCTCAGCCAGCTGGCCGGGAAGAGCACACCGACGAAGAGCACGCTGATGCCGATCTGCAGGGGCAGGGGTGACCAGCGCATCTCCCCCGCCAGTTGCATGACGACGAGCAGGATCGGCAGGTGCACGAGATAGAGGGAGTAGCTGATCGTCCCGAGCCAGGTGAGGAAGACGGGCACGCGGCGCGTGCGCCAGACCATGGCAGCGGCGAAGGTGGCGCCCGCCAGGACGATGGTCAGGCTCCACACATCAGGCTGAACCCACCACCATCCCGCGTTGATCGCCCACAGAGGCGTCGCCGTCACCAGGACGGCGGCGACCGCCACCGGCCACAGCCGGCCGTCGCCGCGCTCCCACCGATGAATCGCCGTACCGGCGAACATGACCGCGAGGATCGCGGCGGCGAACCACGGGACGCGGCTGCTCACCAGGACCAGAGCCAGCGCCATGACGCCCAGGGCACAGGATCCAACGGTGATCGCGCGTCCGGAGATCACACCCGCCAGACCGATGACGAACACGGCGAACGACAGCCAGGCCAGCCACCCGCCCGACAGCGACGCACCGGACAGAGCCAGCCCGGTGACGGCGCAGATCAGCCCGAACAGGACCGGGAGCAGAGCGTTGCGGTCACGCACGCCGGTCACGAACAGCGCGGCGACCAGCAGGTAGAAGACCATCTCGTACGACAACGTCCACATGGTGTTCAGCACGCCGGCCACACCGATCGCGTCCATCAGCATCGTCGCGTGCGCGGCCACCGACGCGGCCTCCCTGGGCACCTCGTCGCGCACGGGAATCCACCACGACAGGGCCAGCACCACGGCGATGACCGCGAGGTAGAGCGGATAGAGGCGGAAGAGGCGACCGATCCAGAAGGCGCGCACGCCGCCCTGCCGCTCCAGCGAGGCCGGGATGATGTACCCGCTGACCAGGAAAAAGACCAAGACGCCGTACACGCCCAGATTGAACGAGGTGGGGCGCAGCCAGGGCATGGCCCAGGTCGTCAGGTGCTCCCCCACGACCGCGAGCGCCCCGACGCCACGCAACGCGTCCAGCCACGCCAGTCGGGTAGGCGCAGTATGCGCGGCTTGAGGAGTTTTCGGAGGGGCCGTCACCATATGCCAAACGTATCGGAGCGATGATCCAACGCCACATCGCTCCGTCAAGGCCGGCGTCAGGAAGCCTTTTGTCGGAGCGGCCGGGTAGCCTGCGTCGGTGTTCATGGGCAAGAAGCAGCGACAGCCGTTCCCGGCAGCGGCGAAGACGCTGCTCTGGATACGGGTGCTCAACCAGCTCGGCTCCTATGCCCTGGCCTTTCTCGCGGTGCTCACCGGCCCTGAGCTCGCACCCCCCGCGCTGGCGAGCTTCGGGATCGCCGCCTTGATCTCACGCTGGATGGGGGCCTTCCTCCTGGACCGCATGCCGCCACGGACGGTCCTCGGCCTGGGCCTCGGCCTGACCGGCCTGTCCTTGCTGGCCCTCGCCGCCGCCCGGACCCCGCCGCACATGCTGGGAGCGGTCGTCCTCGTGGGTCTGGCGTTCGAGCTGTACGAGCCCGCCACCCAGGAGCTCATCGCCCGCGTCGCCACCGGAGCACGGCGACAACAGGTGTACGCCCTGCTCGGAGTCTGCCTGTCGGCAGCAGGGGCGATGGCCGGCCTGCTCGCCGCCGTACTGCTGCCTCTGGGCGTGCGGTGGCTGGTGATCACGGATGCGGTCACGTGCCTGGTAGCCGCCGGAGTCGCCCTGCGCTTCCTCCCACGCGGCGAGGAACGGGCCGTCGCGCCGAAACGGCGCTGGCGGCCTCCCGCGCCCTTGCTCCGGCTGACCCTCGCCAGCACCGCCTTCGCGGTGGGCTATCTGGCCGTGATGATGTTCATCCCCTTGGCCCTGCTCGAACGCGGCGCCCCTGCCTGGGCACCCGGGCTCACCCTCGCCGGCGCGGCGGTGCTCAGCCCGCTCGCGCTGTGGGCAGGCGGGCGGCGACTGGCACGCCTGGGTCACGGGATCGTGCTCGGTGGCGGCGCCGTGCTGCTCGGCCTGCTCGCCCTGACCATGGCACTCACCGAACAGCCGGGGCTGACCGCGGCGGCCTACCTCGCGTCCACGGCCGCCAACGGACTGCTGCTCGGACGCTGGCAGACCCTCGTCGCCGACTCCGCACCCGAGCCCGAACGGCCGCGCTGGTTCGCCTTCCAGGGATCGTCCTGGGGTGTCGCCCAACCCGTCGTCCCAGGCCTGGCGGCGATGTTCGGCTCATTAGCGGGCGCCCCGGGTGCGGGCGCGTTCTGGACCGCGGCCCTGGCCTTCCTGGTGGTGCCCCTCACCCTCAGCTACTCCTGACCCAGCGCCGCCCGCACGCCCGGCTCGATCGCCGCGCGGAAGGCCGCGTCCAGTTCGGCGGGCGTAGCGGTGCTCTCGCCGTCCACCCACGCCCGCATCAGCCCCATGAACGCGCCGACCACGCACACCACCAGCAGGTCCAGCGAGGCCGACGCCCGCGCGCCCGCGGCCACGAGCTCGTTCCTGACCGCGGCCGAGAGCAGTTGCTCGCCGCGCGCGTACACCTGGCCGCCGCCCCGCCGCCCCAGGAGCGCACGCACGAGCCGCCGCTGCTCCCGCACGTGCTCGAACATCGGCAGGCTGAACGCGAAAAGCTCCCCCGATCGGGCAGCCGGTACGGGATGCAGGAACGCGAGCTCGTCGAGGTTGCCGAACAGCACGTCCTGCTTGTCCGTGAAGTGCGAGTAGAACGTGGACCGGCCCACGTCCGCGCGCTCGATGATGTCGGTGACGGTCACCGCGTCATACCCCTTCTCCAGGATCAGCGCCACCAGCGCCTCCTGGACGATCCGCCGGGTACGCCGAACCCGCCTGTCTCCGGACACTTCCCCACCCTCTGTTCGGTACCGCACAACACGGCCGATCTGCTCGTTGCCCCCTCACCATAATGAACGCATCATTCATAACTGAACAGCTTGTTCATCATTGGGAGGCAATGCCATGGGTCTGGGAAAGCTCCTGCACACCCACGAAGAGCACGCCGACGCCGGCGGCACCATCGACCACCCGCGCACCTACGAGACCCTCGTCTCGATCGGATTCCTGGGCGGCCGCCGCGCCGCCTTCACCCGCGTGGCGACAGCGGCCAGGCCACGAGCAGGCGATCGCGTCCTGGACGTCGGCTGCGGCACCGGCTATCTCAGCCGGATCCTCGCCCCGGTCGTCACGCCCGGCGGCCACGTCACCGGCGTGGACCCCTCCCCCGCGATGATCGACTACGCCACCCGGCACGCTTCGGCCAACTGCACCTATGTGGAAGGCGAGGGCCAGGACCTGCCGTTCCCCGACGGCTCGTTCGACCTGGTGGTCTCCAGCTTCGCCGTCCACCACATCCCCGCCGGTGCCCGGCCCGAGGCGCTGCGCCAGATGTTCCGCGTGCTGCGGCCCGGCGGCCGCCTGCTCATCGCCGAATTCCGCCCACCTGCCAACCCCCTGGCCAGACACCTCATCGGCGCCCTCAGCGGCCCCGCCATGCGGCACGACCCTCGTGACCTTCTCGGCACCATGATCCCCGACGCCGGTTTCCGGGTGGAATCAGAAGGCCGCCTGCCGTACCTCCTCTACTACGTCCGCGCCACACGGCCATAGAACGGAGTCACCAACAGGCTCAGCGGCGTGCTGACCACGGGGAGGCCGGCCGACAGCCACCGGAAGGACCGGGCGTGCGGAGCGGCGGGCTCGTTAGGGTCTGCGGTATGGCTCAGCACTGGTTCGATCCCGACCGGTCCGGCTCCACCGGGTGGGACCTGGCGGCTGTCGCGCTGTGCGTCCTGGTGTTCTGGCTGCCGATCGACAGTGGTGGCCGCGCCGCCTGGGTCCACGCCGGGCTGATCGCGCTGCTGGTCGTCGGCATGCTGCTGCGCGGGCGGCGACCGTTCGTCGCGCTGGGCGTCGTCGGCGCCGTCACCCTGGCGGGCGCCGCGTTCGGGATGACGCTGGACCCGTTCGTCGCCTCGGCGTGGGTGCTCTACCGCGTCGCCCTCAGGCACGGCACCGCCAGGTCCCTCAACACCGTGGGGGCGGCGACGGGGGCGACCATCGCGGCGGTGGCGTTCCTGGGGACCGCCGACGCGGGGAGCGCCGTGCGTTACACGATGCTGAGCCTGTTCGCGCTGGCCTCGGCCTGGGTGCTGGGCGCCACGACGCGCCGCGCGGCGCTGGAGGCCGAGCACGCGATGCTGGCCGAGCGGCGTGGGGCCGTGACGGCGGAGCGGCTGCGCGTGGTGCGGGAGGTTCACGACGTCGTCTCCCACTCGCTCGGCACGATCGCCGTCACCGCCGGGGTCGCGGCCCGCGCGGACGACATGGGGCGCATGCGCGTCAGGCTCGGCCAGATCGAGCAGGTGAGCAGGCAGGCGATGGAGGAACTGCGGACGACCCTCGGCGCCGTCCGTGAGAGCGACGAGCCCGCCGAACGCCGTCCGCCGCCGGGGATCGGCGACCTGGCCGAGCTGGCGGACCGGATGCGGGAGGGCGGCGTTCCGGTGACGTTGACGGTGACGGATGCCGAGGGGGTTCCGGCGGGAGCCGGGCTGGCGGCGTACCGGATCGTCCAGGAAGGGCTGACGAACGTCGCCCGCCACGCCCCCGGCGCACGCTGCACGGTCACGGTGAGCGGCGTGGACGGCGAGTTACGCGTCGCGGTCGTCGACGACGGCGGCGGTGCGTTCGCCGGGCGGGGTGAGCCCGGGTTCGGGCTGGTCGGGCTGCGGGAGCGGGTCGAGCTGCTCGGCGGCGCCTTCACCTCGGGGCACCGGCAGGGGGCCGGGTTCGAGCTGCGCGCCGTGATCCCGATGCCGGAGGTGGCGCGTGACTGAGCCGATCAGGGTGCTGGTCGCCGAGGACCAGGATCTGCTGCGGACTTCGCTCGTGGAGCTCGTCGACTCCGACCCCGCGCTGACGGCGGCGGGCGAGGCGCGTGACGGCCGGGAGGCGGTCGCGGCCGCCGCACGGCTGCGCCCCCATGTGGTGCTGATGGACATCCGGATGCCGGTCATGGACGGCCTGGAGGCGACCCGGGCCATCTGCGCGGCCCGCCCGGAGGTCAAGGTCGTCATCCTGACGACGTTCGACCTGGACGAGTACGTCTTCGAGGCCCTGCGCGCCGGCGCCGGCGGCTTCCTGCTGAAGAACGCCGGCACCGACGAGATCCTCAGGGCGGTCCACACCGTTCACCACGGCAACGCGATGCTCGCCCCCGAGGTGACCAGGCGGCTGATCGCCGGCTACGCCCGCCCCCGCCCGGGCGCGGCCCGCCTGGCCGGGCTGACCGAGCGCGAGCGCGACGTCGTGGCCGCCGTCGTCCAGGGGATGTCCAACGAGGAGATCGCCGCCGCCCTGTTCCTCAGCCGGGCCACCGTCAAGACGTACCTGAGCAGGCTCTTCCTCAAGCTCGGCGTGCGCGACCGCACCCAGCTCGTCATCCTGGCCTACGAGTCCGGCTTCGTGGACGGCCTGCGGTAGCTGTCAACCTTTGGCCGATGCGGCCGTCCGGCCCCGGCTGGAACGCTGCAGTCCATGATCGAAGTTGTCGGCCTCACCAAACGTCATGGCGCCCAAGTCGCCATCAGCGACGTCTCCTTCGCCGTCGGGCCCGGGCGGGTGACCGGGTTCCTTGGCCCGAACGGGGCGGGGAAGTCCTCCACGCTGCGCATCCTGCTCGGCCTCGACCGCGCCGACGCGGGCACCGCGCTGATCGGCGGCCTGCCGTACCGCAAGCTGCGCGACCCGCTGCGCACGGTCGGCTCGCTGCTGGAGGGCAGCGGAGCGCACCGCTCCCGCACCGCGCGCGCCCACCTGTCCTGGGTGGCGCGCAGCAACGGCATCCCCAAGCACCGGGTGGCGCAGGCGCTGGCGGAGGTCGGGCTCGAGCACGTCGCGGGCAAGCGGGTCGGCACGTTCTCGCTGGGCATGGGGCAGCGGCTCGGGCTGGCGGCGGCGCTGCTCGGCGAACCCACGGCGCTGGTGCTCGACGAGCCGGTCAACGGCCTCGACCCCGACGGGATCCGCTGGATGCGGCGGCTGCTGAAGGAGTACGCCAAGGGCGGCGGCACGGTGCTGATCTCCAGCCACCTGATGAGCGAGATGGCCGAGGTCGCCGACGACCTCATCGTGATCAGCGCGGGGCGGATCGTCGCCTCCGGGCCGCTCTCCGAGGTCATCGCCGGGCACGCCTCGCTGGAGGAGGCGTTCTTCGTCCTGACCGATCCGGCGCACCGCTCCGGCGACGCCGGGAGCAGGTCGTGACCGTGCTGAACGCCATCGCCGCCGAGCTCAGGAAGCTCGTCCTGCTGCCTGCCGCGCTGGTCGCGACCGTGGCCGGCACCGGGCTGACGCTCATGTTCACCGCCATGTCCATGGCGAGCAGGCGCGGCAGGCTGGACGGCGGGATGCCGGAGGACGGCCGCACGCTCGACCTCGTCCTGGAGATGGCGGCCTTCGGCGTCATCAGCGTGATCGTGCTCGGGGTCGTCATCATCAGCAGCGAGTACACCTCCACCACCAAGGACGCGGGCGGCGGCAGGCAGATCGCGGTCACCCTCACCGCCACCCCTGACCGCGGCGTCCTGCTGGCGGCGAAGGCGATCGTGCTCGCCCTCGTCAGCGGAGCCCTCGCGATCGTCACGATCGGCGCCGGCATCCTGATCTCGCTGGCCCTGCTCGGCGGGCATGCCGGCTCGCCCGGCGCGGTGCTGGCGGCGCTCGGCTGGCGGCCGCTCGGGGCCGTCGTCTACTGGGTGCTCACCGCGCTGATCGCCTTCGCCGTCACGGTCATGACCCGCGCCGGCGTCGTGCCGATGGTCGTGTTCATCGTCAACACCTCGGTCGTGTCGGTCTCCTTCCTGCTGAGCAAGGTCACCTCGCTGGCGAAGTACCTTCCGGACGTGGCCGGCGCGCAGATGTTCGTCAGGAACTACCCGGCCGAGGTCAGATTCGAGCCGGCGACCGGCGGCCTGGTCATGGCGGCGTGGGCGGCCGTGCTGCTCGCCGTGGCCGCGGGCGTGTTCGTCCACAGGGACGCGTGACCCATGGGCCTGCGCAACACCGTCGCCGCCGAAGTGATCAAGCTCGTCACCCTCCCGGCCGCGCTCGCCGCGGTCTGCGCGACCGTCCTCGTCCCGGCCGGGCTCGCCGCCGTCATCGCCGCCGGGCCACCGTCCGCGATGGCGTCGGCGTTCAGGAGCGTCGATTACGCCCAGGCCGGCCTGCTCGTGCTCGGCGTCCTGTCGGTCGCGTCCGAGTACGCCGGGAGCCAGATCCGTACGACCCTCACCGCCGTCCCGGGGCGGATGCCGCTCATGGCGGGCAAGCTCATCGCGTACCTGGTGGTCGCGTCCTGCACCGCCCTGCTCACGGTCACCGGCGCCGCGCTCGCCGCCCGCCTCACCGACGGCGCCGAGGTGGACGTCGCCGGTCTGCTGCGCGCCGCCGCCTATCTGGTGCTGATCGGCCTGCTCGGGGCGGTGGCGGCGACCTTGACCAGGGACGTCGTCGCCGCTCTCGGCACCGCGCTCGTGCTGGTCCTGATCCTGCCGCCGGTCCTGGGCCGCGTCACCACCCTGGCCGGCTACCTGCCGAGTGTGGCGGGGGCGCGGATCTACCTGCAAGGGCCGGGGCTGACGCCGGTGGAGGGCGGGCTGGTGCTGGGGGCGTGGCTGACGGTCGGGCTGGCCGGCGCCGCGCTCGCCTTCGCCCAGCGGGACGCCTGAGGCGAGGAATCGGACACCGGCCAAGATCACGAGTTCGAGGCTGGTCCACCCCTCCGGCAGGGGCAATGTGCTTCCGTGCGGGATCCATGCGGCGTCCATGCGCGCGGCTGCCACTGTGTTGCCAAATCCCATCTCAGAGATTGGCTGGTGCGCCGATGAGGCCACGACTCAAAGGCATCTCCTGGGAGCGGGTCGGGGATGAGCTGCGGCTGGTCTATGACCCACGCGACCAGCTGCTCCTGACCGACCCCGACGGGATCGTGGAAAAGCTCGTGGGCCTCCTCAGCGAGGGCGGCAGGACCGTCGCCGAGATCGCGGACGAGCTGTCGCTGGACGTGGCCGACGTACGCGAGGCCGTCGCGGCGTTCGACGCCGAGCGGCTGCTGGAGGACGGCGACCGCCTCGACCGGCTGGAGCCCTCCGACGCCGAGCGGTACTTCAGCAACCTGGCCTTCTTCGAGTCGTTCGGCACCCTCGACCGCAGCCGGGAGGACCTGCAGCGCCGCCTGCGCGAGTCGCACGTCCTGGTGCTCGGCACCGGCGGCCTCAACTCCAACACCATCCCGCACCTCGCCGGGCTCGGCGTCGGCGCGATGACGCTGCTCGACCGGGACGCCGTCGAACCGCGCAACTTCGCCCGGCAGTACCTCTACCGCACGGAGGACATCGGCGCACGCAAGGTCGAGCGCGCCGCGGCATGGGTGCGGGCCTTCGACCCGGCCATCCAGGTCGAGTGGGTCGAGGCCGACGTCACCGGCCCCGAGCAACTGGTCGAGCTCATCCGCCGGGTCCGGCCCGATGTCGTGGCCTCGGGCATCGACCGTCCGAAGAACATCGACCTCTGGGTCAACGAGGCGTGTGTACGCGACGGCGTGCCGTTCGTCCGCGGCGGCATGTCGGTCACCACCGGCACGGTCTGGTCGGTGAACCCGGGCGTCAGCGCGTGCCGCGCCTGCGTACCGGCCGACCCCTCGAACCCGGCCGACTTCCCCGACCCCGACGACCCGGTCATCGCCGGCGCCATCGCCGCCACCCGCCTCTTCGTCAGCAGGCCACAGCCCAACCGTGGGATCGGGCCGGTCGCCGGCCTGCTGGGGGCCTTCGGCGCCTTCGAGGTGCTGCGCTACCTGACCGGCTTCGAGCCACCGGCGTACGCCGGTAGGCCACTCGACATCGACTTCGCGCACGGCTGTGCGACCAGTCAGACCGAGTGGCCGCGCGACCCCGCTTGTGCGGTATGCGGAGGGAGGTGATCAGTATGAAGATCGAGATCGTGCGCGTCGAGAACGCCCGTCTCACGCAGAACGGCACCGATTCCTGAGAATCGGGCCAAGGGGCCGCACTCCTGCCTGATCGGGGTGCGGCCCTTCCCCCTTCCTGACGACCATGGAGTGAAGAATGGCCGCGTCCCTGGATGAGGAGCTGCGCGAGCGGGCCGCCCGGCTGACGGTCGCCTTCGACGGCGAGGCATGGATTCTAGGCCGCCCCGAGCTGGGCATTTTCGTCGCGGTGCCGGAGCCCGGCGCGGTCTTCGTCACCGCGCTCCAGGAGACCGGCTCGCTCGACGAGGCCACCGCGCGGGCCGGCGAGGTCGCGGGCGAGCAGGTGAACGGCACGGAGTTCGTCGACGGGCTCGCCGCGGCGGGGCTGCTCGACCCGCCGGCCGAGGCGGGTGGAAGGCGCGGGCAGATCAAATGGATCGAAGGGGTCAGCCCCCGATCGGCGGCCCGGCTGTTCGGGCCCGCCGCCTGGTCGTGTTACGCGGCCGCCGCGGTCTTCGCCGGCTCCCTCCTGCTGTTCCGGCCCGATCTGCGTCCCTCCTGGGAGGACGCCTGGTTCCTGCCCGGTCCCGGCCTGTCCGCGTTCGGCTGGCTGCTGATCGGCATCGCGTTCGGCGCCGTGCACGAGGCGTGGCACTGGCTCGCGGGGCGGGCGATCGGCGTGCCGGCGATCTTCCGTGTCAGCTATCGGGGCATATACGTCGTCTTCGAGACCGATCTCACCCAGATCGTCACGGTGCCGCGCAACCGCCGCCACGGCGTCTACCTGGCCGGAATGGCCATCGACACCGTGGTGCTGGCCGCCGCGCTGGGACTGCGGCTGCTCGACCCGCCCGGCGTCCTCGACGATCTCCTCGCCGTGGTGGTGCTGTCCCAGATCGTCGGCATCGTCTGGCAGTGGGCCGCGCTGCCGCTGCGCAGCGACTCGTACGCTCTGCTCGCGAACGTGCTGCGGTGCCACAACCTCTACCGGACGACCTGGCTGACCGCCAAGGCCACGCTGTTCCGGCTCACTCAGGCCGAGACGGCCGAGCTGTCGGAGACGAGCGCGCGTGACCGCCGGGTCGCCCGGTGGTTCGTGGTGCCGTACGTCGCGGGGATCGCGGGCATGGTCTGGATATTCGTCACGGGCGTGCTGCCGCTGGCCCTCTCTCTCGGACGTTGGGCCCTGACGCAGCTCGATGGCAACGCGATCGGCTCGGCGGGGTTCTGGGAGGCGCTCGCCGTGGCCGCGTACATCGTCGTGCAGGTGGGTCTGCCGCCGCTGCTGGCCCTTCGCGAGCGCCGCCTGCGCCGGGCCGGCGAACTCCTCTGAGGCGCGGTGATCAGTTCTGGTCGGGCATGCGTAGGTAGGCCTGACCAGATCGGAACCCGCCGGAACAACCGCGGCAGGGAGGCGGCGAAGGGGAGGTCGTCGGCGGGGCTCAGGGTGAACGGCACCGGCGAGGCGGTGACGGACCGAACCACTGCCTACAGAGTGATCCAGTAGCGGCGCTTGACGCCCACCTCCGTGGTGCGGACATCCTCCAGGACGCCACCGTTGCGCTCGATGCTGCGCGCCGATCCGACATTGTCGTCGTCGCAGGTGACCAGGACCTGATCCATACCGAACGCACGCGCCTCGGGCAGAACCGCCCCGAGGGCCCACGTGGCCAGGCCGCGCCTTCGGGCAGAAGGCCGGATGCTGTAGCCGATGTGCCCGCCGATATCGAGGAGGACGGCGTTCAGGTAGTGCCGCAGATCGATGGCTCCCAGATAGTCGTCGCCCTCGACGATCCACCAGTAGGTGGCGTGGACGCTCCCGTCTCCCAGGGTGACCGACCTGTCCGACTGCTGCCGCAGTTCCTTGACCCACGCCGAGAAGACCTCGGGATTGTCCAGCTCGGCCTCAGGTGCGAGGCGCAAGCCGGTCCCGTCCTGATGGGCACCTGGAGGCCACTCGTCACGCGCCGCGAGCCATGAGGACTGGAGTCGACGTGTGGGTGTGATCAGTTCGGGCATGCGGGCGAGGATAGCAGCCTCTGATCAGGCATTTTGCGCTGCCCCTGGCCCGCGACGCCGCACTCTCCGCGGATCTGGCAGGGTCAGGCTTCGTAGGCGCTCGTCAGGCGTGACCGCGACGCCTCGAGGTGGGCGGTCATGGCGCTCGCCGCCGCCTCGGGATCCTTGCGGCAGATGGCGTCGAGCACCGCGCGGTGCTCATCGGCGGCGTGGGTGGCGATCCCGTGGCGGAAGTAGAGGCGGTAACCATGGGTGTGCGCGCGGAACCTGCGCAGCGTGTCGGCGATGAGCGGGCTGCGACTGGCCTCGGCGATCGCGTTGTGAAACAGGGCGTCCAGTTCCGCGAAGCCACGGTAGGCCTCGTAGGTGTCGCCGAGCAGCGGCGACATCATCTGCTCCAGCGCCTCCCGCATGGCGGCCACCTCGGCATCCGTGGCGTGCCGAGCGGCACGGGCGGCAGCGGACGGTTCGAGGAGCAGGCGAACGTCGTACAGGTCGTCGAGGGCGGCCCGGTCGAGCAGCGGAGCCACCAGATAGCCGGCGTTCGGCCGGCGGACGACGAGCCCCTCCGACTCGCAGCGCGCGAGCGCTTCGCGGACCGGCGTCTGCGACACGTCGAGTTCGCGGGAGAGCCCGTCGATCGACAGCTTCGTCCCGGGCTCCAGGTCGTGATCCATGAGCCGGGCCTTGAGCGCCTGGAAGACCGACTCGCGCACACTGACCTTGGCCGGCTCGTCGGAACCCGAGCCGCTGGACGCGCCTGCCACCGGCGCGGAGTCACCCATCGTCCCTCCCTCTGAGGCCACCACGGACATCTTCGCTCTCGTGGTTGACACATGCCCGAACCGCCCTGCATCCTCATCCAAATCGTATCGTATCCGATCTGGGCAAGCTCGCCCAACGCAGAAGGATGAGCTCGTGACCTTTCCCGGCTGGTTCGGTGACGCGGGTTTCGGCCTGTTCGTGCACTGGGACCATGCGAGCCAACAAGGCGTGGAGATCGGCTGGCCCCTGGTCGGCCATTCGATCCTTCCGGGCCGGACAGAACCCGAAGCCGACATCACGATCACGCAGTACCAGTCGAGCGCGGCCACGTTCGACCCGCGGCGCTGGGACCCGCGAGACGTGGCGCGGCTCGCCCGCGACGCGGGTGCCCGCTATGTGGTCTTCACCGTCCGCCATCACGCCGGGTACTCGATGTACCACACGAGGCAGTCGGAGTTCTCCGTCGCGGCGTCGCCGTACGGACGTGACATCACCCGGGAGTTCTTCGACGCGCTGCGCGCCGAGGGCCTGCGCGTCGGCGTCTACTACTCGCTGCTCGACTGGAACCATCCCGACTACCCGGCGTTCACCGACGCCGATCGTCCCTACCCGCACGAACGCTACCGGCGGCCCGCGCCTGAGCAGTGGGCGCGCTATCTCGACTACGTCAAGGGGCAGCTCACCGAACTGCTCACCGAGTACGGGACCATCGACCTGCTGTGGTTCGACGGGGAGTGGGAACGCACCGCGGAGGAGTGGCACGCCGCCGAGCTGCGCGAGCTGATCAAATCCCTGCAGCCGGACGTGATCATCAATGACCGGCTGCCGGGCCAGGGCGACTACGCGACCCCCGAACAGGGCATGCCGCGCCGGCCACCGGGCGGACCGTGGGAGCTGTGTCTCACCATGAGCGAGAGCTGGGCGTACCGGCCCGACGACCTCGACTACAAGAGCCCGCGACTGCTCGCCTCCTACCTGAGCGAGGTCGTCTCCCGGGGCGGAAACCTCCTGCTCAACATCGGACCGCGGGGTGACGGGTCGCTGGTGCCGACCGAGGTCGCCACGCTCAAGCAGCTCGGCAGCTGGCTCGCCAGCCACGGCGAGAGCATCGTCGGGGCCGCGCCCGCGCCGGAACGCCTCGACTTCCACGGCCCGGCCACGCAGCGCGGCAACAACGTCTACCTCCACCTACTGCTGCAGCCACAGGAGGTGCTCATCGTCCGGAACGTTCCCATCGGCTCGGTCGTCGGCGTCCGCCTGCTCGGCACCGAGCAGCAGCTGCCGTACAGCGTCAACGAGGAAGTGCACAAGGCGAACGGCGCGGACGACGAGCCGCTCGGCGAGCTGTTCATCACCGTGCCACCACCGACCGGCGCGCTCATCGATGTCATCGCCATAGAGCTGTCAGCCCCCTGGAAGGACGGGTCCCGTGCCACTCTCTAGAACTCTCAGGGCAGTCAGGCCGGTCCTCGCGGGCGTCCTGCTCGCGGCCGTCGGCGTCGCGTGCGGCACCGGCACCGGACCGGGCGGCGGCGACGGCAAGTCGCTCCGGATCCAGATCCCCACCGGACCGCTGGCGAGCGCCATGCAGCAGGTCGGCAAGGACTTCGAGAAGGCCAACCCGGGCACGGTGGTCACCTTCGAGGGCGTCGACTCCGGCAGCTCCCGCGGCCCCAACGTGGCCCTGCTCAGCTCGACCGGCACCCCGGACATCGGCTACCTGCAGCGCAGCACGGGCGTCTGGTCCGCGCTGCTGAAGAACAAGCAGCTGACCCCGCTGGACGACGTCTGGAAGGCCGCGGGCCTGGCGGACAAGTACTCCAAGAGCCAGGTCGACTACTACACGACCGACGGGCGCCACTACGGCGTCCTCTACGAGCAACTGCTCATCAACCCCGTCTACTACAACAAGGCGGCCTTCGCGAAGGCCGGCATCCCCGAGCCGGCCGACCACCAGATCGCCTCCGTCGCCGACTTCGAGTCCATGGTGGGCAAGGTCAAGGCGGCCGGTTACGAGGGATTTGGCGTGGGCGGTTCGAGCCCGTACGACCTGGGGCACACGCTGGACGCGCTGCTGCCCACCGCGGTGTCGGCCGACGACTACGCCGCCATGCTCACCAACTTCAAGCCCGGATCCCCCACGAACGTCAAGTACACCGACCCCGGCTTCGTGAAGGTGCTCCAGACGATCCAGGACTGGCAGAAGAAGGGCATCTACCAGAACGGGATGCTCGGCATGGACACCGACCAGGCCCAGGGGCTGTTCACCAGCGGAAAACTCGCGATGCTGCAGGGCGGCAACTACACCTACGCGAGTCTGAAGGAGGCCAAGCCGTCGTTCGAGATGGGCTGGTTCCTGCTGCCCCCGCTCACCCCGGGCCGGAAGACGCCGTTCAACGCCTTCAACGGGGACACCCTGGTGGTCCCGGCCAAGGCGGCGAACCCGGAGCTGGCCAAGAAGTTCCTCCAGTTCTTCATGACCGACAAGTACCAGGTCAGCGTCATCGCCGCCACCGGGTCGCTCCCGGTGTTCACCTCGATCCCCGCATCGAGCCTGTCGAACCTCGGTGACCTGGTGCAGCAGCAGTTCGAGCTGTCGCAGTCCGTCGGATTGGTCAACATCTGGGACTCCACCGTGCCCTCCACCCTCGGGCAGGCGTTCTCGGTGCCGGTGCTGCAGAAGCTCGTGGCGGACAAGCTGACCCCGCAGCAGGCGGCGCAGCAGTACCAGTCGGCGCTGGAGGACCTGCAGTCCGGCAAGGTGTCGGGGGCGTCCGACTGATGACCGCCGACAAAGTCGTTCTGGCGACGGCCGCCACGGCGCGGCCGCCTCGCCGGAGGGCACGGATCTTCCCGATCGCGGTGATGGCCCCGGCCCTGGTGCTGCTGCTCGCGCTCGTCGCCTACCCGATCGCCGGATCCGTGCGCATCAGCCTCGGTTCCTGGGACGGCGTCGGCGCGGTCGTCTACCACGGCCTGGACAACTACCGGCGGCTCCTGCACGATTCGCTGGTCTGGCAGTCCATCGGGACCAGCCTGCAGTTCTTCATCGGGACCGTGGTGTTCACGGTGACCTTGGGCTGTCTGCTGGCCAACGCGATCAGCCGGAAGGTCCCCGGCGCCCGGATCTTCAAGGTCGTCTGGTTCCTGCCGGTGATCATCCCGGTCAGCATCGCGGGCATCTTCTGGTCGAACGCGTTCCAGCCCACGACCGGTGTGGTGAACTCCCTGCTCGGCCTGATCGGGCTCGGAGACGGGCACGCCTGGCTGGCGTCGTCCTCGACGGCGCTGTACGCGGCGATCTTCGTCGCGGTGTGGACGCAGACCGGGTACGCGATGCTGATCCTGCTGGGCGCGATGGAGGCCATCCCCCAGGAGGTGCACGAGGCGGCCACGATCGACGGCGTCGGAGCGGCCGGACGGCTGTTCCGGATCACCTTGCCGAACATCGTGCCGATGCTGGGCACGATCACGACGTTGACCTCGGTGTTCTCGTTCAACGCGTTCGGCGTCATCTACGCGATGACCCGGGGCGGCCCGGGCAACTCCACGAGCATCCTCCCGGTGCTGGTCTACAAGCAGTCCTTCGTCGACCAGGACTACGGCTACGGCTCGGCCACCGCGGTCATCACGACGCTGATCGTCGCCGTCATCGGGATCATGGTCATGCGGATCTTCCGCCAGCAGACCCTGGACGCGCGATGACGGCGCCGCGGACCCCGAACGGGGCCCGGCACGTCGGCTCGGCGGCCGTACGGCGACGATCTGCCTGGCGGCACGGCCCGCTCTGGTACGTCGGCTACACGCTCCTGCTGGTCTGGACGGCGTTCACGGTCGTGCCGTTCGTGTCGATGCTGCTGCTGTCGCTGCACCCGACCAGCGACATCTACGCCCACCCGCTGGGGCTGGGCGGCGAGTGGGTGCTGTCGAACTACGCCGACGCCTGGCGGGGCGTGGTCGGTGGCGCGCCGCTGTCGACGTACATCATCAACAGCGTGCTGGTGGCACTCTGCAGCCTGGCCATCGGCGTGACCTGCGGCAGCCTGGCCGGCTACGGCCTGGCCCGCGCGACCAGGGGCCTGTCGAACGCGGTCAGCCGCGTCATGGTCCTCGCCCTGAGCGTCCCGCTGGTCGTCGCGCTGATCCCGACGTTCGAGCTGCTGGGCAGGTATCAGATGCTCAACAGCGTGCCGGGCATCTCGCTGGTCTACGCGGCGTTCATGACGCCCACCATCGCCCTCATCATGCGGTCGGTGTTCGCCGCCGTACCGCGGGAACTGCTCGAGGCGGCCAAGATCGACGGCTACGGGGAGCTGGCCGCGCTGCTCCGCGTGGTCCTGCCGATCAGCAAGGGCGGTTTCGTCTCGGTCACGCTGCTCGGGCTCATCTTCGTGTGGAGCGAGGTCCAGTTCGGAGTCGTCCTGCTGACCCGCCCGCAGAACCGCACGCTGTCGGTCGGCCTGCTCTCCTTCCAGGGCCAGTTCGTCAGCGACCAGGGGGCGTTCTTCGCCGGCCTCGTGATCGCGACGTTCCCGATCGTCATCCTCTTCCTGATCTTCCAGCGCTACGTCACGAGCGGCATCACCCTGGGTGCGCTCAAGTGAAGAAGGCATATGACATGACCCGAATCGAACGAATCGACGTCCAGTTGGTCGACCTGCAACCGGCGGCCGTCCGCGTCGACGCGATGCAGTCCTTCGTCAAGCAGGAGACGGTGCTGGTCACCGTGCACACCTCCGACGGGCTGTCCGGTACCGGGTACTCGTACACGATCGGGACCGGCGGGCGGGCCGTCATGTCGCTCATCACCGACCACCTGGTCCCGGCGCTTCTGGGCCGGGACGCCCGGCCGGTGGAGGCGCTGTGGCGGCACATGCTCGACCAGACCCGCGCGACCACCGTCGGGGCCATCACCTCGCTGGCGTTCGCCGCCGTCGACACCGCGCTCTGGGACCTGCGCGGCCGGCGTACCGGTGAGTCGCTGTGGCAGATGGCAGGCGGCGCGCACGAGCGGCTGCCCGTCTACGACACCGAGGGCGGCTGGCTGCACCTGCCCGTCGAGGAACTGGTGGACGGCGCGAAGCGAGCGGCCACGGCCGGGCTGTGCGGGGTGAAGATCAAGGTGGGCAGGCCGTCGCTCGCCGAGGACGCCGAGCGGCTCGCGGCCGTCCGCGAGGCGGTAGGACCGGGCTTCGAGGTCATGGTCGACGCCAATCAGGCGTTCACCTCCGCGGAGGCGATCCGACGCGCCCGGACCTACGAGCCGCTCGGCATCGCCTGGTTCGAGGAGCCGCTGCCGGCCGACGACCTGCACGGACACCGAAGACTGGCCGCCTCCACCTCGGTGCCGGTGGCGGTCGGCGAATCCCTCTACTCCGTCCAGCGGTTCGGCGACTACCTGGCCGCGGGCGCGGTCGGCATCGTGCAGGTCGACGTGGCCCGCATCGGCGGGATCACCCCCTGGCTGAAGGTCGCCCACGCCGCAGAGGCGTTCAACGTCGCGGTGAGCCCGCACTTCCTCATGGAACTGCACGTCAGCCTGGCCGCCGCCGTGCCGAACGGGATGTACGTCGAGCACATCCCGCAGTTGCAGGCGATCACCCGCAGCTCTCTGGTGATCGAGGAGGGCCATGTGACACCGCCCGACATGCCCGGCATCGGGATCGACTGGAATCCCGATGCTCTCGACGACCACCGCGTCGCCTGAGGGCGACGGACCGGGACAGCGGGACCGCTCACCCGTTGCCCCGCCTGCCGCACGGCGCCGCCCGCACCCGGCGCCGAGGCCGTCGACGCCCCGCGTCCGAATGGTTCAGGATGGGTCCGCCGAGTTGACCTCAAGTTTGGTTGAGGTAGCAGGCTCGTAGACATGAGCGAAGACAGAGTGATCATTTATGAGGAGACCGGCGCCGACCCGTGGACCGACGTCATGACGATCCAGAACGAGGGCGGGCGCACGCGGGTGCGGGCCGTCGGCGAGCCAGGGCAGCTGACCGAGCTCGTGTCCCGGCTGGTCGGCGAAGGGGCGACCCAAGTTGAGATCTGCGGCGGGTTCGGCGCGGTCTGGCACGCCGCGGCCGGCCGGGCGGCCGGTGGGAAGGTCCCCGTGGGGGCCATCTACTACGGGTTCGAGTCGCTGACCGGCGTGGCCTCGTACAAGACCCGTTTCGAGGCCGGGGAGACGCTGTCCGAGGCGTTCATCATCGTGCACGAAGGCGCCGATCCGGCGGTCGACGTGGTGGTGCACGAGAAGGCCGACGGCGGCAGGACGACCTTTGTGGCGGTGCCCGACGAGACCGTCGCCGGCGAGGCGGCCGGGAAGATGGCCGGCGAGCTGCAGCTGATCGAGCTGTACGGCGGGTCCGGGCCCGAGGGTGCCGAGCCGGTCATCCGCGCCGTGGACGGCCGGGTGCCGGTCGGCGTCAGCGCGTACCGGCGCTAGAGGTGTTCCGGTTGAGGCCCCCGTGCCACATACCCAGATCGCCTGGATTTGCAGGGAAACCTGAAGATAGAGCTCTTCGAATGGATTGATGGCAATTTAGCAATCCCACGATATCGATCCGATCCCTTTCGTGAAATGATCGTGTTTCACGACCCTCTTTGTGCGGGTATCCCTGACTCGGCATGCCGATTCTGGCGACACGGAAAAATGCCGAATACATCATCATTAGGGAAGCTCGGTGATTGCTCGCCTCCAGCCGACGAATTCGCGTAGGTGGTCCGGCAGACTCCGCACCGCCACCACCGCTACGAGGCCGGAAATGCTGGGGCCGGCCTTCGTCGCGGCGATCGCGTACGTCGACCCCGGGAATGTGGCCACCAACCTCACCGCGGGCGCGACGCTGGGCTACACCCTGGTATGGGTCGTCGTGGCGGCCAGCCTCGTCGCGATCCTCGTGCAGTTCCAGGCGGCGAAACTCGGCATGGCGACCGGGAAGAACCTGCCGCAGTTGTGCCGGCAGCGGTTCACCCGGACGGGCAGCCTCATGCTGTGGTTG
The DNA here is from genome assembly GCF_044593615.1 of Nonomuraea sp. NPDC051941. Lineage (NCBI taxonomy): Bacteria > Bacillati > Actinomycetota > Actinomycetes > Streptosporangiales > Streptosporangiaceae > Nonomuraea > Nonomuraea sp. NPDC051941. The sequence continues at coordinate 28,447 of NZ_JBIUCF010000046.1, forward strand.
CAGGTCGAGGTCGTCGTGCTCGCGACCGACCTCGCGGAGTTCGTAGGCGCGGCGATCGGGATGCAGCTCCTGTTCGGCATGCCGGTGGGGGTGTCGGCGGTGGCGACGGCGGCGGTGTCGCTCGCGCTGCTCGAACTGCGTCGCAAGGACCGCACCCGCCCGTTCGAACTCATGAGCGCCGCGGCTCTCCTGTTCGTCGGCGCAGGCATCGGGTACGACATCATCGTCACGGGAAACCAGTCCGCGAGCGGACTCGCCACCGGGCTGATCCCGAGCCTCGGAGGTGAGGGAGCGCTGCTCCTGGCCATGGGCATCGTCGGCGCCACGGTCATGCCCCACGCGGTCTACCTGCACTCGGCGCTGGTGCAGGGACGCGGCATGACGACCGCTGCCGCCCGCTCGCAGCCGGACCTCGTCCGCCGGATCCTGCGCCTGGACTGCTCACTGGCCCTGGGCGTCGCCACGGTCATCAACGTGTCGATGATCGCCCTCGGCGCCGGGCTCGGCGCCGAGACCGGCGGTGCGTGGGCCGGCGACCTGCCGGCCGCCCATGCGGAGCTGAGCGCCCGGATAGGCGGAGCCGCCGCCCTCGCCTTCGCCATCGCGCTCCTGTCGTCCGGGATCTCCTCCTCCGGGATCGGAACGCTCGCAGGCGACATCGTGATGCAGGGCTTCCTGGACCGGCGGGTGCCCGTGCACGTGCGCCGGATCGTGACCATGACGCCGGCCGTCCTCGCGCTGTTCTCCGGCGCGCCGCTGACCGACCTGCTGATTCTCAGCCAGGTGGTCATCTCCCTCGGCGTGCCCGTGGTGCTGTTCCTGCTCGTGCGTTTCTGCCGCGACCGGTCGCTGATGGGTCCGCTCGTCAACGCCCCGCACACGACCTGGATCGCAGGCACCGCCGCGGCGATCGTCGCTCTTCTCGGCTGTTCACTGCCGGTTCTCCTGCTGTTTTGACCTATGAACGGGGTCTTTCGATGCACGACCACACCGGGCCCGAGGAGGACCGCACCCCGCCCGAGACGGTGATTCCGATTTCCCTGGCCAGAATTCGGGTCAAGTTCTTCGTCTTCGCCGGACTGGCCGTCGGCTGTGCGATTTTTGGTGCGACCGTATGGCTCACCCTCACGCTGCTGCTCACGTGTGCCGCGATTCTGCTCGCCGTGGCGATCATAGGAGGGAAGGAGCTGATCCGTTCCCTTTTCTTCCTGTCGCCGAAACGAGACTGGCGATAAGAGCCGCCAGGCGTCATTGCCGAACAGGATCGCTGGGGTTGGCCCGGGCGACGATGAGCGGGTCCATCGGCGTGAAGGGGAATTGCGGAAGCTCACGCTCGGGAATGCCGAAACTCGCGGCGAGGACTTCGCGGGAGAACGCCGACGCGGTGGCCCGATAGCCGATGTCGCCGGGCATGGGCTGATCGAAGAAGATGAGGAAGTGGATGTCCTCGTCGCCGATGACCTCGATATGGTGCGGGAAGGCTCGTGGCACGAAGTACAGGTCGCCGGGGGCGAGCAGATACTCGTCGAGGGTGTTGTCGGGGTCCAGGACACGCATGCGCGCGTGACCTTTCTCGACGTATCCCATCTCGGCGGTGACCGGATGCCAGTGCGGTTCGCGCATCCCGCTCTCCCTGATGCGCAGGGAGTACATGGAGATGTCCTCCAGGGCGGCCCAATACTGCTTACGGGCCAGGCGGGCGTCACCGTAGGCGTAGGACAGCGGCGCGTGCTGGCCCTCGGCGTCGAACAGGTGAGCATTGGGCAGCCCGGCGGTGGACGGGACGTCGGCGGCACCGGTACGGCGGACGATCTGCTGAGCCGGAGACCGCTCGAAGGCGTTGAACGCCGATGAGGGCAGGTCATAGGTGTTGCCGAGCACCGCATCGGTCATCGCGTTGAAGCTGTCGTGCAGCGAGAAATGCTGCGGGCGCTCGTTGCGCAGTGCGAGGAGGAACTCGGCGCGCTCGGCACCGATGTTCTCGATGTGGTAAACGGCGCCGGACTCGACGTGATACATCTGACCGGCGCTGACGATGAACGAGGAGAAGGCGTCGGCGTTGCCGAGGATCGACACCAGGACCGTGCCGGAAAGGCAGTAGCCGAGCTGGTTGGCGTTGACATTCCACTGCGGCTCGCGGATCGCGCCGGGTTCGAGGACGACGCGCTTGAGCGAGAGCCGGTTGAGGATCGGCAGCACGGTGGCGTCGACCATGGTGACCGAGCCGAGCTCGTTCTCGAATGCGGGTGACACGGTCGCCAAGGAGGTGATGTGCGGCGATGCGTTCGTCATGGCTTTCCCTTCGTTGCCGCAACCCGCACGCTCAAGGTCGAATGCGTGCCACCGCGAAAATGTCGCCCCGGGTCGCGTGGCGCGTCCACGCCGGTGGTCTATGAGTTGGCCTTCGCCCGCTCCCGTTTTCCAAGGTTAAGCATGAAGTGTCCGCTGCAGCGGATTATGGTGCAGCGTGTCGCCCGTTCGACCACGTTGTGTAACCGGCCGAAGGCATGGCTCTGCGATTCACGCCAGCAGCACCGTGCCCAGGCCCAGCACCGCGCAGATGGCCAGGATGCGCAGCATCGGCCACTTGAGAGCGAACGTCATGACCAGCGCGGCCGCTGTGATCGCCAGGGCGATCGGGCTCACCGTCCCCAGTTCGGGCAGTTGGACGTTGAACGGCCCCCAGACCCAGGTGAAGGTCCTGGCGAACAGGGTGTGCTGGGCGAAGTAGAGGGCCAGGTTGGCGATGACGCCGACGACCGCCGCGGTGATGCCGGTGAGCGCGGCGCTGATGGCGGCGTTGTGGCGCAGCCGTTCCACGTACGGGGCGCCGAGGAAGATGAACAGGAAGCACGGCACGAACGTGACCCAGGTGGTCAGCAGCGCCCCCAGCAGCGCGCCGCCCCACGGCGACAGCGCCCCGGGATCCCGGTACGCGCCGAGGAACGCCACGAACTGCACCACCATGATCAGCGGTCCCGGCGTGGTCTCGGCCATGGCCAGGCCGCGGACCATCTCGCCCGGGGCCAGCCAGGCGTAGGTCTCCACGGCCCGCTGCGCCACGAAGGCCAGCACCGCGTACGCACCGCCGAAGGTGATCAGCGCGGTGCCGGAGAAGAACAGGCCCTGGGTGGTGAAGACGCTGTCGGTGCCGGTGAGCAGCGCGACCGCCGCCACGGGCAGCCACCAGGCCACCAGCCCGACGGCGAGGATCTTGCCCGCGGAGCGCCGGCTTGGCTGCGCGTGGTGCAGGGCGTCGTCGGAGATCAGCGGAGCCGGTCCCCCGTCGCCGCCATGTCCCCCACGGCTCTGGAAGATCTGAGGGGCCAGCTTGTGAGCGGTCCAGCCGATGAGCGCGGCGACCGCGATGACGACGGGGAAGGGCACTCCGAGCAGTGCCAGCGCGGCGAAGGCGGCCACCGCGACGGCGACGAACGCCGGATGGGTGAGCGAGCGCCTGGCGACGCGGATGACGGCCTGGGCGACGACGGCCAGCACCGCCGGGGCGATTCCGGCGAACAGCGCGGTCACCACCGTGGTGTCCTGCCACAGGATGTAGACGGCCGACAGGACGAGCAGCGCCAGCATGCCGGGCAGCACGAAGAGGGTGCCCGCCACCAGCCCACCTCGGGTGCCGTTGAGCAGCCAGCCGACGTAAATGGCCAGCTGCTGGGCCTCCGGTCCGGGCAGCAGCATGCAGTAGTTCAAGGCGTGGTTGAAGCGCTGCTGGCCGATCCAGCGCTTCTCCTCGACGAGTGTGCGCTGCATGACGGCGATCTGCCCGGCCGGGCCGCCGAACGTCTGCAACGAGATCAGGAACCAGGTACGTACGGCCTGCCGAAACGGGATCAGGTCGTGTGTCGCTTCGGTGGTCATGGCGACCTCATCAGGGAGAAGGCTGATCGGCGGGCAGACGGACGGATCGGAAGATCCGCCATAAGGTCAGGTCGTAGCCGGTCTTGGCGACTCCGGCGATCAGGAAGGGCAACGCCAACCCGAGCGGGAACAGCAGGCCGGCAAGTGCCGGACCGACGGGCCGGGTGAGGTAGCGGGCGGTGTTGGTGACACCCGCCGCCGCGGTCCGCTCCTCCGCAGGGACGAGCGCCATCACGTACGCCTGCCGGGTGGGCACGTCCATCTGCGACAGGCAGGCACGGGCCAGCAGCAGTGCGATAGCGACAGGCAGGACCGGCGCGAACGGGACCGCTGCCAGCAGCAGGTTGGCCGGCAGGTGCGTGAAGACCATCGTGCGCAGCAATCCGATGCGCCCCGCCACCAACGGCGCGGCCAGCAGGGACGCGGTCTGCAACACGCCGAGCGCGGCGAAGGTGATCCCGATCGTCTGCGTGGTGGCGCCGTAACTGACGCTGAGCCAGTACCCGAGGTACGCCTGCACCACGAACCCACCGGCCAGGCTGTCCACCGCGAACAGCGCGGCCAGCCGGGCCACCGGCCCACGGGAACGAGCGAGCAACCGCGGACGCGGCAGACCGGGCAGCGTCACCGGCGCCTCGACGCTCGCGGGCAGCCGCGCCGCCAGCATCGCACCGACGGCCCCTGCCATGATCAGCACACCGCCGAGCAGCCGCCGGTCCGCCGGAAGCGCGCCGAGGAGCGCACCCAGCGTCCCGGCGACCGCCGCGATCGCGTTGTAGAGCCCGAACCCGCGGACGACCTCGCGTTGCGGGCGCCCCGTGCTGGCCAGCATGACCTGCTCCAGCGTGGTGAACGGCCCGGATTCGATCACCTCGACCGACAGTGCGCCCGTCATGGCCACCACGGCCAGCAGCCATATGGGCGCCCCGACCGCGATGACGATCCCGCAACAGGCCAGCGCGCCGTACAGAGCCGCGTACGCCCGGCGGCGGCCGACACGATCACCCCAGCGCGCCAGGACGAGGCTGGAGGCGAACGTGCCGACCAGGATCGCCGCCAGCATCAGCCCGACCTCGGCCGGCGACAACCCGTCGGCTCGCAGGATCACACCGAGCTGGACCGCCGCGACGCCGTACCCCAGGCCGCGTAGCGCCTGGGCGGCAAGCAGGATGCCGACGACATTCCGGATCATGCCGGCTCGCGTCCCAGCAGCATCGAGCGCCGGTAGAACTCGTACAGCCCGTCGAAGAGCGGGCCTGCGAGCTCGAGAACCCGCCGATCGTCGCAGGTCATCGACAGCCCGCGGAGGATCACGTCCAGACCGGCGGCCTCGGGCGCGTCATAGCGCTCATCGTCGATATCGGCCTCATGCACGATCTCGGCCAGCTTCCACAGCACCGGATCGTCGAGATCGTAGCGGCGCAGGATCGTCTCGAAGCTGCAGTCGCCGCCGTGGTGCGACAACTCCACGCCGCGCATGTCGAACGGCGTGGCATCGGCGGGGACCTCGGCCGGATCATCGACGAACACGAACTCCGCCTCGGCATCGAGCTGGCGGCGGATCAGCCAGGCACATGCCGCCCGGTCGATGTGCACCCCGGCACGCGTGGCCCACCTCATCCGGCGCTCTCCATCTCTCGGGCCAGAGCGCGCACGGCCCGCTGCGCGGTCTCGCGCTCGGCAGGTGGGAAGTAGTCGCGGCGGCCGATCCTGCGCAGCTCGGCCTGCAACCGCTTGACCGCCCGGCTGCGCTCTCCGGGCCGCGCGTGCGCGGCGGCCTCGGCGTGCGCGATCACCTCGCGATATTCGGCCGTCCGCGCCCGGCGCATGTCCACGGCGATGGCCTTCTCCTGCGCCGCGTTGCCCGGGGCGGCCAGCCAGATGGTCGAGCTGCCGCCCAGCTCGCCGATCTCCTCGGCGAGCCACTCCAGGTGCTCGCGCGTACGGGCGTCGGCGGGCAGCGCCACCAGCCCGTCGCCCAGCCGCGCCACGCCGAGCCGGTCCAGCTTGCGCCAGATCGTGATCCGCAACGTCGAGGGCTGGCGCGGGATGCGGTACGCCAGCAGCACCCACTGCCCTACCGTCTCCGCCATCAGGCCTCCCTTGCCGCAACCACAGTTACTGTAACCATGGTTGCGCTCATGAGTCCAGGCAGAAGGTGTCAGAGATCGAGTCGGCGGCCCTTGAACTGCGGGTGCCTGGTTTCCCAATATCGCCAGCCTTCGACCCTGGCGGGCACGTTGGCGATTCCGGAATCGATCTGGACGTGGCGGCACGTGCCGAGGACGGACCAGGCGGACCATCCGATGCGGTAACCGGCGACGCGGTACCAGAGGTTGCCGTACATGCCCTTGCTGACCTCCCGTTTGTATTCGTGTCCGGCGAAGACCTTGTACTCCTCCCGGAGATGGGGAAGCCCCAGCCGCTGCAATCCGCGGACCAGGTCGCCAATGCTGATCGCGGCGGGCCTGATGTCGAAGGTCTCAATGGACGCGCGCACTTGGTGCTCCCTCGTGACCGAGACCCTCATCTTGCCGCCGGGGCCATCGATGTAGCGGGTGCGGGGAACGGTGAAGTTCCTCGGTGAAAGCCAATCGGCCTTGAAGATGGTGCGCGGAGAGCACCGGCTGTGGCCGACGCTGTCCGCGCGCGCGGAGAGGGGCAAGGCAGCGACCATGACCATCGAAAGGCAGCCGCTCATGGTCGACATGGTCGTTCTCTGGGTCGCGTGACGTACCCCTGGCCTGGCGAGAGCGGCTACGGCTGCTGTTCGGGGAATTGGCGTGAACATGTACCGTTCCTTCAGAAATACGAACCCTGACCGCTACTGTCCGGCAGCCGAAAGCAGCGCTCATCGCCCGCTGAGCGAACCGAGGAGACTCGTACGATGCTTACAGCCGCCGCGAGTCGGTCCATGACGCCACGCCGCGCTCGGATCCCATAACCGGTGATCCCACCTCGGGTTCTCTGCGGCCGCTCTCAGGCCCGGAGGCCGTCGAGCATGACCGTGGCGAGCGAGCCGTCGAAGCGGACGGGGCGGCCCTTGCGCGGGCCGCCCCGCCTGGTCATCCGAGCGAGGAGGTCATGCGATCGCCGGTTCGCCGGAGGGGCGCGGCGCGTTCACCGGAGACTCGTCGAGCGGCTGCGGCGGAGCGTTGAGCACCGCCTCGTCGATCCGGCCCTCGCCGCGGGCGACGAGGACCGGCACCACGATCTGTCCCGCGACGTTGGTCGCGGTGCGGATCATGTCAAGGATCGGGTCGATGGCGAGCAGCAGGCCGACGCCCTCGAGCGGCAGGCCCAGCGTGCTCAGGGTCAGCGTGAGCATGACGATCGCGCCGGTCAGACCGGCCGTCGCGGCCGAGCCGACCACGGAGACGAACGCGATGAGCAGGTATTCGCCGACCCCCAGCGGGATGTCGAACACCTGCGCCACGAAGATCGCCGCCAGCGCCGGGTAGATCGAGGCGCAGCCGTCCATCTTGGTGGTCGCACCGAACGGCACGGCGAAGGAGGCGTAGTCGCGGTCGACTCCCAGACGCTCGATCGTGACCTTCTGCGTCAGCGGCAGCGTGCCGACCGAGGAGCGGGAGACGAAGGCCAGCTCGATCGCGGGCCACGCGTTGCGGAAGAACGTGATCGGGTTGACCTTGCCGACCAGCGAGAGCAGCGTCGGGTAGACGGCCAGCAGGACGATGAAGCAGCCGACGTAGACGCCGAGGCTGAACTTGGCCAGCGGCGCGAGCAGATCCCACCCGTACGTGGCGACCGACTTGCCGATCAGGCCGGCGGTCCCGATGGGGGCCAGGCGGATGACCCACCACAGCGCCTTCTGGACCAGTTCGAGGATCGAGCGGCTGAAGTTGAGGAACGGCTCGGCCTTCTCGCCGATCGCGATGGCCGCCGCGCCGAGGACGATCCCCAGGAAGACGATCTGGAGGACGTTGAGCTCGGTGAACGCCGTGATGATGTTCGTCGGGATGATGCCGGTGAGGAAGTCGACCCAGGTTCCGACGTGTTCGGGCGCCTTGGCGCCCGCCGTGCTCAGGGTGACGCCCTGGCCGGGATTGATGATCAGGCCGAGGCCGATGCCGACGATGACGGCGATCAGCGCGGTGGCCAGGAACCAGAACAGCGTCTTGCCCGCCAGCCTGGCCGCGCCGTTGACGTTGCGGAGGTTGGCGACGCTGACCACAACGGCGGTGAACACCAGCGGCGGCACTGCCAGCTTGAGCAGCTGGACGAAGATTGCTCCGACTTCGGTGAGGGTCGTGGCCAGCCAGGCGAGGTCCCAGATGCGGGCGGCGAAGCCGAGAGCGACTCCCAGGACCAGGCCCAGCAGCAACTGCAGGGAGAAAGAGAATCTCTTCACGATGAGGAAGGCTCCGAAAGAAGGCGTGCGAGAAGGGGGTGGGATCGAGCGCTACGTCAGAGCGCGATCAGTGACGGAGGGAGCCGGTCAGACAAGCCACGCAGACAGGACGATAAACCTCACTAGGCGAGTAAGTCGTACGAATGGGTCAGTATTTCGACTGTAAGAGTGATCTACTTCGCAAATCAAGACTTTCCCGGTAGGGAGTTAAGAGACGGACGTCGGGTGCGCGGTGGCGAGCTCGCCGCCCACCCGCCGACAGCAGGTTGCGCGGCTCAGGTGGAATCATCTACCGTAATTCCCACTAAACCAGTCGCTTTTAGGGAATAGGGGAAGAGCCGGTGATCCGTGGTGTCGGGCTCCGGGTGGCGGGCGTGGTCCTGCTGGCCGCGATCTGGTGGGCGGTCTCAGCCGCCCACCTGTGGCCCGAGGTGTTCGTCCCCTCCCCCGGCTCCGTGTGGGAGCAGCTGTTCCTGACCTCCTCCGTGCACGACGGGCAGCGCGGCTACAGCGGCTACCTGCTCTCGGAGCACCTGCTGGCCAGCCTGCGCCGCATCGCCCTGGGCAGCCTTTACGGCATCGCCGGCGGGATCGCGCTCGGCCTGGTCGTCGGGCTCGTGCCGACCGTGCGGGCCCTGCTCAACCCTCTGATCACGTTCGTGCGGACGCTGCCGCCGCTGGCCTATTTCAGCCTCCTGATCATCTGGCTGGGCATCGACGAGCCGCCCAAGGTCTCGCTGCTGTTCGTGGCCGCGCTGCCACCCGTGGCGGTGGCCACCGCGGACGCGGTACGCGGCGTGCACGAGGACTATCTGCACGCGGCCCGGTCGCTGGGGGCGAGGCGGTGGCAGCTTCCGTACCGGATCGTGCTCCCCTCGGCCCTGCCCGAAGTGATCACCGGCATCCGGGTGGCCGTCGGGGTCGCCTACACCACGGTCGTGGCCGCCGAGACGGTCAACGGGGTGCCGGGCATCGGCGGGATGATCCGCGACGCGCAGCGCTACAACCAGACCGACGTGGTCGTGCTCGGGCTGCTCGTCATCGGCGCCTCCGGCCTGCTCATCGACGCTCTCCTGCAACTCACTGAGCGCCTGCTCGTGCCCTGGCGCGGCAAGGCATGACAAGAAGGCATCAGCCATGAGACACCGCCTCGTCCCCGCGCTCGCGCTCGCCCTGTGCCTGGCCGCGTGCTCCAGCGGCACCGGCGCCACGACGAGCGCCGCGCCCAACGCCGACGGCAGCCCCAAGGAACTGCGCATCGGCTACCAGCTCATTCCGAACGGCGACCTGATCGTCAAGGACCAGCGATGGCTGGAGACCTCGCTGCCGAACACGAAGATCAGCTGGATCAAGTTCGACTCCGGCGGCGACGTGAACACCGCGATGGTCGCCGGCAGCATCGACATCGGCCTGGCCGGCAGCAGCCCGGTCACCCGCGGCCTGTCCGCGCCGCTGAACATCCCGTACCAGGTGCCGTGGATCTACGACGTCATCGGCGAGAACGAGGCGCTCGTGGCCCGCCAGGCCGCCTCGGTCGCCGAACTCAAGGGCAAGAAGATCGCCGCCCCGTTCTCCTCGACCTCCCACTACAGCCTGCTGGCCGCCCTGCAGGAGGCCGGGCTTGCCGAGTCCGACGTCACCGTCGTCGACCTGGAGCCGCCGGACATCCAGGCCGCCTGGACGCGCGGCGACATCGACGCCGCCTACGTCTGGACGCCGGTGCTCGGCGAGCTGCGCAAGACCGGCAAGGTGCTGGTCACCAGCAAGGAGCTGGCCGCCAAGGGCAAGCTCACCGCCGACCTGGCCGTGGTCCGCACCCAGTTCGCCACGACGTACCCGGCGGCCCTGCGGACCTGGCTGCGGCAGCAGGACCGGGCGGTCAAGCTGGTACGCGCGGACAAGGCATCAGCCGCCGCGGCCGTCGCCCGCCAGCTCAACCTCGACCCGGCCGCGGCTGCCGAACAGATCGACGAACTCATCCTGCTCGACGGCAAGGAGCAGGCCGGCCCCGACTACCTGGGCACGCCCGAGAAGCCCGGCGCACTCGCCGAGAACCTGCGCAGCGCCGCCGAGTTCCTCAAGTCGCAGAACAAGCTCCCCGCCGTGCCCGATCCGGCCGTTTTCCAGAAGGGGCTGGCCACCGAGGAGCTCCGCGATGCGTTCGCAGGATGAGACGCTCACCGCGGCGCGCACCGCAGCCGCGGTGCGGCTGAGCGAGGTCTCGCTGACATATGGCCCACGCTCCCGCTGGTCCAGGGCCGAGCCTGTCGAGGCGCTGCGCGGCATCGGCGCCGACATCGGCGCGGGCGAGTTCGTGACCATCGTCGGGCCGTCGGGCTGCGGCAAGAGCACGCTGCTGCGGCTGGTCGCCGGGTTCGCGTTCCCGACCGGCGGGCAGATCGCCGTGGCAGGCGAACCGGTGACGGCGCCGGGGCCGGACCGGGGTGTGGTGTTCCAGCAGCCGCGCCTGTTCCCGTGGCTGAACGTGCGCCGCAACGTGGAGTTCGGGCTGCGGATGGCCGGGGTCTCCGCGCCGGTCAGGCGGTCCCGGGCCGCCGAGTTGCTCGACCTCGTGGGGCTGGGCGACGTGGCCGGGCGGCGGCCGTACGAGCTGTCGGGTGGCATGCAGCAGCGCGCCGCCATCGCCCGCGCGCTCGCCCCCGACCCCGCGATCCTGCTCATGGACGAGCCGTTCGCCGCGCTGGACGCGCTCACCCGGGAGCGCCTGCAGGAGGAGATCCGGCGCATCTGGCAGGCCACGGGCAAGACCGTGCTGTTCGTCACGCACAGTGTCGACGAGGCCGTCTGTCTCGGCACCCGCCTGCTGGTGATGAGCCGCCGGCCCGGCCGCATCGTGCTCGATCAGCCCTCCGACCTCCCGCACGCGCTCGACCCGCACACCCACCCGGAGTTCCCCGCCGTACGCGAGACCGTGGCGGCAGCCGTACGGCGGGCCGCCTCCTCCGATCCCGAGGTGACCTGATGCGCTTCCACTGGTTCCTGCCGACGACCGGCGACGGCCACGACGTCCGCTCGGCCATCACCACGACCGACGCGTTCCGTCCCGCGGCCCGCCCCGCCACCGTCGCCTACCTGACCCAGGTCGCCAGGGCCGCGGAGCAGGCCGGGTTCGAGGCCGCGCTCACCCCGGTCGGCGCGGGCTGCCCCGACCCGTGGATCGTGTGCGCGGCGCTGGCCCAGCACACCGAGCGGCTGAAGATGCTGGTCGCCTTCCGCACCGGCTACGCGCTGCCCACCCTGCTCGCCCAGCAGGCCCAGGCCTTCCAGGAGGTCTCCGGCGGGCGGTTGCTGCTCAACGTCGTGACCGGCGGCGACCCGGTGGAGCAGCGCGCGTACGGGGACTTCCTCGACCACGACGCCCGCTACGCCAGGACCGCCGAGTTCCTGCAGGTGCTGCGCCGTTCCTGGGAGGGCGTGCCCTTCGACCACCACGGCGAGCACTACCGCGTCGAGGGCGGCGGGCTGGCCGAGCCCCTCGACCCGGCGCCCGAGCTGTACTTCGGCGGCGCGTCCCCGGCGGCTGAGCAGGTCGCGGCCCGGCATGCCGACGTGGTGCTGATGTGGGGCGAGCCACCACACGCGATCGCCGAGCGCATCGCCCGCCTGCGCTCGCTGTCCTCTTCAGCCGGGCGGGAGCTCCGGTACGGCCTGCGCGTGCACGTCATCGCCCGCGACACCGGAGCCGAGGCCTGGACCGAGGCCGACCGGCTGCTGACGGGCATGGATCCGGCCCGCATCGCCGCCGCCCAGCGCCGCTTCGCCCGCTACGACTCCGTCGGCCAGCGCCGCATGGTGGATCTGCACACCGGCGACACCCGCGACCTGGAGATCCACCCGGGGTTGTGGGCCGGGATCGGACTGGTGCGCGAAGGGGCGGGAACCGCGCTGGTCGGCTCATACGACGAGGTCGCCGCCCTGCTCCGGGAATACGCCGCCGCCGGGGTGGACGAGTTCGTGCTGTCGGGCTGGCCGCATCTGGAGGAGGCGTACCGGGTCGGCGAGCACGTACTTCCCCGCCTGGCGCGCGTAGCGACGCTTGGCTTCTCCACGGACATGCGCCGGCTCCCTGGGCGACTTACCCGGTGAGCTGGCTCTTGTAGAAGACGGTCGCCTGGAACCGGTCAGGACTGCCACTGATCTTGCTGGAGAAGCCGAACGCGAGGCGCGGGCCGTCCGACGAGCGCCAGATCGCCATTCCCTGAGGTTCGCGACCGGGCAGCGACTCGCCCGCTCTCGTCCGGTACACCTCCTCGACCGAACCCCCGGTCTTGTTCATGTCGAGACGGACCAGGTAGGAGGGCTTGGCCGGGTCCGAGGGCTGCGCGGGCGGACCGCCGTAGGAGAGGTACGCGTACTGGCCGTACGAGGTCACGCCCTGGAAGAGGTCGGAGTCGGAGAGACCGAGTTGTGCGTTGGTCGGGAGAGCGCGCATGGCAAGGACGGGAGTGGTGTCGCCGATGCCCTTGTCGAGGACGGCGGCGAGGTCGAACAGCGCGAGGCGCCACGGGCTCGTCGTCCCCATATACCGGACGAGCAGCCGGTTGGTGTAGGGATCGATCGACGGTCTCGGACAGTCCAGGAAATCGGAGAGGCGGACCGGGAAGTTCCGGACCCCCGCGCCGTTGGCGTAGTCGAGCACGCCCCCGTCGCTGTACTTGATGCGGCAGATCGTGTGACTGTTCGGTGCCGTATCGGGGGACAAACTCCTCCAGTCGCCCGCGAGCCACGCATACGGAGACCCGGACGTGTCCGGCTGGATCGCCATCGACGAACCGTGGTCGAACCCGTGGAGCGCCATGGCGCCCAGCACCTTGCCGCTCAGGTCGGTCCTGGTCATCCAGAGGTCGCCGTTCGTGCTCCCGACCTTGCTCTGCGCGAAGTAGATGTGCCCGTGGACGTGGTCGAAGGCGAAGGACTGCATCGGCCAGTAAGGCTGGTGAAGCGTGGCCCGCACAACGGGATCGCCGCCGGCCCCCTCGAACACGAAACGCTGCGATGTCGCGACGGTCGCGGACGCCGCTTCGGCCGCGAACAGGGAAAGGCCGCCGCTGGCGGCGGCTGCTATCCCTGTACCGGTTCGGAGGAGCGTGCGACGACTTATGGCCGATGCTCCGCCGATGTGGGCATTTTCGCGCAAGTGCATCACCCTGCCGGTCGTTCGGCTGATTTGGTTGATCACGACGAACCTAGCAATCGGACCGATGGGTGTCGATAACACGAACTGCGGCCCAGTCTGGCCGGCTCAGTTGCTCAGCAGTGAAAGGCCCTGCCACCAGGCGTACAGCGGCTGTGGGGTCCAAGCCTCGGCGGTCATGGCCACGGACCGACCTGTGTACGTCCAGGACATGGCGTAGTACGGCCCGTTGAGGGTGCAGAGCAGCTTGCCCCTGACCCAGGTGCCTTTGTACTCGGCCCCGGTGGCACAGTTGCCTCCCCGGCCGTCGTGCAGGGCCCACCAGTACGACTCCACCCACGTCTCGGCGTCGGCGTCGCTGCGGAACAGCACGATCATCGGATCGTGAACCGGACCCGACCGGACGGCCGTGCAGTCGAGAGCGGCCACCGCACCGGCCGGAGGACGAGCGGCAGGCCGGCAGTTCCTCAAGTCCGCCGAGCCGAGCATCTTCTCCAGCCGGCACTCGCCCGTCGTCATGACGCACGCCGACCCCGTCGGCTCGGTCGACGGGTCCTCTTCGGCCGTCGGCTTCGGCGTCCTGGAACGAGAGCGGGAAGACGGGGCCGCCGATTCGGTCACCGTCACCGTCGGCGTCGGTGACGCCGACGCGATCCCTGATCCAGGTTCGCCACCCGTCCGAAGCGCGGCAAGAGCGACGATCAACCCGCCAATGCCCGCCAGGGCGCCCACCATCTCCCAGTGGATGCGGTCGCGCCAGGATTTCCGGCCATTCTGGGCCGGTCGTGAAGGGCCCTTCGATCCGGGAGCCGAGGGGCCCATCGAAGTCACGTCCGACCTCCTGCTCATGAAAGACCCGTCGCGTCGGCCCAAGGGCACCTTCCGCCACTCGGTTGCTCATGTCGCCGTGGGCGTGCGCCATGGCACCACCATGGTCTACCTCCGCTGGCAGGGACCGGTCGAAACCGACCCGGCCGCCGCCCTGCGCACCGGCCAAGCCGCCATCATGCACACACTCGACCGTCTGCCCGTCGGCGGTTCACCGCTCTGACCTGTTGTGATCTAAGCGTCTCCGGACTCATGATCGATGCCGTTGGAGTGTCCAAAACGCCTACCCGCGACGGCTGGACGGGTCAGCGTGCGTGCGCGGCCGCTCGTTCGCCCGGCGGCGCGTCCAGCCGAGCCTCGGCCTGGCCGGCCCCTTCAGCTTGGCCGGCTCGGTCGAGGTGGTCGGCGTGGAACAGTCCTTCGGCCAGCAGGCGCCGGACGTGCTCGTCGGCGGCGCTGTAGTACACGAACGTTCCCTCGCGGCGGCCCTTGACGAGTCCGGCCAGGCGGAGTTTGGCCAGGTGCTGGCTGACCGCGGTGGGAGCGGCGTCGGCGAGCTCGGCCAGGCAGGCGACGTTGGACTCGCCCTGCAGCAGCGCCCAAAGGATCTTGATGCGGGTGGGATCGGACAACAGGCGGAATGACTCGGCGGCCAGATGCACCTGTTCCTCGTTCGGCATGTCGAAGTCGGGCAGCGACGTGTGCATACGGCAAGCCTACCCTGAACCTCACTGCATGCGTATCTGCGTGACTGCGCATATATGATGCTTCGGTGACCACTGATCTGACCACGTTCGAAGCCCCCGCACGCCCGGCGCCCGCATCCAGACCGCTGCGCTGGTGGCGCTCGGGGGCGGGCTCACTGCCGGAGGTGCGCTGGGCCCTGGCGGCCACCGCGCTGTTCGCCGCGGGCGGCCTGGCCCAGCTCGCCGGCGCGCCCGCCTGGCTGTGGTGGGCGCTGTATCTGACCTGCTACGCTGCCGGCGGCTGGGAACCGGGCCTGGCCGGGCTGAAGGCCCTGCGCGAGAAGACCCTGGACGTCGATCTGCTCATGGTCGTCGCCGCGATCGGCGCCGCGGCGATCGGTCAGGTCTTCGACGGCGCGCTCCTGATCGTCATCTTCGCCACCTCCGGCGCGCTGGAGGCGGTGGCCACCAAACGCACCGAGGACTCGGTGCGCGGCCTGCTGGACCTGGCCCCCGACCAGGCCACCCGCGTCGACTCCGGCGGTGACGAGGAGGTCGTGGCGGCCGCCGACCTGCGGGTGGGCGACGTCATCGTGGTACGGCCGGGCGAGCGCATCGGCGCCGACGGGCGCGTGGTGGCCGGGGTCAGCGACGTCGATCAGGCCTCCATCACCGGCGAGAGCCTCCCAGCCGACAAGCAGAGCGGCGATGAGGTGTTCGCCGGGACGATGAACGGCACCGGCGCGCTGCGCGTCCAGGTCACCCGGCCCGCCGGCGAGACGGTGATCGCCCGGATCGTGGCCATGGTCGAGCAGGCCAGCGCCACCAAGGCCCGCACCCAGCTGTTCATCGAGAAGGTCGAGCAGCGCTACTCGATCGTCATGGTCGCCGCCACCCTCGCTCTGTTCACGCTGCCCCTGCTGTGGGGCACCTCGGTGCAGGACAGTCTGCTGCGGGCGATGACGTTCATGATCGTGGCCTCGCCGTGCGCGGTGGTGCTGGCCACCATGCCGCCGCTGCTGGCCGCGATCGCCACCGCCGGCCGCAACGGCGTGCTGGTCAAGTCCGCGGTGGTGATGGAACACCTGGCCGACGTCGATCTGGTCGCCTTCGACAAGACCGGAACCCTGACCGAGGGCCGGCCGTACCTGACCTGCCTGCGTGTCCTGACCGGCACGGCGGCCACCGCGAGAAGTGGATCAGAGGGCGGGGTGCAGGCCGATCGGCTGCTCGCGCTGGCGGCCGCGGCCGAGCAGGGCTCGGAACATCCGCTCGGCCGCGCCATCGTCGCCGCCGCCCAACACCAGCGCCTGCCGCTGCCCGCAGCGGCCGACTTCGCCGCCCTGCCCGGGCGCGGCGTCCGCGCCCGCGTCGATGGACGCCTGGTCGAGATCGGCAGCCCCGCTCGCCTGCTGGACCAGACCGCGGGCGGCGCCATGTCCGGCGATGCCGAGCAGGCCCGCCAGGTCGTGGCCGAGGTCGAGGAGGACGGGCACAGCGCCGTACTGCTGCTCCTGGACGGCCGTCCCGTCGCGGTGCTCGGTCTGGCCGACCGCATGCGTGCCGGCGCGGCACAGGCGGTGGCGCAGCTGACCGGCCTGACCGGGACGGCCCCCGTCCTGCTGACCGGTGACAACCCCCGCGCTGCGGCCCGCGTGGCCGAACAGGCCGGCATCACCGACGTACGGGCCGGGCTGCTGCCGCAGGACAAGGTCGAGGCCGTCCACGAACTGCGGCGGCAAGGCGCCCGGCCGGCCTTGGTCGGCGACGGCGTCAACGACGCCCCCGCTCT
This sequence comes from Nonomuraea sp. NPDC051941, assembly GCF_044593615.1. NCBI lineage: Bacteria > Bacillati > Actinomycetota > Actinomycetes > Streptosporangiales > Streptosporangiaceae > Nonomuraea > Nonomuraea sp. NPDC051941. The sequence continues at coordinate 45,156 of NZ_JBIUCF010000046.1, forward strand.
GGCCAGCGCGCACGCCGGCATCGCGATGGGTGGCTCCGGGGCCGCCCTCACCCTGCAGGCCGCCGACGCCGTCATCACCCGCGACGACCTGTCCACCGTCCCGGCGGTCCTCGCCCTGGCCCGCCGCGCCCGCCGCCTGGTGGTCGCCAACCTTGTCATCGCCGGCACGTTCATCGCCGTGCTGGTGGCCTGGGATCTGTTCGGTGAGCTGCCGCTGCCGCTGGGGGTGGCCGGGCACGAGGGCTCCACCGTCATCGTCGGCCTCAACGGCCTGCGCCTGCTGCGCGATGCGGCGTGGAAGCGTGTGCCGCTCGAACATTGAGTCACGGGCCCTGAGCCCCGCAGCCAATTCCGCGCGGGCCATCCACGATTTCTGGACCACCCTCCACCAGGCCACGCCTAGCCGAGCGGAAGGCGGAGGATGAACCGTGTGCCGTGGGGGCTGTCCTCGATCCGAAGGGTGCCGGCGTGCGCCTCGGCGATCTGCCGGGCGATCGGCAGGCCCAGTCCGGTGCCGCCGGCGTACCTGTCACGGGCGGTGTCCAGCCGGGTGAAGCGCTGGAAGACCAGCTCGCGCTTCTCCGGATCGATGCCCGGACCGTTGTCGATCACTTCCAGCATCGCGATGCCGTTCGGGAAGCGCTGGGTGTCGCGCTTGGGGCAGAACGAGCGCCGTACGTGGAAGGCGATGGTGGTGGCGGCGTGCCGCTCGGCGTTGTCGATCAGGTTGGCGAGCAGGCGCGACAGCTGAACCCGGTCGCCGGTCACCACCACACCGCGCTCGAGCGAGAACTCGAACCGCTTGTCCTGCCTCGGTCGCCTCTCGCACTCCGAGGTCACGAATTCGGCCAGGTCGATCGGCTCGCGGTCCACCTCCTTGCCCGCCTCCAGCCGCGCGATGGTCAGCAGGTCGCCCACGATCGCCTCGAGCCGGTCCACGCTCCTCAGAACGGTGTTGCCCAGCGTCGGCACGCTGGTCTCCTCGGGCGCGTGCAGGGCGTCCTCGACCTCGGCCCGTATCGCGGCGATGGGGGTACGAAGCTCGTGGGAGGCGTCCGAGGTGAAATGCCGCTGCAGTTTCATCGCGGCCTCCAGCCGCGCCAGAGTCCGGTTGACGCTGTCGGCCAGCTCGTGGATCTCGTCCTGGCTCCGCGGAAGAGGCACCCGCCGGTCGGGACGGGTCTCAGTGATCTTGTCGAGCTCCATCCGGATGGCGTTCACCGGTCTGAGCGACTCGGTGACCATCCGATGGCCGATCGTGGTGATGGCCACGGCCATCGCCACGGCGGCGCCGATCACCGTCGCGGCCAGCCACGGATCGACGTACAGGGGGACCGTGGGAGAGGAACTGTAAACGACCCAGTCGTCCCCCGGCCGGTACGCCGACTGGGCGACCACGAGGTTGCACTCGCCGGAACGGAAGACCCCGCCGCAGACGACGCCGCTGGAGACGTTCTTGTGGTCGGGGGTGATACCGGCCATGACCGGCTTGCCCTGCAGTTGCGGCGTCGCCGCGACGACCTTCCCCGTGCCGTCGACGATCTGCAGGTTGCGGCCCTTGTACTCGACCAGCGGCGTGACCACCTCGTTGTGCTCCACCTCGTGGGCCACACGACCACCGGCGGCGGTGAGCTCCCCCATGAGGTCTCCCACGGCGACCCGATGGATCGCGATCATGACCATCGTGGCCAGGAGCGCGGACAGCAGGGTCGCAACCGCCCCCGCGAACAACGTGATACGCACCGTAATCGACCAACGTCGCGGAGTCTTCATGCGCCATCCCTCCAACCAGTCGAACACGCGGGCCGTAGCAGGCTGTGCACGAGGTGTTCGGGTGATGGCATGGGGCGTTCCAAGACCTTGCCAAGTCTCGGATCATCGAGCGCCCGGGTGCGGTGGGCCAGCGGCCGAGCTCACCAGGCCGCACCCGGGTCAGGGCGGTCTGGCCGGCGCGCTCACCACCGGTCCCAGTGCAGAACCTCCTCCCGTGGGATGCGGGGAGCGGGCTTGAAGTCGGTGCCGAGCGTGAAGGCCAGCGGGATGAAGGCCGCCAGCATGACCTCCTCGTACGGCACGCCGAGCACCTCGGCCAGCTCGCGTTCGAGCGGCGCCTGCGCGGTGGTCCACACCGTGCCCAGCCCGCGCGCCCGGGCGGCCAGCATGAAACTCCACACCGCAGGCAGGATCGACCCCCACGCCCCCGACTGCACGGCCACCGGCTCATGGTCGGTGCGTCCCTCCACGCCGGGGATGACGAACGCGGGCACCCGGTGGATGTTGGCGGCCAGGTGCCGCAGGCCATCGAAAACCCGCCCGGTGGAGCCGGAATGGTAGCTCATGCGCCACAGATCACGTTCGGTCAGCGGCTGCCCCGTGGCCAGCGTAAGGGCGCGCAGGAAGATGTCGGCCACGGCCCGGCGCTGCTCGGCCTCGGTCACGACCATGAAGTGCCAGCGCTGCCGGTTGCGCCCGGTGGGCGCCTGCACGGCGAGGTCCACGCACTCCTCGATCAGCTCGCGAGGCACCGGCCGGGTGAAGTCCAGGCGTTTGCGCACGGCCCGGGTGGTGCTCAGCAGCTCGTCGGGGGTGAGGTCCAGCGTCACGATGGGTATCCTGTCAGGCTGTGGTGACGGGTACGGGGCGGCGCGAGCGCAGCCCCGAGGCCAGGCCCTGCCGCTCGTCCGGCAGACCGGCGACGGCGGCGATGTTGAGGCTGGGGAACGATCGCCTGCGTTCGATGGTGACGAAGGCGCCCAGCAGGAGCACGGCCACAGCACCGGCAGGCCAGCTCCGCTCCGCCAGTGCGAACACCAGCGGCAACACGCCGCCGGTGACGGCCACCGCGCCGGCGGCGTCGAACCCCTCGCGCGCCCCGGCCGGCCGGACGCCGCGTGGCAGCACCAGCGGCGCCGCGGCCAGCACGAGCAGGGTGACCGGGACCGGCAGGAAGAACATCGGGCGCCAGCTGATCTCGGTCAGCAGGCCGGACGCGATCAGCCCGGCGGTGTATCCGGTCGCCCCGGCCAGCGAGTAGACCCCCAGCGCCCGGTTGCGCTGCGGCCCCTCGGCGAAGGCGGTGGTGATGAGCGACAGCGCCGCCGGAGCGGCCTGTTGGCGGCCGTCGGTTCGGATCACGATCACTCTCCATCTGCATGCAAACAATTGACGGACAGACGGTTCGGACCGTATGTCTGCAAATCATCTGCTGTCAAACAATCTGTCTGGAGATGGATCTGCGGTAGGCTGCCAGGTGGACGCAAGAGGAGAGTGATGGCGGCAACGACCAGGAAGGCGGGACGGCCTACTTTCCGCGACTCGCCGCCGAGCGGCTCGACATCGCGCTGTACCGGGCCTCGGTCGCCGCGGCCCGCGCCGCCGACGTGCAGGCCGCGGGGGCCGCGTCCGCAGGGAACGCAACCCGCGCGACCGGCGGTCCTACGCCGTCACCATCACCGGCTCAGGCCGCCGCCGGCTCGCCGAGGCCCAAGCCCTGATTCCGGCCTTCCTTGAGGACGCCTTCCAAGCCCTCACCTCCGACGAGCGCGGCCGGCTGAGCGCGATCCTCGCCAAACTCCTGCGGCCGGCGGAGGCGCTGTGGGTGTCGGGGTTGGCCGTGGGCGGGGCGGCCGGAAAGGCCCCAACGAAAGCCGCGAGAGATCATGACTGGCGCTCGGCGTTCCGGTCGGCCTGGCTCTGCTGCCACCGCTCCATGGCCTGCCGGAGGGGCGCGTTCACGAGGAGCAGGAACTCGGCGGAGAAGCCGAAGCGGGCGCCGGCCGGGGTCGTGGCCCCGAGGATCTCCGCCGCGCGCTGCGATGCGGCGATCAGGGTGTCGTTCATTTCCAGTGCCGCAAGGGTGGACCGGACCCAGAGCTCGTCGTCGACGACATAGCGTTCGCGGCGCCCGCCGGGAGTTCGTTCCCGCTTGAGCAGTCCCTGCTGTTCGAGGAAGGCGATGGTCTGCGAGATCGACGCTGGGCTGACGCGTAGCCGCTGGACCAGGTCGGCGGCGGTGAGGGTGCCGGAGTCGGTGACGTACAGGCAGGCCAGCACCCTGGCCGCCATCCGGGGCATCCCCTGCTGCTCGAGGAGTGTGGCGAAGGATTCCGTGAGGTTCTGGACCGCCTGGGGGTCACGCCCATGGCTGCTGTCGCCGGCCAGCGGCACCGGAGGCTTGGCCTTCCGGTGGCGGCGCGCACGCTGCTGGGTGGCCTCCTGCGCCTGCTGCGCCCCGTAATCGTCAGGCCCGCCGTTGCGGGTGACCTCTCGCATGATGGTCGAGGCGGGCCGCCCGAGACGCCGGCCGATCTCTGTGAATCCGAGCCCCTCGGCCAGCCCCTCAGCGATGTGCTGACGGTCCTCGTTGGTGAGTCTGTCTCCGGGCATCGGTACTCGTCTCCCATCTGCCGGCATGCGCAGGGCTCCGCACAGTATGCATTCACTCGAAGTCCATTGCAATACGAATCTTGATCACCTATTGCATTCAGTGTCATATTCATTGCAATCTCAGCCTCTTATTGCTATTGAACAGGGCATCAAGCCTTCCATTTATGTTGACCGAATAATGAATGCAATGTACCTTCGCAGAAGTTCAGCGATGCATGAACATCCCTCGCGGTACGCGAGGGGCAGGCGTCGCGAAGAATTCCGGAGGAGGCAGATGACCATGTCCGACGCTGAAAAGGGCGGCTTGCTCACAGAGGTGATCGGCCCCAAGCGGCGGTGGCGTCAGTACAAGGCGCGCGTGGGACAACTCCCGCCGAACTACCGCACGGCGGTCGACGCGATCGAGCGGCACCTGATGCTCTTCGTGCCGACCGACGGCGACAGCAACGCGTCGATGTTCGAAGACCTCGCCAGCCTGTTCGAACAGGCCGCAGCGGACGGTACGCCGATCCGCGAGGTCGTCGGGAAGGATCCCGTGGATTTCGCCGAGACGTTCGTACAGAACTACTCCGAAGGTGGCTACGTCCCCGCCCGTGAGCGGAAGCGGCTGACCGACGCCATCGAGCGCGCCGCCGGCGAAGAAGGCAAGACGGCCTGACAACGGCACAGCGCATCACAGCTCACCGCTGAACGTCGTGCATCGCCCATGAGCGCCACGCCGGGACGGGTCTCACAAGATCGAACATTGTGTGTAAGGAGATTCATGATGGGAAATGGCAACAGCGGCTTCTCCAAGGCCGGACTGAACAGAATGCGCGAGGTGCTGGCACGGCATGTCGAGTCCGGGAGGATTCCCGGGCTGGTCGCCCTGGTCAGCCGGGGCGAGGAGACCCACGTCGAGGCGATCGGGACGATGCGCCATGACGGTGGCGCGCCGATGCGCCGCGACACCATCTTCCGGATGGCCTCGACGACCAAGCCGGTCGCGGTCGCGGCGGCGATGGTGCTGCTGGATGAGTGCCGGCTGCGGCTGGACGACCCGGTGGATCAGTGGCTGCCCGAGCTGGCCGACCGGCGGGTGCTGAAGCGGCCCGACGGCCCGCTGGACGACACCGTGCCGGCGCGGCGGCCGATCATCGTGCGGGACCTGCTCACCGACACGTTGGGGCTCGGGCTGGACATGACGGCGCGGACCGCTCCGATGATGAGCGCGTTCTTCGAGCAGGGGGTGTACGGCCAGGAGGACGGATGGATGTTGCCGGCACCGGACCCGGACGAGTGGATGCGCCGCCTCGGCACGCTGCCGCTGATGTACCAGCCCGGAGAGCGGTGGCTGTACAACGTCGGCGACGACGTGCTCGGCGTGCTGGTGGCCAGGGTGACCGGGCAGTCGTTCGAGGAGTTCCTGCGTGAGCGCATCTTCGATCCGCTGGGCATGACCGACACCGCCTTCCACGTGCCCGCCGACAAGATCGACCGGCTGCCGCCCCTGTACTCCCCCGAGTGGCAGACCGGAGAGTTCAACGTGGAGGACGAGGCCGAAGGCGGACACCACAGCAAGCCTCCGGCGTTCCAGTCAGGCGGCGGCGGACTCGACTCCACCGTGGACGACTATCACGCCTACTTCCGGATGCTGCTCAACCACGGGATGCACGGCAGCGAACGGATCCTGTCCCGGCCCGCCGTCGAGCTGATGACCACCAACCGCCTCACGCCCGAGCAGCAAGCCGCCCGAGAGGCCTGGGCCCGCGGCGTCGCCCATTTGGCGTACGGCACCGGGCAGCATGGCGGCTGGGGCTTCGGAATGGCGGTGCGTACCTACCGTGGCGACTACGCGCCCATCGGCCAGTTCGGCTGGGACGGCGGAGCCGGCACCACCACCTACGCCGACCCGTGCAACCAGCTCGTCGGCATCCTGCTCACCCAGACCGGGATGTCCACCCCGGACTCGGCGCGAGCCATCCACGACTTCTGGACCACCCTCTACCAGGCAATCGACGACTGACCTCTCCATGTTCTCGTCCACGCTCGCCGGGCCGGGCATTGCCGTCCGGGACGAGTTCACGTGCTTCCTTCGTCCTGCCCCCGCTCCTCCGTCGGAAAGAAGATCGCGCTGATCACATGCGGTCGCCGATCCGGTCCGGGCCCGTTCCCCGTCCGCGCCCTGAGCACCTCCCGCAGCTCAACCGCGATTTCCTCCATCTCCTCCGAGGTGAGCCACAACGTCCCCTGCCGATACCCCACCCGATCCGCGACCGGATCGGCGCCCGGCCGGTCAAGATAGGCGTTGAACTCGGCGAGCAGCGCCGCCATGGCCGCCGCGAACCCGTGGCGGTGGTCCTGAAGTGACATCGCCTTGGCCGTGTCGAGATCGATGTGGGCGGCGTTCTGCCGCAGCCGGTAGTAGCGCTCGACCATCCCCCGTACCCGCTGCTCGTCGGCCACTTCCAGCAGTCCGGCGTCGGCGAGCAGGCCGACGTGCCGGTACAGGGTGGTCTTGGGCACGTCGGGCAGGCTCTCGCACAGGTCGGACGTGGTGCGGGTGCGCCCACCCGACAGTGCCCACATGATGCGCAGCCTGACGGGATGCAAGATCAACTCAAGCGTGTCCATTCTCCAATATTCCCATAGCTGGTACTGTTCCCAAAGTTGAGACTATTCGAGAGGGGCAATCGATGACCGCGGCCACGACACCGGCACGGCTCAGCGACGAGGCGGTGATCCCCCTGCGCACGCTGGACCCGGGCGCCGCGCTGGACGACCTGGAATGGCTGGACGACGCGATCGGTGACGCGCGGGTGGTGGCGATCGGCGAGAGCGCGCACTACAACCGGGAGTTCTACGAGCTGCGCCACCGCCTGCTGCGTTACCTGACCGAGCGGCACGGGTTCGGCGCGTACGCGATGGAGACCGGATTCACGGAGGGCCGGCGTACCGACGCCTGGGTTCGAGGCGGCGAGGACCGGCTCGGCGAGATCATGGCGAGCGGCCTGACCTCGCTGACGGGCCTTTGGCGGCAGATGGGAGCCCACCTGGAGTGGATGCGCCGGCACAACGCCACCGCCGAGCACCCCGTCGGCTTCTACGGCATAGATCTGGGAGGCCAGAACGCCTCCCCGCTCCCCGCCCTGGACGCCGTGCTCGCCTACCTCGCGCAGGCCGATCCCGGCTTCCAGCTCGACCCGGCCATCCGGGAGACGGCCTCGGCCTTCGCGGCGACGTCCGCGTTCGCCGCCCCCGCAACCATGGCCGTCTACGCCCAGCTCCCGCCCGAGACCAAGGACGCGCTGACGGCGGGCCTCACCGGCCTCGCCGCGCGCATGAAGGGCCGGCGCCTGGAGTACGTCCGGCGCACCACCGCCGAGGAGTACGAGCGCGCGCTGCGATCCATGCACCACGCGCTCACCCTGGAGTCCGTCATCCGTGGCATGACCGGCGGCGACCAGCAGAGCGTGATGTACAACCGCGACGCCGAGATCGCCGATACGGTCGAATGGATTCTGCGCCGACAGGACCGGATCGTCCTGGCCGCCCACAACGGCCACGTCCAGCGCGGGCCCGCCGCGCTCCCCGGCATGGACCCGGTGACCCCGATGGGGATGCACCTGGCCGACCGGCTGGGCAAGGACTACCTGGTCATCGGCGCCACCTCGGGAACCGGTCACATGCTCAACTCCGACTTCGCCGCCTTCCAGGCCGGCGTCCTCTTCGCGCCGATGGAGGCTCCGGAGCCCGGCAGCCTCGACGCCCTCATGCACGCCGGCCACGACGGCCCCTTCGCCACCGATCTGCGGCGACTGTCGCCGGCCGACGCCGAGGCCGTCCGGGGTGCCACCGTGCAACGCGCCGGTGTCGGCGCGTACTACTCCCCTGTGAGCGCGCTGGACGCGTATGACATCGTCGTGCACCTGCCTCACGTCACGGGCGCCGACCCCGACGAGGCCGCGCTCGCCTGTTCGCCGCAGGAGGTGCGGGACGTGTTCTCCCACTACAAGCCCCAGTAGCCGGGCGATCCGCGCCCGAGGTCCGGGCGCATCCCCCGCGAGGTCACCCCCGTCGGGCTAGACCTCGATCTGCGAGCCCATGATGACCGTGCGGTCGCGGGGCAGGCCGAAGAACTCGGCGGCGTCGGCGGTGATGTACGAGGTGGCGATGAACAGCCGCTTGCGCCACGGCGCCATCGTCGGAGCCGTGCCACGCCGAAGCTCGACCTTCGACAGGAAGTAGGACGCCTGGTCGAGCCGCAGCCGCCCCTCGGTCATGGCCGGGTCGAGCAGCGCCAGCGCGCCGAGCACGTCCGGGGTCTCCATGTAGCCGAAGCGGGCGGTGACGTGGAAGATCCCGTCGTCGGCGTAGCCGAGGTCGTCGACGGCGATGCGCCGATCGGCCGGAACGCGGGGCACGGGCTCCGTCTCGATGGACATGATCAGGACGTGGTCGTGCCGCACGTGGTTGTGCTCGACGTTGGCGCGCATGGCCAGCGGCGCGGTCTCCTTGCCCCGGTTGAGGAAGACGGCCGTGCCCGGGACCCGCCGCGTCGCCGCCTTCCCGGTGCGCAGCCGGCCGACGAACTCGCGCAGCGAGCCTTCGCGCCGTTCGCGCTCCGCGGTGATGATCTCGCGGCCCCGTTGCCAGGTGGTCATGACGGTGAACGCGGTGAGGCCGATCAGCAGCGGCAGCCACGCGCCGTGGACGAGCTTGGTCAGGTTGGCCGCGACGAACAGCAGGTCCACCGACAGCAGCACGGTCGCGCCGAGGCCGATGATCCAGACCGGTGTGCCCCACTTCGCGCGGGCCACGTAGAAGAACAGCAGGGTGGTGATGGTGATCGTCCCGGTCACCGCCATGCCGAACGCGAAGGCCAGCGCCGTGGAGCTGCGGAAGGCGAAGACCAGGGTGAGCACCGAGACCATCAGCAGCCAGTTGATCCAGGGGACGTAGACCTGGCCCATGGTGGACTCGGAGGTGTGCGCGATCCGCAGCCGCGGCAGGTAGCCGAGTTGTGCGGCCTGGGATGCGACCGAGTACGCGCCCGTGATCACCGCCTGGGACGCGATCACGGTCGCCGCCGTGGCCAGCAGGACCATCGGCAGCCGCCCCCAGCCGGGAACGAGCAGGAAGAACGGGCTGCTGATGTTGGCCGGATCGGCGAGGATCAGCGCGCCCTGGCCGAGATAGCTGAGAACGCACGCGGGGAACACGAGGATCAGCCAGGCGCGGTTGATCGACCGGCGGCCGAAGTGGCCCATGTCGGCGTACAACGCCTCGGCGCCGGTCACGGCGAGCACGACCGCCGCCAGGGAGAAGAAGGCGACGCCGAAATGACCGGTCAGGAAGCCGATCGCGTACGTCGGCGACAACGCCTTGAGGATGTCCGGGTACTCGGCGATGCCGGCCACGCCGCACGCGCCGATGGTCACGAACCAGACGATCATCACGGGCCCGAACACCCGCCCCACCGCCGCGGTGCCCCGGCGCTGCACCAGGAACAGCAGCACGATGATCAACGCGGTGATCGGCACGACGAGCTCTTCCAGCGACGGCTCGACGACCTTGAGCCCTTCGACCGCGGACAGCACCGAGATCGCCGGGGTGATCATGCTGTCCCCGAAGAACAGTGAAGCGCCGAAGATGCCCAGCGCCGCCAGCACGGCGACGGCCCGCCGGCCCCGCTGCGCGCTCCACCGCCGCAGCAGCGTGATCAGCGCCATGATGCCGCCCTCACCGTCGTTGTCGGCGCGCATCGCCAGCAACACATACGTGACCGTGACGATGATCATCACTGACCAGAAGATCAGCGACACCACCCCGAACACGTTCTCCGTGCTCACCGGAACGGGATGCGGGTCGCTCGGGTTGAACACCGTCTGCAGGGTGTAGATGGGGCTGGTCCCGATGTCGCCGAACACCACACCGAGAGCACCGACCACCAACGCGAGCCGCACCGCGTCGTGCGCGCCCGGACCACGAGCCGCCTCCGGCGCGGGCACGTGCCGGCGATCGCTCACAACGCTCCCCCATCGCGCGACCGGACGATGTTACCGATGCCTCAACATAACCGCTGGTAGCCCAGATCACCCGCACCGTCGACACCATGCATCCGCCGACATCGACGCCTCCGGCGGCTGCTTCCTCGGCCCCCGGATCTGAGCAGCCGCATCCACCTGCTCCAGCCCGCCATCGAACTCACGAACGTCATCACCCCAGGTGCCATGTCAGCACGGCAACGGCCTCATATCAGCGCGGCAGGCGATGGTGGATGCCATGAACCTCCGCGACGGCGAATCCGAGGATCGACATCCCGGCTTGCCTTTCAGCTATTCAGCGTTACTATGTACCAGTAGCTAGCATTACCGAGTAGCTGAAGGATGTTCCATGGGCAAGCAGATGACGGAGATGCTCAAGGGCGTGCTGGAGGGCATCGTCCTGGCGATCCTGTCCGGTCGGCCCGCGTACGGCTACGAGATCACGGCGTGGCTGCGGGATCAGGGCTTCTCCGACATCGCCGAGGGGACGATCTACGCCCTGCTGGTCAGGATCGAGCAGCGCGGCTTCGTCGACGTGGAGAAGGTCCCGTCCGAGAAGGGGCCGCCGCGCAAGGTGTACTCCCTCAACGCTCAGGGACAGGCGTACCTCGAGGAGTTCTGGAGGACCTGGAGCTTCCTCGCAGAACGGCTCGAACAGCTCCACGAAGGAGGTAAGTAGACATGGCCACAGAGCCGAACGAGCAGAAGAGCCGCTACCTGCAGTACCTGGAGGTGGTCACAGGGTCGCTCGAGGAGAAGCGGCGCTACCGTCAGTACAAGGCGCGCATCAAGCAGCTTCCCGAGAACTACCGCACGGCAGTCGAAGCGATGGATCGGTACCTGATCCACACCGGGCCGGTGGAGGGCTCGATCGCGATGTACGAGGACCTCGCCGACCTGTTCGAACGGAGCGCGGCGGACGGAACCGCGATCCGCGACATCTTCGGGGAGGACCCCGTGGAGTTCGTCGAGGCGTTCGCACAGAACTACCCCATCGGGCAGTGGAGAGCCCGGGAGCGAAACCGCCTCACCAGCGCCATCGCGCGCGCCACCGGCGAAGACATCGGAAAAGAAGACAGGACCAGCTGATGACGAAACAGCAAGCCCAGGCGATCCAGGTGCGCGGCCTGGAGAAGTCGTACAAGGAACTACACGTGCTGCGCGGCGTGGACTTCGAGGTGGCGGCCGGCAGCATCTTCGCCCTGCTCGGCTCGAACGGGGCAGGCAAGACCACCGCCGTGAAAATCCTGTCCACGCTGCTCAAGGCCGACGCGGGCACGGCGAGCGTGAACGGCTTCGATGTCGCCACGCAGGCTGGCGACGTGCGGGAGTCGATCAGTCTCACCGGGCAGTTCGCCGCCGTCGACGAGATCCTCAGCGGGCGGGAGAACCTCGTACTGGTCGCCCGGCTACGGCACCTCAAGAACCCGGGCAAGGTCGCCGATGACCTGCTCGCCCGTTTCTCGCTGACCGACGCCGGCGCGCGGAAGGTGGCGACGTATTCGGGGGGCATGCGCCGCCGCCTCGACATCGCGATGAGCCTCATCGGGAACCCGCCGGTCATCTTCCTCGACGAGCCGACCACCGGGCTCGACCCCCAGGCGCGCATCGAGGTGTGGCAGGCCGTCAAGGAACTCGCCCGCCGGGGTACGACGGTGCTGCTGACCACGCAGTACCTGGACGAGGCCGAACAACTCGCCGACCGGATCGCGATCCTGCACGAGGGCCAGATCATCGTCAACGGCACCCTGGCCGAGCTCAAGCAGCTGCTCCCGCCCGCCAAGGTCGAATACATCGAAAAGCAGCCGACCCTCGAGGACGTCTTCCTCTCCCTCGTCGCCGCCAACAACACCTAAGGGAACCACGATGACCAAGCACTTCTTCGGCGACACCACCGTCCTGCTGGGACGGTCCCTGCGCCACATCACGCGCAGCCCGGACACCATCATCACCACCGCGGTCATGCCGATCGCCATGATGCTGATGTTCGTGTACGTGTTCGGCGGCGCGATCAACACCGGGTCGGACTCGTACGTGAACTACCAACTGCCCGGCATCCTGCTCATCACGGTCGCCTCGGGCGTCGCCTACACCGCGTTCCGGCTCTTCATGGACATGAAGAGCGGCATCTTCGAGCGATTCCAGTCCATGCCGACCGCGCGCTCGTCCGTGCTGTGGGCGCACGTGCTGACCTCGCTGGTCGCCAATCTGATCTCGCTCGCGGTCGTCGTGCTCGTCGCCCTGCTCATGGGCTTCCGCTCGGCGGCAGGAGTGCAGGCATGGCTCGCGGTCGCCGGCATCCTGATCCTGTTCACCCTGGCGCTGACGTGGATCGCCATCATCCCCGGCCTGACCGCGAAGACCATGGAAGGCGCGAGCGCGTTCTCCTACCCGCTCATCTTCCTGCCCTTCCTCAGCTCGGCCTTCGTACCCACCGCCACCATGCCCGGCCCGGTGCGCTTCTTCGCCGAGCACCAGCCGGTGACCTCCATCGTCAACGCCATCCGCGCCCTGTTCAGCCAGCAGCCGGTCGGCACCGACGTCTGGGTCGCCCTGGCCTGGTGTGTCGGCATCCTCGCCGTCGCGTACGTCTTCGCCATGAACGCCTACCGCCGCAAGATCTCCTGACTTCCCCCATTCATTGCAACGAAGGAACGGTTATGACTGAATCCCTCCACACCCTCCCCACGATGCCGACGGAGCGTCAGCCCGGCTGCCCCTTCGACCCGCCCAAGGAGCTGATCCAGGCGCGCGAGCACGGCCCGATCAGTCGCTTCCCCTTTCCCGACGGGCACGAGGGCTGGCTGGTCACCGGCTACGACCTGGCCCGTTCGGTCCTGGCGGACCCGCGGTTCAGCTCGCGCAAGGAGCTCATGCGCCACCACCCGCTGATCGACTACAGCGCGTACGGCGACATCGAGGTCCCCCCGGCGCCGCCCGGCGAGTTCCTCCTCATGGACGACCCGCAGCACAGCCGCTACCGCAAACCGCTGGTCGGCAAGTTCACCGTCCGGCGGATGCGCCTGCTCACCGAACGCGTCGAGCAGATCACCGCCGAACATCTGGACGCCATGGAGAAGGCCGGGCCGTCGGCGGACCTGGTGACCGCCTTCGCCAAGCCCATCCCCGCCATCATCATCTGCGAGCTGCTCGGCGTGCCGTACGAGGACCGGGGCTCCTTCCAGGACAACATCGACAAGTTCCTCGGCGGGGAGGTCAGCGACGAGGAACTGATCGCCGCCTACACCGCCACCCAGCAGTACCTCGCGCAGCTCGTGGCCGCCAAGCGCGCCAACCCCACCGACGACGTGCTCAGCGACCTCATGGACGGCGATCTGACCGACGAGGAACTGCAGGGCATGGCCCTGATCCTGCTGTCGGCCGGCTTCGACACCACTGCCAACATGCTGGCCCTGGGCACCTTCGCGCTGCTGCAGAACCCGGCCCAGCTGGCGGCGCTGCGCACCGACCCCGCGCTCGCCGAACCGGCCGTGGAGGAGCTGCTGCGGTATCTGAGTGTCGCCAAGCAGTTCGCCAGGGTCGCGCTGGAGGACGTCGAGCTGGGCGGCCAGACCATCAAGAGCGGCTCGACGGTCATCCTGTCGTACGCCACCGCCAACCGCGACCCCGAGCGCTTCACCGACCCCCACGTGCTCGACATCCGCAGGCAGGACGGCGGGCACCTGGCCTTCAGCCACGGCATCCACCAGTGCCTGGGCCAGCAGCTGGCCCGCGTCGAGCTGCGCGTCGCGCTCCCCGCACTGGTCAACCGCTTCCCCACCCTGCGCCTCGCCGTACCGGCCGAAGAGGTCGCCCTGCGCCCGGAGACCGCCGACATCTACGGCGTCAAGAGCCTCCCGGTCACCTGGGACGCGTGACCGCCGGCCGATGGCGAGAACGCTACCGCGTTCCGCAACACTGTCATCGTCGCCGTCGAAGCAACCACCCGGACCTACCGGGGCCGACCTGATCCGCAAGATCACCGCAGCCCTCGACGCCGCTGACAGCACCGCGACCTGCCCCACTGGGCATCAGATCCCGTTGTCGGCGCCGTCAGGCTGAAACCCGTAGCGCAAGGCGTTCTGCCCGATGCGCTCGCGCCGCACCAAGGCCAAAGCCGGTCGCACTCTCATCACGGCAAGCTCGCTGCTGCCCGTCAGCGCACTACGCCGCCGCCTCCGCGCGCTTCGTCGGCCGCCGCCGAACCCATCGACAGCAGTAGGAAAGCACATGTCAAACTCCCGACGGCGAGGGTTCCTCGCCGCAGTCGCACTCGCGATCCCGCTCGTGGTCGCCGGTGCTCCAGCCGCTTCCGCGACGGCGGAGCCGAAGATCAAAGTCTCCGGTGGGCTCACCCAGCCGGTCTTCTCCTACAAGGACGCCATCCGTGAGCACGTCCGGGTGCAGTCGCAGGTCGACAGTGACGGCGACGGCAAGAAGGACCTGGTCCGGGTGGACATCATCCGGCCGAAGGAGTCCGGTTCCGGGCTCAAGGTTCCGGTGATCATGCAGGAAAGCCCGTATTACGACGACCCTGGCGTCGGCTTCGAGATCGAGAAGAAGAAATACGACGCGGACGGGAACGTGACGAAGTTCCCGATGTATTACGACAACTACTTCGTGCCGCGCGGGTACGCGTTCGTGTCCGTCGACATGATCGGCACCAGGTTGTCCGACGGCTGCCCCACCTCCTACGGCGCCTCCGACGTGCTCGGCGGCAAGGCGGTCGTCGACTGGCTGAACGGCCGGGCGACCGCCTACGACGACCAGGGCGATCCGGTCAAGGCCACCTGGACCACCGGCCGTACCGGGATGATCGGCCACTCGTACGAGGGAGCGCTCGGCGTCGGCGTCGCCGGCACCGGCGTGCAGGGGCTGGCGACGATCGTGAACATCTCGGGCTACACCAGCGGCTACGAGAACTCGCACGCCAACGGCACCCTCACCTGGTTCAAGGGCGGGGCGAGGTGGCAGTCCGAGCGGGTCGACAAGGATCCGGCGGAGAAGTGCGAGGCGGTGCGCAAGCGGATGGACGCCGAATCCGACGATGAGACCGGCAACTACAACGCCTACTGGGACGAACGCAACTACCGGACCGGCCCGATCTCCAAGGTGCGCAACGTCCGCGCCAGTGTCTTCTCGGTGATGGGCATGCAGGACCGCAACGTGGTGGGCAGCCAGTTCTCGGAGTGGTGGACCAAGCTGCCCCGCACGGTGCAGCGCAAGGCGTGGGTGACGCAGTACGGGCACCTCGACCCGTTCTGGGCCCGCCGCGAGGTGTGGCTCACCACCCTCAACCAGTGGTTCGACCACGAACTGATGGGCGTCTCCAACGACATCCTGCGCCGTCCGCGCGTCGACGTGCAGCTCGGCCCGGACCGCTGGATCACCCAGGCCGACTGGCCCGCACCCACGGCGCGGACGACGACCCTGCGGCCGCAGCAGGACGGCTCCCTGGGCCGCACGCCCTCGACCGGCACCGCCGGCTACGTCGACATCGCCCAGACCGAGATCGCGATGGCCGCCGACCCCGCCACCGCCAACCCCCACCGGCTGGCCTACCTGACCCCGCCGCTGAAGAACGCGATCAGGGTCTCCGGAACGCCGTCGGCGAGCCTGCGCCTCAAGCTGGACAAGCCGACCGCCAACCTGGGCGTCCTGCTCGTCGACTACGGCACCGACACCCGCATCAACTACCGCGAACGCTCCGCGACGGCTGCGGAGGGCCTCACGTTCATCGGCGGCGAAGACTGCGTCGGCGAAAGCACGGCCGATGACGACGGCTGCTACCTCAGGGGCGGCGACAACACGGCGACCTCCGGCTTCAACGTGGTCACCCGCGGAATCCTGGACGCCCAGAACCACAAGTCGCTCAGCCGCTCGACACCGCTGACGCCGGGCAAGTCGTACCAGATCACCTGGAAGACGCTGCCGCAGGACTACGAATTCAAGGCCGGGCACCGGCTGGGCCTGGTCCTGACCGGAGCCAATGACGACTTCAACCTCGACGAGAGCGGCACCGGAACCGGCACCGACGTCGAACCCGGCACCGGGGCCAAGGTCACCGTCGACCTGGCCGGCACCTCGATCTCACTGCCGGTGGTCAACGGCACACCCATTGAATAAGAGCAAGATCGACATGAGCGTACGGTCGCGGCCTGCGTAGTCGCGACCGTACGCACGGCGGCCCCGACCTGCCGACCGGAAGCGTGGCAGGCGGTGTCAGGACCCTGGCCAGATCAGTGTGAGGAGCGCGACGAGCGCGATGAGAGCCAGGAGCACGAGGCCCTCTGGTCGGACTCCCTGCCGTGGCCGGATGCGCATCACAGTCCCACGTCCCGGCGCAGCAGGTCGTCGATCTCCTCCCGGCGCACGACCACCCGCGCCGCGCCGTCGGCGACCGCGATGACGGGTGGGCGGCCGGTGAGGTTGTAGGTGGAGGCCATCGAGTGGTGGTAGGCGCCCGTGGCCGGGACCGCGATGACGTCGCCGGGCCTGATGTCCGAGGGCAGCGGCACGCTTTCGGCTATGACGTCGCCCGCCTCACAGTGGTGGCCGACCAGGGTGACCTCGCGGGCTGCCTTGGCGGAGCGGCGGCCGATCAGGCGGGCCGTGTAGCGCGCGCCGTACAGGGACGGGCGGGGGTTGTCACTCATCCCGCCGTCGACGGCCACGAAGGTGCGGGTGAGGGTGCGCTTGACGGCGATGACGCGGTAGAGAGTAAGCCCGGCCGGGCCGCTGATCGCCCGGCCCGGCTCGACGGTCAGCCGGGGCACCGGTAGGTTCAGCGCCGCGCTGCGCTCCACCACGGCCTTGGTGACCGTCGTGGCGTACTCGTCGGGGGTCAGGCCGTGCTCGGACTCCAGGTAGGCGATGCCAATGCCGCCGCCCAGGTCCAGCTCGGGCAGCACGATCCCGCACGTGTCGCGGATCGCGGCCAGTTGCTCGACCATGACCCTGGCGGCCTGCTCGTACGGCTCGGTCGTGTGGATCTGGGAGCCCAGGTGGCAGTGCAGGCCCGCCAGCCGCAGCTCCGGCTGGCGCAGCACTCTGGCGACGGCTGCGGCGGCGTCCCCGGAGGCTATGGACAGGCCGAACTTCTGGCCCTCGCCACCGGTGCGGATCGCCGCACAGGCGCCCGCCTCGATGTCCGGAATGACCCGCAGCAACACCTTCTGCCGATGCCCGTGCGGGACCAGCATCGCGAGCCGGGCGACCTCGGCGAGGTTGTCGACGACGATGCGACCGACCCCGTAGTGGACCGCCTCGGCCAGCTCGTGCGGGGTCTTGGCGTTGCCGTGGAAGACGATCCGCTCGGCGGGGAAGCCGACGGATCGGGCGGTGGCCAGCTCGCCGCCGGAGCAGACGTCCAGGCCGAGCCCCTCCTCCCGGATCCAGGTGGCCATCGCCCGGCACAGGAACGCCTTGGCCGCGTACCGGATGTCGGCGTCCGGCAGGGCGGCGCGGAAGGCCCGGCAGCGCCGGCGCACGTCGGCCTCGTCCACCACGTACGCGGGGGTGCCGAAGCGCTCGACGATGTCCATGAGCGGCACGCCTCCGGTGGCGGCGACCGGCTGGAAACCGGTGGTGGCCGACCAGGGCTCCGCGGCTTCGTCGAAGCGTGCGGGCTCACGCGGGCCGGGGACGAGCAATCGGGGCTCTGACATCTGGTTCCTCCTGCGAGAAATGCTTCAATTCGGACGCTAAAGGCATCGCAGGATAAGTCAG
Source organism: Nonomuraea sp. NPDC051941 (assembly GCF_044593615.1). Lineage (NCBI taxonomy): Bacteria > Bacillati > Actinomycetota > Actinomycetes > Streptosporangiales > Streptosporangiaceae > Nonomuraea > Nonomuraea sp. NPDC051941. The sequence goes on from NZ_JBIUCF010000046.1 coordinate 63,296, forward strand.
CAAATTTCTACGCAATCTGGACGCATATCGCGAAAACTCTGACGCGGCTTTGACGGCGCTGCCTGCAGACCCAGCTGGTCGCGGTCACGCCGGCGGACCAGGCAGGCGCCGCGATCGACACCGCCGGCACCGGCCGCTCCTGACGGCCGTTCCCCGACGCTTCAGCAAAGGGGACGGTCTCCCCCCGCCGCCTGAGGGGAAGCACCCGGCGCCCCCTCGGCGTCCGCGACCTGCTGGAAGCCGGGGCCGGACTCCTGCCCCGCCTGATCCTGCTGCAGGAGGCACATCAGGCCACCCGCTTCGCGGGCCTGGTCATCGTGCCCGCAGGATCGATGACGATGCCGATGACGTCCAGGTCGGCGATCATGCCACGCAGCGCCGGGGCGGTGAGCAGCACCCACCGCTGGTCGGCTCCGAGCACCTTGGCCAGCTTGAGCGGCGAGGAGAACGCGACCGCCGTCCGCTTGCCCGAGGCCGTGCGGAACAACCGAAGGGTCAAGGCGCACGTTCCCACCGTGACCGGGACGCACAATCGGGGCTCTGACATCTGCTTCCTTCCAGCGAACTGTCGTACGCAGAAGACGCTAGAACCGGCGCTGGCGTCAATCCTCGATCGCTACGCAATTCTGACGCTGACCGCGCAAATACTGACGCGACATTGACGGCCTTGACTGGCTCGGGGCGCGCACGCCCGCGTTTCGAGCGGGCGAGGCGAGCTGCCCGCCGGTGTCACGACGGCCTTGACCTTCCACGATCGGAGAGCACGGCGGTTGACCCGGTGAGATCGGACGTCAAGATCACGACGTGGTGCGCCAGGTTCGCGTAGAGGTTGCGTCAGAACCGGCTGCTCCCGAGTTTCCGCAGGACAAGCTGGGAAGACCACAAGACTCATCGAAAGCGACCCATGCCGACCATTCCCAGCCCCTGGACTCCTGACAACCCGCACGAGGTGGAGATCGAGCGGGCCCGGCTCCGCGAGATCAGGTCCCGCCTGCCCGAGGCCGCCAAGCCGCTCGAGAACGCGCTGCCGCGTCTCGTCTCGCTCACCGTGGCGGAGGACTCCTTCACGTCATTCACGTACTCGCTGGCGCTCGCGTACAACGAGGTCGAGGCGTTCACCATCGCGGAGCTGCGGCACCGGGCCGAGGACACGGTACGGATCCAGGACGGCATGACCGCGTCCCTCACGAACTGGCAGGATGCGGAGTACGCGAGTTCGATCAGATGGAGATGAACCTCGCCGACCTGTCCCGGCGGAGCCTTGAGATGGGCACGGGCGCGGCGTTGACGCTGTCGGCACTGGGCGTACCGGCCGGGTGGCCGTTCGTCGGCAAGATGTACATCCACCAGTACAAGCCGCAGAGCTTCTTCGACGGGGCGGAGACCTGGCTGGCGGTGCATGACGACGTGGTGGCCGCGCGGCTCGGCGTCGATGCTCTCGTCGCCGAGGTGGCCTCGACGAGCTGGCGCAGCGAGGACGGCCGGGCCTTCCAGCGCCGCATGGACGCCTATCTGGCCGACCTGCGCGGCATCGAGATCCGGGCGGTGGTCACGGCCCTCACCCTGTACACGGCCGGGGCCGCGCTGGCGGCTTTCGTCCTCTTCCAGTTCCTGGTCGCGATGGCGATGGCCGCGGTGGCGGCGTGGGTGCTGACCGCGGCCGTCACGCCGCTCAGCCTGGCAGGAGCGAGGGTCCTGGCCACGCAGTGCCTGATCAAGCTCTTCGAGGGCTACCGCGCGGTGGAGTCACTGCTGAACGCGTTGCTGCACGGATGCGCCGCCGCACTCAGCGCGGTCGTGACAGTGGACGTGGGCATCGAGTCCGCCCGCGGCGACCACAGCGGCCTGAACGATCTGGCGGCGGCGACTTTCGCCCAGGGCCCCATGTTCATCTGGGGCACGGCCAACCGGGTCGAACGCGACCTGACCGCCCACGGCCTCACCGGCCGCGTCCCGGGCAAGGGCCCATGGGCGAGCCCTCCGCAGGGCCTGGCCCAGCTGGCGGGCGCCAAGGCGGTCAACGACATCTCGACGGGCAGCCAGACGGTGACCGGCCGGTACGTGCCGGAACAGGCGGCCGACGGCTCCTACACGTTCCCCTGGGAGGGATGATGGACTTCGAACGGGAGCTCGGCCTGGACCCCGAGCGGCTGGCGGCCGACGCCGACCGCTTCTTCGGCCGGCTGAGCCGCCTGCCGGACAGTGCCTCGACGGCCTGCGCGGAATCGCGGGACGGCTGGGTGAGCGTCGAGTACAGCAGCGCGTCAGGCGTCACGGACCTGCGACTTGACCCACGCGCCATGCGCATGGAGTCGGCGCGGCTGGCCGAGACCATCCTCGGCCTGATCCACCAGGCCAGGGAGCATGCCGAAGCCGAACAGCGCAAGAGAACCGAGGAGTTCCTGGGCGACAACGGGCTCGTCACCGACCAGCAGGTCATCGCCGACCAGCTCCGGCACGCCACCGGCGCGCTCCAGGCGAACCTGGAGCGCGCCGCCGCGACCATCGACCGGGTACGCGCCCTGCTCCGACCATGACAAGCCCAACCGAACCGGTGCTACGGCCCTGACGAGCCGTACTCGCGCCACTCCCGATCCACCCGCAGGACGGCCCGACGAGCGGCCCACCACGGGAGCAGCGCCCCCACGACCAGCCACCCCAACGCCCCGGCGGGCACGGCGGCGATGAAGGCGCCGAAGACGACCTCGACCGCACCGAGAGGCCGCGGCGCCAGGCGGCCACGGGCGTCCAGCCAGATCCGGGCGGTCGTGTCCGAGACCCGGTCCAGCGGCCCGCGGGCCCAGCCGCTGTGCCGCCCGCCGTCCCAGACCACGTGCGACACGATGGCCCGCTCCTCGACGATCCGCGCGACGACCTGCCGGTGCGTGGCCCGGTAGGCGTCGATCTCGCGTACGAGCGACCCGGCCGCCAGCAGCCCGGCGAGACAGCCGGCCAGGAGCGCGACCAGCGCCGTCACACCGTGCGCCCGATGGCCCCGTCCCGCCCACGCCCACTCCCCCGTGGGCCTCATGAGACGCGGAACCTCATCCGGCACACCACCGCGTCGGTACGCCGCCGCAGCGCCCTGGCCAGCACCGCGCCGCGCTGGTTCTGCAGCATCCGCTGCCAGGCGTGCTCCGGCTCGACCTCGGCGATGAGCACGAACACGTGCGGCTCGGGCACCTCGGCCAGGTAGGTGAGCAGCGGTTCGTCGAGCCGCCGGTGGGCGTCGAAGAGCTGCACCAGCTCCACGCCCGGGTCCCAGCGGTCCCAGTCGTCGACGAACGCCCGCGCCTGCCGCTCGTCCTCGGGGTGGGTGACGTTGACGGCCACCACCCGGTCCCCCAGCGACAGCGCCGCCGACAGGGCGTCGCGGGTCAGCCGGGTGACCGCGTGCACCGGCACCACCACCAGCGAACGGCGTGGCCTCGGCGGCGACGGCGTCCTGCCCAGCTCCAGCCGCCCGCCGATCCGCGCGTACGAGCGGTTGACCCACTCCATGCCGGCCACCATCAGCGGCAGCGCCACCACGATCAACCAGCCGCCCTCACCGAACTTCGAGCCCGTCACCACGATCGCGGCCACGAAGGTCAGCAGCGCGCCGAACCCGTTCAGCCCGGCCCGCCACCGCCACCCGGCGGGCCGCTCGCCCACCCAGTGCCGGACCATGCCGGCCTGCGACAGCGTGAACCCGACGAACACCCCGATCGCGAACAGCGGCACCAGCAGATTCATCTCGCCGCCCGCCACGATCAGCAGCAGGGCGCTGGTGACGGTCAGGAACGCGATGCCGTAGCGGTGCACCTGGCGGTCGGCGCGCAGGGCGAAGAAGTGCGGCAGGTTGTTGTCGCGGGCCAGCAGCTCGGCCAGCACCGGCAGGCCGCCGAAGGAGGTGTTCGCGGCCAGCGCCAGCAGCACCACGGTGGCGAACTGCACCACGTAGAACAGCGGCCCATCCCCGAGCGAGGCCCGCGTGACCTGGGCGAGCACGGTCACCCCGTCCGCCGGGGCGATGGCGAACTTCTCGATCAGCGCGGCGATGCCCAGCAACATGACCGCCAGCAGGGCGCCCAAGGCGACCTCGGCCCGCTGCGCCCGCCGTACGCGGGGCTTCCTGAAGGACGGCACGGCGTTGGCGATGGCCTCCACGCCGGTCAGCGACGCGCAGCCGTTCGCGAACGCCTTCAGCAACAGCAGCACCCCCACCGTCTGCAGGCCGCTCACCTGGTGGGAGACGTCCACGGCGGGTTCGCGGCGGATGAGCCCGGCCACGACGACGAGCAGGATCGCGCCCACGTAGATCACGGTCGGGGCGATGAACGCGCGGGCGCTGTGCGCGATCCCGCGCAGGTTGACCGCCGTCACGACAGCCAGCACGGCCAGGCACAACCACACCGTGTACGGCAGCAGCTCGGGGAAGGCCGAGGTGAGCGCGGCCACCCCGGCGGCGACCGAGACGGCGACGTTGAGCACGTAGTCGATGACCAGGGAGGCCCCCGCCACCAGGCTGGCCCGGCGGCCGAGGTACGTCCTGGCCACCCCGTAGGCGCCGCCGCCGTCGGGGAAGGCGGCGATGACCTGCCGGTAGGAGAGGGTGAGCACGGCCAGCAGGCCCGCGATGGTCAGCGTGACCGGGATGGTGAAGCCGAGCCCGGCGCCGCCCGCGAGGGCGAGCACCAGCACGATCGCCTCGGGCCCGTACGCCACCGACGCCATCGCGTCCAGGGACAGCGCGGCCAGACCGCCGACGACGGACAGGCGATGCCGTTCGCCGGTATCGGCAGGCTCCTTGGCAGCAGCGGGCGATTTCACGATGGACATGGAGAATGCTCCTGAATGAGGGTTTCGTCCTCATGCTGGTCCCGATGCACTCCCAGGGGCGTCCATATATACGCATTTAAGATGCGAAACGCCGCAATACTTACGTGAAACCTACGAGGCTGGTCAGCCGACGTGGACGCGCGGCCTGCGCTCCGGGTCCGGCTCGGCCTGCCGCAGGACCTCCCGGGTCAGCGGCGGGACGTCCCCGCCGCCGAAGACCAGGTACCGCAGCATCGACACGACCGGGTTGCCCTCGGTCCAGTGGAAGTAGATGTGCGGCACTCCCCCGGTCCGTTCGCGCAGGTAGAGCAGTAGCGCCGCCAGCGTGTTGGGCACGGCCGAGCTCTCGATGGTCAGGATCTTGCGGCCGTACCGCTCCTCGCCCTTGACGTGCAGCTCGGTCTCGAACTCCGAGGCGTCCGGCACCGACACCTCCACGAACAGCACCGGCTCCGAGCTGCGCAGCCGATGAGTGGCCCACGTCTCGCGCAGCTTGTCCGTGTACTCGGCCTGGTCCCGCGCGTTCGGCTCGTTGGCGATCACGTGGATCTCGCCGCACGCGTCGTTGACGAACTGCTCGGCCAGCGAATCCAGATGTACCTCGGTGACCCGCAGCTCGGTGGAGCGGGTGGCGCGGGAGATCAACGAGGTGATGACGATCGCCGCGATGAAGAACGAGGCGATCTTCACGCCGTCCGGCCGCTCGATGACGTTGTCCACCAGCGTGTAGCCCAGCACGGCCGAGATCAGCGCGAACCCGGCGGTCGCCACCTGCTCGCGCTTCTTCCACGCCGACAGCGTCACCGCCACCGCCGCCGACAGCATGAGCACGAGCACGCCGGTGGCGTACGCGCCGCCCTGGGCGTCCACGTCGGCGTCGAAGATGATCGTGATACCGAACCCGATCGCGGAGAACACCAGCACCAGCGGCCGGACCGCGCCCGTCCACTCCGGCGCCATGCCATAGCGCGGAAGGTAGCGCGGCACCAGGTTGATCAGCCCGGCCATCGCCGAGGCCCCGGCGAACCACAGGATCGCGATCGTGGAGATGTCATAGGCGGTGCCGAACCAGTCGCCCAGATATTCGTGCGCCAGGTAGGCCAGCGCCCGGCCGTTCGCCTTGCCGCCCTCTTCGAACTCCTGGTGCGGGATGAGCACGGTGGTGACGAAGCTGGAGAAGACCAGGAAGACGCTCATGATCAACGCCGCGGTGGTCAGCAACCTGCGGGTGCCCTTCACCCGTTGCTCCATGTCGCCCTTGACCACCGGCATCACCGCGACACCGGTCTCGAAGCCGGACATGCCCAGCGCCAGTTTCGGCATCACCAGCAGCGACAGCCCGATCATGACCAGCGGGCTGCTGAAGTCCAGGCTCAGCGCGCGCTGCCAGTCCACCACGACCTGCGGCGCCTCCAGCACGTGCACGATGGCCGTCGCGACCACGACCGCGTTCAGGGCCAGGTAGACGAAGACGAGCACCACGGCGATGCCGATCGCCTCGGTGAAACCCATCAGGAACACCCCGCCGAGCAGGGCGAGCAGCACCAGCGTGACGATGACCCGCTGCCCGGCCAGGAAGTCGGGCACGAACGGGTTCTCCATGATGTGCGCGGTCGCGTCCGCCGCCGACAGCGTCATCGTGATCACGAAGTCGGTCGCCGCGAAGCCCAGCAGGGCCAGCACGAACAGCTTGCCCCACCACTGCGGCGCCAGCTTCTCCAGCATCGCGATCGAGCCCTGCCCGTACGGGCTCTCCGCCGCGACCCGGCGGTAGACCGGCAGCGCCCCCAGCAGTGTCAGCGCCACCAGGAACAACGTGGCCAGCGGCGAGAGCAGCCCGGCCGCCAGCGCCGCGATGCCCGGCTGGTAGCCCAGCGTGGAGAAGTAGTCCACACCGGTCAGGCACATCACCCGCCACCACGAGTGCTTCGCGTGAGGACCGTGCTCGATCTGCCTCCGGTCGGTCTGCAGTCCCTCCAACAGCCAGGAACGCGCAGTCCCTTCCGTAGCGGCCGGCCGTTTCGCCAGCACCATACCGGTCACTCCTCGTCAAAGCCCCGTAAAGACGCATTGGACACTACATGGGGCGGAAGAGCGATTGACGAGGAGATAGCGTCAAGAAAACGTATAAATCAGTAAGCCTGTAGGCTTGTTAATCAGACATGTATGGAAGTGATCAACCGTTGCCGGCATAGTCGCGCGACCGTCCATCGAAGTCCCTGACCGCCCTTCTGGCCATCCAGCGGCCGAGCCCGCACAGCAGGCCGGCGATCACCATGAGCGCCGCGGGTACGGCCTGGGCCATCAGCAGCTGACGCGGTCCGCTGCGTGCCAGCCGCGGAACGGCCATCCGGATCTGCGCAGGCCCGACGTGTTGGCCGGGTTGGTGCTGGCGCGACCGGCGGACGCATCTCCAACATCGAGATCCTGCCCACCGAACCATCACACTCGGCCGGTCGGACGGAGATCGGACTCACCGGAGATCAGGCACTCCCAGCCGAGCAGCGCAGAATCGAGGCTAGCCTTTCGTGAGTTGGGCCAGGCGGTCCCAAGCTGGGGATGAGGCTCCGGGCTGGGATTGCGCCGCCAACCGGGCGATGGCCGGGTTGTGGACGGGACCGGTCTCCGATCGGCTGTGGTAATTGGTGAACCAGTTCCGGGTACGGTCCGCGAGGGCGGGGAGGCGGGGGTCACTCGGCGGCCACTCGTAGGCGGCGTCATGTTCGAGGTAGAGGGCGCGGAACTCGGGATCGGCCATCACCTCGCGCTTTTCGGCGATCCACCGGGAGGCATCCTCGGGTGAGGCTGTTTGCATGAGGATCCAGCCGTCGCGTTCCAGGCGTCTCTGGCGCTCGCTGACGCCGAGTTCGCGCAGATCGTCGAGATAGTCGGCGACTTCGGGGGAAACGAAAAGCCGGTCGCCGCCGCGCAACTGGGCGAGTTGATCGCGGCTCCGCCGCAGCTGCGCCATGCGGTCTTGGAGGTCGTGGTCGATCTCGGCGATGGCCGCCGTGAGCGCGTCCGGGTCGGCGTCAAGAAGGTCTTTGATGCGGGCGAGTGGCACGCCCGCATTGGCCAGAGTCCTGATCTTGACGAGGTCGATGGCACCTTGGGCGGTGTAGCGGCGGTAGCCGGACGAGTCGCGGCCGGGCTCGGGGAGCAGGCCGCGCTCGTGATAGTGGCGGATGGCCTTGATGGTCACTCCGGCGTAGTCCGCGAGCTGGCCAATCGTGAGCATGCTGGACATCCTTCCACTCGGCGGTCAGGCCCGTCGGGTCAGGCGGCCGCCGCCGTTGCGGAAGCGTGCTTGGCCGTCGCGGACGTCGTGGTAGGAGACGAGTAGCAGTCGCAGGTATCCGTCGAACGTCTCCAGCGGGTATCCGGCGGGCGCGAAAAGGCCGGGCCGGATCGGTACGTAGCGCCGCGGCGGGGCGGAGGTCATGCCGCCGGCGAACTCGGTGAAGATCTGCTTTTGCGATTCGTCCGCCGGTTCGTAGGTCGTCCGCTCCTCGAGCTGGCCTTCGACGATGCTGACGTCGATGCGGAGCTGATTGGAGCGGTAGGTGCCCACGTATGGGGTGAGGTCGACGTCCTGCTCCACTTCGCGGACCAGAGTGGGGATCTGGACGCCGAGATGTTCGCTCAGGAGCCGCTGCAGGATCTGGTCCATGAGCATGATCGCCCCCGAGGCATTGCCGAAGGCGGTGAAGACCAGGTCGTGTTCGGGAACGACGCACAGGATGGACACGCCGCCGGGCGACGCTCCCGACATGGCCAGGACGGTCGTGTCGCCGAACGGGTACAGCACCCAGCCCATGCCCATCGGCGGGACGTTCGGGGTCGCCATGTCGTGCGAGACCTGCCGCATCAGCGCGGTCGACTCGGCCGACAGGACGCGCGTACCGGATGGGGACACCCCGTCCGCGAGGTGGGTGCGTCCGAAGGCGAGCAGGTCGGCGACGGTGCCGATCGGCGTGCCGCCGGCCGGCCCCCAGGTGTCGGGCAGCATGAACATGCCTGTGGGCTTGGCCGCCATGGTCTCGGGGTCCAGGAAATGGCCGATCGCCGTGCTACGCAGGATGGCCTGCTCAGCTGAGGTGCTGGAGTCCTTCATGCCGACGGGTGCGTAGATATCGCGCTCGAGCAGATCGGGGAAGGGCATGCCGGTCACCACTTCCAGCAGGCGGCCCGCGACGATCATGCCGCCGTTGGAGTAGCTGAGCTGCTCGCCCGGTTCGAACAGGGTGCCGCAATTGCTCGCGAGGCCGTTGACGTAGGTCTTCAGGGCGTCGCGGCCCTTGGCATCGGGGAAGAACAGGTCCGCATCGATGCCGTTGGTGTGTGAGATCAGATGCCGGACCAGGATCTTGTCCGCCGCGCCCGGTGCGGCCAGGGCGAATTCGGGAAGGTACTTCACCACCGGCGTGTCGAGGTCCAGCAGTCCACGCTCGACCTGCCGCAGGACCAGCGTGGCGGTCAGGACCTTGGTGACAGAGCCGAAGAGGAATCCGGTGTCTTCGAGCATCGGTGCGCCGGTGGCGATGTTCGCGGTGCCGTGGGCGACGACGATCTGCTCGCCGGCGTGGTAGACGCCGGCGACGAACCCGGGGACGTTGTTGGACTCGCAGTAGGCGGCGGCCTGCTCGCGAATCTGGGCCTCGACGATGTGCAGTGCGTTGCTGTTCATGCGAAACATCGTCGAACCCTGCCCCTGGGGCAAGGTCAAGCCCACCCACGGAAATCGGCGGGCTTCCTTGGTCGTCAAAGCGAACGCTGACGACAGCACCCGCCAATCCTGATCGACAAGCAGTCCGTCATGGAGACCGCCCGGTCAGCCAGATCTGGATCACCACGGCCTCCCGTGGCCCGATGGCCACGGCGTCGGTGTGCGGGCCTCGCCCCAGGCTGCCATCGGCTACGTCGAGAACGCCAGGGCGCGCTCATGCCGCCCACCGCCCGGCGATGCCGGGAACGAGCGGGCAGCCGGACCCGGAACCGGCTGCCGAGCCGATGTACCGGATAACGTGCCCATGTCGCCCAGCGTCGTCGGAGACGGATCGCCTGGTCGGCGGGCGGCTTTGATCGCTGATGTACGTGATAGTGGGCTGTTGTCGCGTACGTCTGCGCGGGTCCCCGCCAGCGGTAGTGCCACCCAGGCGGGACGGGGATCTTGTCAGCATGCGCGACCAAGGCGACGTGCCCAGGATGTGCGGCTCAGATGGCAAGGGTGCCGATGTCGGCGGCGACTCGGGCGAAGGCCCGGATAGGGTCGTTCTCGGTCTCGCTACGCCACACCAGTGCGTACGGCAGGGCGTCGATGTCAGTGACGGACAGGTAGGCGATGTCGGGCCGGCTCCAATAGCGCCTCATGTGGGCGGGGAAGAGGCTGACGAGGTCCCCGGTGCTGGCCAGGGTGAGAGCCTCCTCCGTGTTGTGTACCAACGGGCCGCGTTCGATCCGCCGCCCCGAGCGGGTGTGGGACGGGACGTAGCCGTCCGCCCAGTTGTCCGTCCACGTTGGGGGGTTCGCGTGCTGGAAGTCGGCGACCATGTCCAGCGAAACCGTGGTGAGTCGGGTGAGTTCGTGGTCGGTGGCCACGGCCACCACCCGCGGTTCGGCGAACAGGACCGGGCCCACCGTCAGGTCAGGTTCTTCGACCGGCAGCCAGCAGACCAGCATGTCGAGGTCGCCACGGCGCAACCCGGCGAACGGATCGACGAAGGAGGCGTGCTGGATCTGCAGCTTCCACTGCGGGTGGCGGGTGCGGAAGGTGTCCCAGTAGGGGCGCAGGTCTTGGACGTTGATTGGGAGCATGCCGACGCGCAGGACGTGGGTGATGCCGCGGGCGGCGAGGTGGGCGCGTTCGAGCCGACGCACCCCGGCTGCTGCCGTGGCTGCTGGAGAATGCCGACCCGCAGACCACCGCGAGAATGCTCGCCACCCTGCCGGAGTCCGTCCGCACCGCCTACGACACCCAGTGGCAGCCCGCCCACGCCGCCCTCGACCGCTGGTGCAGCCAGGCATGACCATCATCGCGCTCGCCGTCGACCATGCGGTGTCGTGTCAGCGGCGGCGTCAGGACGACAACGGCCCGGCATCAGAGCGGTCGGCGAAGGTGGACGCCATGAACGGTTCAGCGATCGCGGCCTCCGAGGCTACGAACCGGGCCACACCGACCCTCGTGCGTCGCTCATGGAAGCCCATAAGCGCCACGCCGGGACGGGTCTCGCAAGATCGAACACTTTAGGCAAGGAGATACATGATGGGACACAGCAACAGCGGCTTCTCCAAGAGCGGGCTGTACAGACTGCATGAGGTGCTGGCCCGGCATGTCGATTCCGGGAAGATTCCCGGGCTCGTCGCCCTGGTCAGCCGGGGCGAGGAGACGCACGTCGAAACGATCGGGACGATGCGCCAGGACGGCGGCGCGCCGATGCGCCGGGACACGATCTTCCGGATGGCCTCCACCTCCAAGCCGGTGGCGATGGCGGCGGCGATGGTCCTGCTGGACGAGTGCCGGCTGCGGCTGGACGACCCGGTCCAGGAGTGGCTGCCTGAGCTCGCCGACCGGCAGGTGCTGAAGCGGATCGACAGTCCGCTCGAGGACACCGTGCCGGCGCGGCGGCCGATCACCGTGCGCGATTTGCTGACCTCCACGTTCGGGCTCGGCATGGACATGACGTCGCTGGGCACCCCGATCATGGGCGCGGTCTTCGAGCAGGGACTCACGCCCAATCTGCCGGAGCCGATGCCCGAGCCGGACGAGTGGATGCGCCGCCTGGGCACGCTGCCGCTGATGTACCAGCCCGGAGAGCGCTGGCAGTACCAGATCAGCCACGATGTCCTCGCCGTGCTGGTGGCCAGGGTCACGGGCCAGTCGTTCGAGACGTTCCTGCGTGAACGCATCTTCGAGCCGCTGGGGATGAAGGACACCGGCTTCCACGTGCCCACCGACAAGATCGACCGGCTGCCGACCCTGTATGCCCCCGACCCGCAGACCGGAGAGTTCCACGTGTGGGACGAGCCCGCGGGGGGACGGTGGAGCCAGCCGCCTGCCTTCCAGGGTGGCGGCGGCGGGCTGGTCTCCACCGCCGACGACTACCACGCCTACTTCCGGATGCTGCTGAACGGAGGCAGGCACGGCAGCGAGCGGATCCTGTCGCGGCCCGCCGTCGAGTTGATGACCACCAACCGCCTCACGCCCGAGCAGCAGGCCGCCCGGCACGCCATGGCCGTCGACAACGTCCATGTGTCCTTCGGCCAGGGGCAGCACGGCGGCTGGGGTTTCGGGATGGCGGTGCGCACCTACCGCGGCGACTACGCGCCCATCGGCCAGTTCGGCTGGGACGGCGGAAGCGGCACCTCCACCTACGCCGACCCGGCCAACCAGCTCACCGGCATCCTGCTCACCCAGGTCGGCGCGTCCGCCTCGAATTCGATGCAGCTGATGCACGACTTCTGGACCACGCTCTACCAGGCCATCGACAACTGACACCAAGCCCGCGCCCGGTACGCCTGCCTGCAACCCACGGCACCCAACCGGTCGGCCCTGGCGGCCGAACCGTCGACGTCTCCGCGCGGGGTCGGGCTTGGCCCTGTCTACCTGAGGCCGGGCCGCCCGAGGGTTGCGATTCCCCTCGGGCGACCGGCCTCAGCAATGGAGACACCCCGGGCACCACCAGGACCGCATTCCACCATCCGTCCGTTCGATTGAACTTCAGAACAGAATCAAAGGAGCACACCACCATGTCCATCACCCTTACCGACCAGGACAAGCTCACCCTGCGCACCGCCGCCTACGGCGCCGTCACGCTGATGTCCGCCGCCGATGCCGCCGGCAAGCCCCACAAGGCCGCCACCGAAGGCTCCATCGCCCTGGCCTCCGCAACCGGCCTGGTCGGGCACGTGCTCGCCGAGTACCCAAAGGACATGAAGCTGGACAGCAAGTCGGTAGCCGCAATCGCCGACCAGGTGCTGCCGGCTCTGACGGCAGCCGTGAGCCTGCTCAACAAGCAGGACCCGGCAGAGGCCGACAACTTCCGCCGCACCGTCCTCGTCGCCATCGAAGCATCCGCCCGCCCCCACCAGGGACAGCCCAGCCCCACCGTGGCGGACATGACCCGCAAGATCACCGAAGCCCTCGACGCCGCTTGACGGGATGTCGACCCGCGCAGCCACCGCTGTGTCAGGCAGGGGCCGATCCCGCCAGAGGTGCCAAGCCAGGCCCGCTCCCCCTGGCCGACACAGCGGGCGCCGGGCATCCGCGCCGTGATCAAACCCGCCACTGTGCCGCGTTCTGCACCGGTTGCCCGCTGCGCTCGCGTTGCACCCAGGCCACTGCCGGTCGCACCCTCACCGTTCGCCCGCGCCACGACGAGCCTGCCGCTGTCCGGCGGCGCACTCGCCGCCACCTCCGCGTGCTCCGCTAGCCGACGCTGATCCCGCTGATCTGGCCGGCACACCCGCACTGACAAGCGGAAACGCCACATGGCGCCGGCGATGGCTTCACCCATGACAGCAACCGACCCTAGAAGGGATACACATGTTACCCTCGCGACGGCGAAGGTCTCTCGCCGCAGTCACCCTCGCGACCGCGCTCGTGGTCGCCGGTGCTCCCGCCGCGTCCGCGACGGCGGAGCCGAAGATCAAAGTCTCCGGCGGGGTGACGCAGCCAGTCTTCTCCTACGCCGACGCCATCCGTGAGCACGTCCGGGTGCAGTCGCAGGTCGACAGTGACGGCGACGGCAAGAAGGACCTGGTCCGGGTGGACATCATCCGGCCGAAGGAGTCCGGTTCCGGGCTCAAGGTCCCCGTGGTCATGCAGGAAACCCCGTATTACGACGACCCTGGCGTCGGCTACGAGGTCGAACACAAGACCTACGACGCGAACGGGAACGTGACGAAGTTCCCGATGTGGTACGACAACTACTTCGTGCCCCGCGGGTACGCGTTCGTGTCCGTCGACATGATCGGCACCAGGCTGTCGGAGGGCTGCCCGGCCTCCTACGGCGCTGGGCGGCAAGGCGGTCGTCGACTGGCTGAACGGCCGGGCGGACGCCTTCGACGACCAGGGTGCTCCGGTCAAGGCCACCTGGACCACCGGACGTACCGGGATGATCGGCCACTCCTATGAGGGAGCGCTCGGCGCCGCCGTCGCCGGCACCGGCGCGGAAGGGCTGGCGACGATCGTGAACATCGCCGGCTACACCAGCGGGTATGAGAACTCGCGCATCAACGGCGTCCTGACCTGGTTCAAGGGTGCGGCGGCGTGGCAGGCCGAGCGGGTCGACAAGGATCCGCTCGAGAAGTGCGCGGCGGTACGTCAGAAGATGCTCGAAGACTCCGACGACGCCACCGGCAACTACAACGCCTACTGGCACGAGCGCAACTACCGCAACGGGTCGATCTCCAAGGCGCGCAACATCCGGGCCAGCGTCTTCGCGGTGATGGGCATGCAGGACCGCAACGTGGTGAGCAACCAGATCCCCGAGTGGTGGGCCCTGCTGCCCTCCAACGTCCAGCGCAAGATGTGGGTGACGCAGTACGGGCATCTCGAGCCGTTCTGGGCCCGCCGCGAGGTGTGGGTCGACACCCTGCACCAGTGGTTCGACCACGAACTGATGGGCGTGGCCAACGACATCATGCGGCAGCCGCGCGTCGATGTGCAGCTCGGCCCGGACCGGTGGATCACCCAGGCCGACTGGCCGGCACCGGCGCAGAAGGTGACCTTCAGGCCGCAGCAGGACGGCTCCCTGGGCGCCAAGCCCTCGACCGGCACGGGCAGCTACCTCGACACCGCCCAGACCGAGGTCGCGATGGCCGACAACCCCGCCACCACCAACTCCAACCGGCTGGCCTACCTGACCCCGCCGCTGCAGAACGCGATGCGGCTGTCCGGAACGCCGTCGGTGAGCCTGCGCCTCAAGCTGGACAAGCCGACCGCCAACCTGGGCGTCCTGCTCGTCGACTACGGCACCGACACCCGCATCGACTACCTCGAGAACAGCCTGACGGCCGCGCAAGGCCTCACGTTCATCGGCGGCGAATCCTGCGTCGGCCAGAGCACGGCCCAGGACGACGGCTGCTACCTCAAGGCCGGCGACAACCTGGAGACCTCCGGCTTCAACGTGGTCACCCGCGGAATCCTGGACGCGCAGAACCACGAGTCGCTCAGCCGCTCGACACCGCTCACGCTGGGCAAGCCGTACCAGATCGCCTGGAAGATGCTGCCGCAGGACTACGAGTTCAAGGCCGGGCACCGGCTGGGCCTGGTGCTGACCGGAACCAACGACGACTTCAACAAAGACGTGTCCGGCAACGGCACCGGGGCGGACGTCGAACCCGGCACCGGGGCGAAGGTCACCGTCGACCTGGCCGGCACCTCGGTGTCGCTGCCCCTGGTCACCGGTAAGTAGTTCGTCCGATCTTCACCTACGGTCGCGGCCGACGTGGCCGCGACCGTAGGCATGACATCCCGAGCACGGCACCGTTCCCCACGCCCCGCCCTGGCCGACGCCAGTCGCGAGCGATCCTAGAACAGGATGTTGCGTATCCGCAGGGGCCGGTATTCGGCCGGTACCCGAGACGACCGCTTGGAGTAGCGGCTCGTTGCCTCGGGTCCCGCTGCCTTTCGGTGACCGGCATCCGCTTCTTGGGCATCCTGTCCTGCTGGAGGTTTCCGCTCCACTTGCGATCGGCCTACCGGGCCAACCGGCCCGGACCTCGACAGGGTTTCCATGTTCCGCTCAGAAGCCGCTCTCGCACGGGGGTAGGGCGTCCGCCCCAGGACATGGGACGCGGATGATGCAACTGCTCGATCCCGGCATATCTCACATCGGGCGGCCCATCTCGCACCATGAACCTCCTCCAAGGGTCTTCAAGGCACTACTCCTCCCCTGAGCGCGGACGCGGCCAGTCGTGACAGGTCCTGGACACTTCGATGACGAACGTCCACGAGACCCTGACGCGCCAAGAAGACGGCGCTCGAAGCGGCGCGTAGGGATGCCGTCAAAAATCAGGCTCCGGCCGTATGGAACCCGTCAAGAAAGGAAAAACGCCCCAAATCTCAGGGTTTGCTGGCCTTGGCGCCGCCCGAGATGGGCGCGGCCCAACCAACATGTCCAGATTGAGGAGTGGGGATGGCTGACGTCATCTTCGTCGCCCTGACGATCGCGATCTTCGTGATCTTCGGGCTCGTGGTGAAGGCGGTGGAGCGGCTGTGAGTGCCGTCAACGCCGCCGGCCTGATCGTGGTCGCCGGTTTGGTGATCTTCATGGTCGTGGCCCTGCTGTTCCCGGAGCGTTTCTGATGAGCACGACCGTCGCAGGGATGATCTTCATCGTCTCCCTGATCGCCGCTCTGGCCCTGGTGCACAAGCCGTTCGGCGACTACATGCACCGGATCTACACGAGCGCCAAGCACAACGCCGTCGAGCGCGTGATCTACCGGCTGCTCGGGGTGCGCGCGGACGCCGAGCAGAGCTGGGGTGTCTACGCCCGCAGCCTGCTGGCGTTCTCGCTGGTCTCGATCCTGTTCGTGTACGCGATCCAGCGGCTGCAGGACAAGCTGCCGCTCAGCGTCGGGATGAAGCCGGTCACCGACCACATCGCCTGGAACACGGCGATCAGCTTCGTCACCAACACCAACTGGCAGGCCTACTCCGGCGAGTCCACGATGGGCCACCTGACCCAGATGGCCGCGCTGGCCGTGCAGAACTTCGTGTCGGCGTCGGTGGGCATGGCCGTGGCCATCGCCCTGGTGCGCGGGTTCGCCCGGCGCACCTCCGACACGATCGGCAACTTCTGGGTGGACCTGGTCCGCGGTTCGCTCCGGATCCTGCTGCCGATCGCCTTCGTCGGCGCTCTGGTGCTGGTGGCCGGCGGGCTGATCCAGAATTTCGCCGGCCCGCACGAGATCACCACGCTGACCGGCGGCACCCAGCCGATCACCGGCGGTCCGGTCGCCTCGCAGGAGGTCATCAAGGAGCTGGGCACCAACGGCGGCGGCTTCTACAACGCCAACTCAGCCCACCCGTTCGAGAACGCCACCACCTGGACGAACTGGCTGGAGATCTTCCTGATCCTGGTGATCCCGTTCTCGTTGACCCGCACCTTCGGCAAGCTGGTCGGGCAGGTCAGGCAGGGGTACGCGATCCTCGCCGTGATGGGCGTGATCGCGCTGGCCAGCGTGCTGCTCACCAACGTCTTCGAGCTGGGCGGCCACGCGACCGTGCCGCAGGCCGTCGGGGCGGCGATGGAGGGCAAGGAGGTCCGCTTCGGCGTCTCCGACTCCGCCACCTTCGCCGCCGCCACCACGCTGACCAGCACCGGCGCGGTCAACTCCTTCCACGACTCCTATACGCCGTTCGGCGGCATGATGACGCTGTTCAACATGATGCTGGGCGAGGTCGCGCCCGGCGGGGTCGGCTCCGGCCTGTACGGCATGCTGATCCTGGCCGTGATCACGGTGTTCGTGGCCGGGCTGATGGTCGGCCGCACCCCCGAATACCTGGGCAAGAAGATCAGCTCGCGCGAGATCAAGCTGGCCTCCCTGTACTTCCTGGTCACGCCGGTGCTGGTGCTGGTCGGCACGGCGTTCGCGATGGGCTCGGCCGAGCAGCGGGCGAGCATGCTGAACTCGGGCCCGCACGGCCTGTCCGAAGTGCTGTACGCGTTCACCAGCGCCTCCAACAACAACGGCTCCGCCTTCGCCGGGATCACCGTCAACACACCCTGGTACGACGTGGCGCTCGGCCTGTGCATGGCCTTCGGCCGGTTCCTGCCGATCATCCTGGTGCTGGCGCTGGCCGGATCGCTGGCCGCGCAGTCGCCGGTCCCCGAGAGCGCCGGCACGCTGCCGACGCACCGGCCGCAGTTCGTCGGCATGGTCGTCGGCGTGACGATCATCCTGGTCGCCCTCACCTTCCTCCCGGCGCTCGCGCTCGGCCCCATCGCAGAAGGACTGTCCTGACATGTCATCCCCCGCGCTCAAGACAGCGGAGCGGAACGGCCGCGTGGGCGGCGGTCTGCTCGATCCGAAACAGCTGCTGAGGTCGCTGCCGGACGCGCTGAAGAAGCTCAACCCGGCCACGCTGTGGCGCAACCCGGTGATGCTCATCGTCGAGGTCGGCGCCGCGTTCACCACCGTGCTGGCGATCCTCGACCCGTCGTTCTTCGCCTGGGCCATCGTGGTCTGGCTCTGGCTGACCGCCGTCTTCGCCAACCTGGCCGAAGCCGTCGCCGAGGGGCGCGGCAAGGCGCAGGCGGCCACGTTGCGCAAGGCCAAGACCGACACCCGGGCCCGCCGCCTCAAGAGCCGCACCTCCACGGACTGGGACGTGGTCGGCGCGCCCGAGCTGCGGCAGGGCGACTTCGTGATCGTCGAGGCCGGGGAGACCATCCCCGGCGACGGCGACGTGGTCGAGGGCATCGCGTCGGTGGACGAGTCGGCCATCACCGGCGAGTCCGCCCCGGTGATCCGCGAGTCCGGCGGCGACCGCTCGGCGGTCACCGGCGGCACCAAGGTGCTGTCCGACCGGATCGTCGTGCAGATCACCCAGAAGCCCGGCGAGAGCTTCATCGACCGCATGATCGCCCTGGTCGAGGGGGCGAACCGGCAGAAGACGCCGAACGAGATCGCCCTCAACATCCTGCTCGCCGCGCTGACGATCATCTTCCTGGTGGCCACCGTCACCATGCAGCCGCTGGCCATCTACTCCAAGCTCACCAACCCGGGCGTGCCGGACTCGCTCGCGCTGAACGCCGACGGCGTCACCGGCGTGGTGCTGGTCTCGCTGCTGGTGTGCCTGATCCCGACCACGATCGGCGCGCTGCTGTCCGCGATCGGCATCGCGGGCATGGACCGCCTCGTCCAGCGCAACGTCCTGGCCATGTCCGGCCGCGCGGTCGAGGCCGCCGGGGACGTGTCCACGCTGCTGCTGGACAAGACCGGCACGATCACCCTGGGCAACCGGCAGGCGTCGGAGTTCGTCCCCGTGAACGGCGTCACCGAGGCCGAGCTCGCGGAGGCCGCGCAGCTGTCCAGCCTGGCCGACGAGACCCCCGAGGGCCGCTCGATCGTGGTCTTCGCCAAGCAGCGCTACGGCCTGCGCGAGCGGGAGATCCACGGCGCCGAGTGGGTGCAGTTCACCGCCCAGACCCGCATGTCCGGGGTCAACCTGGGCGATCGGCAGGTCCGCAAGGGCGCGGCGACGGCGGTGATGAAGTGGGTCCGCGACCGGGGCGGCCACCCCACCGACGAGGTCGGGCACATCGTGGACGGCATCTCCGGCTCCGGCGGCACCCCGCTGGTCGTCGCGGAGAAGGGCCGCGTGCTCGGGGTCATCCACCTCAAGGACGTGGTCAAGCAGGGCATGCGCGAACGCTTCGACGAGATGCGCCGCATGGGCATCCGCACCGTCATGATCACCGGCGACAACCCGCTGACCGCCAAAGCCATCGCGGACGAGGCCGGCGTGGACGACTTCCTGGCCGAGGCCACCCCCGAGGACAAGCTCGCCCTGATCAGGAAGGAGCAGCAGGGCGGCCGCCTGGTCGCGATGACCGGCGACGGCACCAACGACGCCCCCGCCCTGGCCCAGTCGGACGTCGGCGTGGCGATGAACACCGGCACCTCGGCCGCCAAGGAGGCCGGGAACATGGTGGACCTCGACTCCAACCCGACCAAGCTGATCGAGATCGTCGAGATCGGCAAGCAGCTGCTCATCACCCGCGGCGCGCTGACCACGTTCTCCATCGCCAACGACATCGCGAAGTACTTCGCGATCATCCCGGCCATGTTCGCGGCGGTCTACCCGGGCCTGGACGCCCTGAACGTCATGCGCCTGGCCAGCCCGCAGTCGGCGATCCTGTCCGCGGTCGTGTTCAACGCCCTGGTCATCATCGCGCTGATCCCGCTGGCGCTGCGCGGCGTCCGGTACCGGCCCTCCAGCGCCTCCAAGCTGCTCTCGCGCAACCTGTACGTCTACGGCCTGGGCGGCATCGTCGCGCCGTTCGTCGGCATCAAGATCATCGACCTGTTCATCCAGTTTCTTCCGGGGATGTCGTAATGGACCGTCTACCCAGCTGGCTGCGCCGGCATCTGGCCGCGATCAGGGCCGTGGCCGTCCTGACCGTGCTGCTCGGCCTGATCTATCCGCTGGCCACGACCGGGATCGCGCAGGCGCTGTTCAACGGCAAGGCCAACGGCTCGATCGTGCGGGCCGGCGGCAAGGACGTGGGCAGCGCGATCATCGGCCAGTCCTTCACCGACGCCGACGGCAAGGCGGTCAAGAAGTACTTCCAGTCCCGCCCGTCGGCCGCCGGCGACGGCTACGACCCGACCTCGACCGGCGCCAGCAACCTCGGTCCCGAGGACGTCGTCGACGTGCTGCCGGTGCCCGGCGCCAAGGACGAGGAAGGCAACCCGGACGAGGGCAAGCAGTCGCTGCTGACCCGGGTGTGCACCCGCTCCAAGGCGGTCGGCGAGCTGGAGGGCGTCAGCGGCGCCCGCCCGTACTGCACCCCCGACGGGGTCGGCGCGGTCCTCAAGGTCTTCCCCGACCGGGCCGTCAGCATCAACCAGGCCTGCCCCGCCACCCCCTTCATCGCGGAATACCAGGGGCTGAAGGTGGAGTGCGCCAAGCCCGGCGAGGACTACGCCGCCGGCCGCACCGTCCCGATCCGGGGGAACGCGGGCACGCCCGCCGTGCCCGCCGACGCCGTCACGGCGAGCGGCTCCGGCCTCGACCCGCACATCTCCGCCGCCTACGCCGAGCTCCAAGCGCCTCGCGTGGCCAAGGAACGCGGTCTGGCCCTGGACAAGGTCAAGACGCTGATCAACGAGAACACGACGGGCCGGGCGCTCGGCTTCATGGGCGAACCCGCCGTCAACGTGCTCGAACTCAACCTCGCACTCGACAGGGGGTGACATGAGAGGGCGGCTGAGGGTCTACCTGGGCGCGGCGCCCGGGGTCGGCAAGACCTATGCGATGCTCTGCGAGGGCCGCCGCGGACTGGAACGCGACCGGGACGTGGTCGTGGGCTTCGTCGAGACCCACGGCCGCGCCCGCACCGCGGCCCTCCTGGAGGGCATGGAGGTGATCCCGCGCAGGACGCTGGTCTATCGCGGGGCCACCTTCACCGAGCTGGACGTGGACGCCGTCATCGAGCGCAAGCCGAAGATCGCGCTGATCGACGAGCTGGCCCACACCAACGTGCCCGGCTCCAGGAACGTCAAGCGCTGGCAGGACATCGACGACATCCTGGACGCCGGGATCGACGTCATCTCCACGGTGAACATCCAGCACCTGGAGTCCGTCAACGACGTCGTCCAGGAGATCACCGGAATCCCGCAGCGCGAGACCGTCCCCGACGAGGTGGTGCGCCGCGCCGACCAGGTCGAGCTGGTCGACATGTCGCCGGAGGCGCTGCGCCGCCGCATGGCCCACGGCAACGTGTACATGCCCGAGAAGGTCGACGCCGCCCTGTCGAACTACTTCCGCGTCGGCAACCTCACGGCCCTCCGTGAGCTCGCCCTTCTCTGGGTCGCGGGAAAGGTCGATGACCAGCTCGACCGCTACCGCGCCGAGCACGGCATCGCCACCACCTGGGACACCCGGGAACGCGTCGTGGTCGCACTGACCGGCGGCCCGGAAGGCGACACGCTGGTACGCCGGGCGGCCCGCGTCGCCGCCCGCACCAAGGGCGCCGACCTGCTGGCCGTCCACGTCACCAGCGCCGACGGACTGGCCGGCGGCGACCCGGCCAACCTGGCCCGCCAGCGCACGCTGGTCGAGAGCATGGGCGGCACCTACCACCAGGTCGTCGGCGACGACATCCCCCAGGCGCTGCTCGACTTCGCCCGCGGCGTCAACGCCACCCAGCTCGTCCTCGGAGCGTCGCGGAGAGGCCGCTTCGCGCAGATCTTCTCCCGGGGCGTCGGCGTGGAGACCACGGCCCTGTCCGGCTCCATCGACGTCCACATGATCACCCACGAGGAGGTCAAGCAGGGGCGCAGGCGTCCCGAACGCTCGCGGGCCGCGTTGACCAGGAAGCGCCGCCTGACCGGCTGGGCACTGGCGGTGGCCGGGATGCCGCTGCTCACGGCCCTGCTCGCGCCGTTCAGGGACGTGCTGTCGCTGCCCAGCGAGATCCTGTTCTTCCTCTGCCTGACCGTCGGGGTCGCGCTGGCCGGTGGCATGTGGCCGGCCGTCACCGCGGCCGTCGGGGGATCGCTGCTGCTCAACTGGTTCTTCACGCCGCCGATCGGCGAGTTCACCATCAACGATCCGGAGAACCTGTTCGCGCTGGTCGTGTTCGTGCTGGTCGCGGCGGCGGTCAGCTCGATCGTGGACCTCGCCGCCCGCCGTACCAGACAGGCCGCCCGCGCGAGCGCGGACGCCGAGGCGCTGTCCACGCTGGCCGGGCACGTGCTGCGCGGCGAGGCGGCGCTGCCGTCGCTGCTCGGCCGCCTGCGCGAGACGTTCGGGCTGGACTCGGTCACCCTGCTCGAACGCCTCGGCGAGCCCACCCCGGACGACCAGTCCGAGCCCGCCGCCTGGCGCATCATCGCCACCACCGGCCAGACCCCGTGCACCAACCCTGGCGCGGCCGACACGGACGTGCAGATCAACGACCGGCTCGTGCTCGCCGCCCGCGGCCGGCTGCTGGACGCCAGCGACCGGCGGGTGCTGGAGGCGTTCGCCGCCGAAGCCGCCGTCGCGCTGCGGCAGGAACGCCTGGAGGAGGAGGCCGGGCAGGCCAAGCCCCTGGCCGAGGCCGACAAGATGCGCACCGCCCTGCTGGCCGCCGTCAGCCACGACCTGCGCACCCCGCTGGCCGCCGCCAAGGCCTCCGTCGACAGCCTGCGCAGCGCCGACATCGACTGGTCTCCCCAGGACCGCGACGAACTGCTCGACACCGCCCATGAATCACTGGGCCGGCTCGACCGGCTGGTGGAGAACCTGCTCGACATGAGCCGCCTGCAGGCCGGAGTGCTCGGCCTGTCACTCCAGCCGGTCGCCCTGGAAGAGGTCGTGCCGCGGGCGATCGACGACCTCGGATCGCTGCGCGACCGCGTCGAGGGCGACATCTCCATCGAACTCCCCGAGATCGTCGCCGACCCCGCCCTGCTGGAGCGCGTCCTGGTCAACCTGATGACCAACGCCGTCCGCTACAGCCCCGCCGGCCGGAAGGTGCTCATCACCGCCAGCTGGCACGACGAGCAGGTGGAGATCCGCGTCATCGACCGCGGCCCCGGCATCCCGCCCGAGGCCCGCGACCGGGTCTTCCAGCCGTTCCAGCGGCTCGGCGACCGCGACAACGGCACGGGCGTCGGCCTCGGGCTCGCGCTCTCCCGCGGCCTGACCGAGGCCATGGGCGGCACGCTCATACCGGAAGAGACACCAGGGGGAGGTCTCACCATGACCGTCCAGATGCCCATCTCATCCCAGGCGGTGACAGTATGACCAAGATCCTCGTCGTCGACGACGAACCGCAGATCCTGCGGGCCCTGCGCATCAACCTGGCCGCCCGCCAGTACGAGGTCGCCGTCGCCGAGAACGGCTCCTCCGCGCTGCGCGAAGCCGCCGAATGGCATCCCGACCTCGTCGTGCTCGACCTCGGCCTGCCCGACATCGACGGCGTCGACGTCATCCACGGCCTGCGCGGCTGGACCCGCATCCCGATCGTGGTGCTGTCCGGCCGGGCCGGGAACCAGGACAAGATCGACGCTCTGGACGCCGGCGCCGACGACTACGTGACGAAACCGTTCAGCATCGAGGAGTTCCTGGCCCGCATCCGGGCCGTCTCCCGCCGCGCCGCCATCCACGAGGCCGAGCTGGCCAGCATCCAGATCGGCGACCACACGGTCGACCTCGTCGGCAAGACCATCTCGGGTGGCCAGCGGCTCACCCCCACCGAATGGCACATCCTGGAGATCCTGCTGCGCAACCCCGGCAAGCTCATCCCCCAGCGCTACCTGCTGACCGAGGTGTGGGGCAGCAAGCACGTCAAGGAGACCCACTACCTGCGCCAGTACATGGCCCAGTTGCGCAAGAAGTTCGAACGCGACCCCGCCCACCCGGTCCACCTGATCACCGAGCCGGGCATGGGCTACCGCTTCACCCCATGACGCGGCTCGGAGTTGACAACAGGTGATCCCCTGCAACACTCTTTCACTATTCGAATAGAGAAAGGGTGTTGCGGTGATCGAGTTCCATCTCGACCGCGGCTCGGGAGTGTCGACCTACCTCCAGCTCGTGCACCAGGTCAAGCAGGCTCTCAGGCTCGGCACGCTGCGGCCGGGAGACCAGCTGCCCACCGCCCGCGAGGTGGTCGAGAGCCTGGCCATCAACCCCAACACCGTGCTCAAGGCCTACCGCGAGCTGGAGCGGGACGGGCTGGTCGAAGGGCGGCCGGGCATGGGGACATTCGTGCTGCAGAGTGTCACGGGCGCGACGCTCGTCGCGCACACCCGATTGCGGCGCGACCTGGAGAGGTGGGTACGCGAGGCGCGCGAGGCCGGGCTCGACCAGGAGGACCTGAGGGCGCTGGTCACCGTTGTCCTCGCGGACTCCCAGAAGGGCGGCCCCGGGAAGGGCGCGAAGGAAGGGGCGGCGTGAGGCCGGCGCTGGAGACGAACGGGCTGGGTGTGCGGTACCGCCGCTCCTGGGCGTTGCGTGACTGCTCGTTGTCCATCCCGGCCGGGCGCGTGGCCGCGCTCGTAGGACCGAACGGCGCGGGCAAGACCACGCTCATGCACGCCGCCGTCGGCATGCTCAAGCCCACGTGCGGCAGCGTCGTGGTGCACGGCGAGGTGGCGTTCGTGGCCCAGGACAGGCCGCTGACCGAGAGGTTCACCGCCGCCGAGATGCTCGCCTTCGGCCGCCGGGTGAACTCCCGCTTCGACGACGGCGCCGCCCGTGACCGGCTCGGCCGGCTGGGTGTGCCTCTGGATCGGAAGGTGGGCGTCCTGTCGGGCGGGCAGCGGGCGCAGGTGGCGATCACGCTGGCGATGGCCCGGCGGCCCGACCTTCTCGTGCTGGACGAACCGCTGGCCAACCTCGACCCCCTCGCCAGGCACGATGTGATGCGCTCGATCATGGCGGAGGTGGCCGAGCGGGAGCTGACCGTGCTGCTGTCCTCGCACGTGGTCGCCGACATCGAGGAGACCTGTGACTGGCTGGTCATGCTGAACGACGGGCAGGTGCAGGTGAGCGGCGACATCGAGGAGTTACTGGCCGGCCATTACGTCCTCACCGGGTCCACCGAACCGGCCGGGCCGATGGCAGCCGGGGCCGCGGTCGTGAGCGCGAGCCGTGCCGGGAGGCAGGCCGAGCTCCTCGTCAGGGGCGAGCCCGCCCCCAACCCGCGCGGGCAGGCGCGGCGGGCCGGGTTGGCCGATCTCGTCATGGGATATCTGCGCAGCCCCGAGTCGGCGGCGCTGCCCGGCCCGGAGCACGTGATCCGGGGGTAGCGCCCGGACGGGCCGGGCTGCTGCGATCCCCCTTTTGTGTGACATCCGGACGCCCGGGGGCGACACGTACGGTTCGGCTATGGCACACCCTTCCTGGGCTCCGAGCCGGCGCATGGCCCCGCGTACCCCCTATGAGGAGGTTGTCGCGGATATCTGGCGCGACATCCTCGGCTCTCCGCACCTGAGCGTGTTCGACGACTTCTTCGAGCTGGGCGGGCACTCGCTGCTGGCGCCCAAGGTGGTGGCGCGGATCAGGAAGATCCTGGGTGTGCGGGTCTCGGTGAAGGAGTTCTTCGCCGCCCCCACCGTGGCCGGGCTGGCGGCGGTGGTGGCCGCGCGCTCGTCGTCGGAGGGTTCCGCCGTCGAGCCGCGTACGGCTGAGGCCGAGCCCGTGTTGTCGTTCGACCAGGAGCGGTTGTGGCTGGAGAACCAGCTCCGGCCGGGTACCGCCTACAACGTGCACGGGCGGCGGCGGCTGGTGGGGCCGCTCGACGTGGCGGCGATGGAGGCGAGCATCCGCGCGATCCTGGTCCGGCACGAGACGTTGCGTACCCGCTTTCCGACCGTGGACGGGCGGCCGGTCCAGGTGGTGGACGATCTCGGTGCCGACTGGAGGCTGGAGGTCGTCGACGGCGCCGATCTCGACGAGGCGCGCCGGCTGGCGGACGAGCAGGCGACCACTCCGTTCGACCTGGCGCGGGGGCCGTTGTTCCGGTGCCTGCTGGTCAGGCTGAGCGACACCGAGCACGTGCTGGCCGTCACGATGCACCACATCGTCTCCGACGCCTGGTCGGTCGGGCTGTTCGTGCGTGAGTTGTCGGCGTTGTACGAGGCCGGCGGCGACGTGGAGCGGGCGGAGCTGGCCGAGCTGCCGATCCAGTACCGGGACTACGCGGTGTGGCAGCGGGCGGCGCTGGCGGGCGAGGCGCTCCAGCGAGAGGTGGGCTACTGGCGCGAGCATCTGGCCGACGCGCCACCGCCGCTGGCGTTGCCGCTGGCGCGCCGGTTCTCGCCGGCCAGGGGAGCGCGGGGTGAGCGGCTGCGGTTCGATCTGTCGCCGCAGGAGACCGGTGAGCTGCACGAGTTGTGCCGCAAGCACGGTGTGACGCCGTTCATGGTGCTGCTGGCGAGCCTGGCCACCACGCTGGGCCGCTGGTCCGGGCAGCGGGACGTGGTGATCGGCGTGCCGGTCGCCGGGCGTACGGACGAGGGCACCGATCGGTTGATCGGGTTCTTCGTCAACACGCTGCCGTTCCGGGTGGACCTGTCGGGCGAGCCGACGTTCGCGGACCTGCTGACCCGGGTGCGCCAGGTCGCGCTGGACGGGTACGCGCACTCCGACGCGCCGTTCGACGTGCTGGTGAAGGAGCTGCGGGTGCCACGGGACCCGGGCCGGACGCCGCTGTTCCAGGTGCTGCTCAACGTGATCGGGAGTCCGGTGGCGGAGGAGATCACCGGCGTCGCGGTCGAGCCGATGGAGATGCCCGCGCTGGACAGCAAGTTCGATCTCATGATCAGCGCGCAGGAGGTCGGGGAGGCGCTGCAGATCCACCTCGAGTTCAACGCCGAGCGGTACCGGTCGGCGATGATGCGGGTGTTGATGGAGCAGCTGCGGGTGTTCCTGCACGCCGTGGTGGAGGATCCCGGCCGGGGGTTGCTGGACTACCCGCCGGACGCGGCCGACAAGACGGCCGCCGGTGACTGGCCTGCCGTGGCGCCGCATCTGGCGGTGGACTGGTTCGCGCAGGGGCGGGATCGGGTCGCGGTGATCGACCGGGACGGCGAGCGGAGCTACCGCTGGATCAGCCGCGCGGCCGATCGGGTGGCTCGCGTGGTGTCGGAGCGTGCGGCGTCGCAGATGGAGCACTTCGGGGTGGTACGGCGAGCCTCGGCGGCCTTCGTGGCGGCGGTCCTCGGATGCGGGAAGGCGGGCGTGACCTTCTCCGTGATCGAGGAGGCGGGGCCGGTCGCGGCACGGTATCTCGGGGTTTCCACGGTGGTGGACGTGCTCCCGGGGAGCGAAGTGGATGTCGATCTGAGCCCGATCTTCGCCGAAATATCCGGCAACGACGGCGAAAGGGTGACCGGAGCCACGGAGGGGCCGGATCCCGAGCGGCCGGAGGCTGACTGGGCGGTGCGGAGGTTCGGGCTGGAGGAGGATGACCGGTTCGCGGTGTTGTCGGCCCTGCCCGGTCACCTGGTGTCGGCGATGTCCAGCGCGTTCGGCGCCGGAGCGGCGCTGCTGCTGCCGGAGCGCGGCGACCTGTCCCTGCTGCGGGAACACGCGGTCACGGTCGCCTACCTGACCCCGGCGATCCTGCGCGGTCTGGACGCTGCCCGCGAGACGCTCCCGGCGCTCCGCCACGCGTTCGTGGAGAACTCCGGCGACCTGATCTCCCACGACCTGGTGGCGCTGCGCCGCCTGTCTCCCGGATGCCGGGGTGTCGGCGTCTACCGGGTGGGCCGCGACGGGCGGCCGGTCGCCGTCTATCCGGTCCCGGCCGACTGGCAGCCGCAGAACGCAGGCGTGCGGGTGCCGCTGAGCGGCGGTCCGGCCGACGACCGGGCCGAGCTGCGCCACTCCGGCGATCAGCTCGCCGCCGTGGGCGAGGTGGCCGAGCTCTGCTCCGGCTCCCAGCACTTCGGCGACCTGGCCCGCCGCTGGATCGACGGCACGCTGGAGTTCATCGGCCGGGCGGACGCCGATCCCGTCGAGACGCTGGCCGCGCTGCGCGACGGCCCGGACATCCGGGACGCGCTGGTGACCGAGCATGTCGCGGCGGACGGCAGGATCGTGCTGGCCTGCTACCTCACCGGCCCCGACCCGGCGCTCGGCACCGTCAAGATCCGCCAGTACCTCCTCACGGTGCTGTCCGACGCCTTGATGCCCGAGCACCTGTTCGTCCTGGATGAGCTGCCCCGCACCCGCGACGGCGACTACGACCTCGACGCGCTCCCCGTCCCCGACGACGACGGCGACCCGGTCGACGACTATGCGCCGCCGAGCACGCCGATCGAACACCGTCTCGTCGCGATCTTCGAAGAGCTGCTCAACGTGGAGCGGGTCGGCGTCCACGACACGTTCTTCGAGCTGAGCGGCTTCTCGTTGCTGGCCACCCAGCTCGCCTCGCGCATCCGTGACACGTTCGGCATCGAGCTGTCGCTGCGGGACGTCTTCGGCTCGCCGACGGTGGAGAGCCTGGCCCAGTTGATCGTCCGCGCTCAGGGAGAGCTGTACGGCGCCGACGACCTCGAAGCGCTGCTGAACGAGATCGAGTCGGCAGGACCGGGAGCTTGAGGACGATGACCCAGGAAACCGAGCACCACACGCCGCTCGGCGCGACAGGCTGGATGCTGTGGCGCGAATGCGCGCTGCGCAGCACGGGGTTCCCGGCCGCGTGGTTCGCCGAGCTGTGCGACGCCGAGCTGGCCGCCGCGGCGGACCACCTGGATGAGCGCGCTCCGGCCACCCAGCAGCAGTGGGAGAAGGTCTGGGCCGCCGCCACCGACCGGCTGACCGCCGTCATGCGCCGGGCGTCCACCGATCCCCTGTTCCGCGAGGCGGTGGCCTGGCAGAACCCGCAGGTCGTCCGCGTCTGCCTGGACAAGGTGGCCGCCGGTGAGCCTCGCTCGCACCGCGAGGGCCGCCGCCACGAGCTCACCATCACGACATACCTGCAGCGCTACTCCCTCAAGAACGACACCGTCGGCTTCTTCGGCCCGCTCGGCTGGGCCCGGATCGGCGCGGATGACACCGGCCTGGAAATGACTCCGGGGTCCGGGCTGCTGTCCCGGCGCACCGCCTACTTCGAGGGCTGGGCCATCGACGCCGTGGCGGAGACGCTCGCGGCACGTCCCGAGGTGTGGCCCTGGCTGCGTCCCACGACGGACGCGGCGGCGACGCTCACCGGAGGGGTGCTGCGGCTGCCGTTCCGCAAGCCGGTCCCGCTGCGGGCCGCCGAGCTGCGTGTCCTCGGACGCTGCGACGGCCGCCGCACCGTGCGCGACCTCGCGGGCGACCCGCCGGATCCGGCGATCGTCGCCGTCCTGCTACGGCTGTGCGAGCTCGGCGCGGTGCGCGTCGACCTGAACGGCAAGCTGGTCACCTGGCCCGAGCGGGAGCTGGCCGAGCGCATCGACCTGATCGCCGACGCCGCAGTACGCGCCCGCGCCCGGTCCTCGCTGGACGAGCTGGTCGGCGCGCGTGACGCCGTGTCGGCCGCGGCGGGCGACGCGGAGCGGCTCATGGCGGCGCAGGGTGAGCTGGCCGAGACGTTCGAGCGGATCACCGGCCGGCAGGCCACCCGCCGCTCCGGTGGCGTGTACGCCGGCCGTACCCTCGTCTATGAGGACACCGTCCGCGACCTCGACGTGCGGCTGGGACGGAGGGTGACCGACGCGCTGGCCGCGCCGCTCGGACTGGTGCTGGACAGCGCGAGGTGGCTGACCGATGCCGTCGCCGAGCGCTACGAGGCGCGGGCGCGCGAGTCGTTCGACCGCGAGACGGCCCGCACGGGCTCTGCCACGATGCCGCTGCTGCAACTGCTGACCTCGGTCATGCCGGAGCTGGGCAGGCTCACGCTGACGCCGGGGTCGGAGATCGTGGACGAGGTCGTGGAGGAGTTCCGGCGGCGCTGGCGGCGGGTGATCGAGCTGCCGCCGGAGGAGTTCGGCTCGACGCGGGAGCTCCGGTTCACCGCCGGGGAGCTCGCCGGCCGGGTGGCGGCCGAGTTCGCCACGGGCGTGCCGCGCTGGAGCGCCGCGCACTGGTTCTCGCCGGACCTCATGCTCCTCACCGCCGACGAGGACGCGCTGGCCCGCGGCGACGTGGACTTCGTGCTCGGCGAGCTGCACTGCTCGGCCAACACGCTGGAGAACAAGGTATTCGTCAACCAGCACCCGGACCCGCGCCGCCTGCACGAGGCCGCCGTCGCCAGCGGCCTGGACGAGCGCGTGGTGGTCGTCCCGCGCGCCGACTCGCCGCTGGCCACCACGCGGATGTCGCGCGCCGACGAGATGATGCTGTCCGGCTACACCTACCTGTGCATCGGCGCCGAGTCGTTCGAGCCGCCACCGGAGTCTCCGCTGGTCTCCGTGCTGGACCTGGTGGTGGAGCGGCGCGGGGACGACCTCGTCGTGCGGCATCGCTCCGGGCACGGCCGCGAGCACACGTTCACGGAGGCCGCGGGCGACCTGTTCAGCTCGCTGGTCGTCGACGCGTTCAAGCCGTTCGGCGGCGCGGCGCACAGCCCGCGCATCACCATCGACCGGCTGGTCGTCAACCGCGAGGCGTGGACGTTCCCGGCCGCCGACGTGGCCTGGGCCTTCGTCAAGGACGAGCGGCGGCGTTACGTGCAGGGACGACGCTGGCGCGCTCAGCATGGCCTGCCGGAACGCGGCTTCGTCCGGGTGCCGACCGAGCGCAAGCCGATGGCCGTGGACTTCAGGAGCCTGTCGCTGGTGAACCTGCTCGGCAAGTCCATCCGCCGTAGCGCCGAAACCGGGACCGGCACGGTCACGATCTCGGAGATGCTGCCGGACATCGACCGCCTGTGGCTGCGCGACGCCCGCGGCGCCCGTTACACCGCCGAGCTGCGCATCGTCGCGATGAAGCGCCCTTAGGGGTATGGCAGGGCAGCCCGGTCGACCTTGCCGGTGGTGGACAGCGGAATCGCCGGCAGGGTCTCGTACCGGGCGGGCACCATGTAGGCGGGCAACACCGTCCCGCACTCGTCCCGCACCAGCTCGGCGTCATAGCCGTCGCCCGCGACCACATAGGCGATCAGGAGATCCCCGAGCGTGCGATCGGCGACCAACCGCACCACCGCGTCCCGGACCCCCGTGCACCCGCGCAACACCGTCTCGATCTCCCCGAGCTCGACGCGCAGCCCGCGCAGCTTCACCTGCCGGTCGGCCCGCCCGAGGTACTGCAACTCGCCGTCACCTGTACGGCGGGCCAGATCCCCCGACCGGTACCAGCGAACGCCGTCCGCGACGACGAACCGCTCGGCCGTCAGGTCGTCACGGCCCAGGTAACCCGCGCCGACCCCGCCGCCGGACACCCACATCTCGCCGGCCTCGCCGTCCGGCACCGCCGCGCCGTACGCGTCGCGGAGCACGACGTCCAGATGCGGGAGCGGACGGCCGATCGGCGAGCGGTCGGGGCCCCGCAACGCCGTCTGGTCGAGCTCCTTGAAGGTGACGTGCACGGTGGTCTCGGTGATCCCGTACATGTTGACCACGACCGGCCTGCCGTCCTCGGGCAGCGCGTCCAGGAAGGCGGCGGTGACGTCCAGGTCCACGGCGTCCCCGCCGAAGATCACATAGCGCAGCGGCAGCGGCGGCCGTCCCGCGTCGGCGTGCGTCTCCACCAGCACGCGGAACACCGGCGGCACCTGGTTGAGCACGCTCACCCCCTCCCGGATGAGCAGCTCCAGGAACTCCACCGGGTCCACGGAGGTCTCGGCGTCCACGATCACCAGGGTCGCGCCCGTGGCCAGCGCCCCCCACAGCTCCCACACCGAGAAGTCGAAGTTGATCGAGTGGAACAGCGTCCACCGGTCGTCGGCCCCGACGTCGAACAGCGGCAGCGCGGCGTCGAGCAGGCTCAGCACGTTCGCGTGGGTGAGCACGCAGCCCTTCGGCCGCCCGGTGGAGCCGGAGGTGTAGATCACGTAGGCGAGATCGCCGGGGGTGAGCGCGGGCAGCCCGTCCGCCGGTGCCGGCTCGTGGCCCCAGACCGGCACGTCGCCGCCCACCGTGTGCCGAATCCCGGATTCGTCCACCATGAGCCGCAGCCGCTCGGCCGGATACCGCGGATCGAGCGGCACATACGCCGCGCCCGCCAGCATGATCCCGAGCACCGCCACCGGAACGTCGGCCGACCGGCTCACCCGCAGCCCCACCAGCTCCCCGCGCCGCACACCCCGGCGCACGAGCTCGGCGGCGAGCCCCCGGGCCGCGGCGTCCAGCTCCGCGTAGGTCAGGCGCTCCGCGCCGCAGACAACCGCGATCCGGTACGGCTGCCGCGCGCACACCTCCGCGAACAACGCGGGAAGCGAGTCGTTCACAGGAGCACCCCGTCACCCGTCACCAGCTCCGCCACCGACATCCCCGGCCGCGCGACGACCGCCCGCAGCAGCGTGAGGTAGCGATCCAGCATCCCGCGCACGGTCGCCGCGTCGAACAGATCCGTGCTGTACTCCAGCAACACCGTGATCGTCTCCTCACGCGGCCCGGAGCCCGCGTCCTGGAAGCGGTCCTCGGCATGCGGGATGATCACCGCGTTCAGGTCGAACTTGGCCGAGCGGTTGTGCGCGTTCAGCACCTCCAGGCGCACGTCGGGCAGCCGCAGTCTCGGCATCGGCGTGTCGAGGAAGCTGAACATCACCTGGAACAACGGTGTGTGGCTCAGGCTCCGCGCCGGTCGCAGGTGCTGGACGAGCTTCTCGAACGGCATGTCCTGGTGCGCGTACGCCTCCAGGCAGGTGTCACGGACCCGCTCCAGCAGCTCCGGGAAGGCCGGGTCCCCGGACAGGTCCACCCGCAGCAGAACGGTGTTGATCATCATGCCGAGCAGGTTCTCCAGCTCGGCCCGCTGCCGGTTGGCGATGCCGCTGCCGATGACGATGTCCTGCTGGCGGCTGTCGCCGTACAACAGCATCGCGAACGCCGCGAACATGGTCATGAACAGGGTGGCGTCGTGGTCCCGTCCGAGCTCGCGCAGTCGCCGCGCGAGGCCGTCCTCGATGACCAGGACCTCCTCACCGCCGCGCAACGTCGGCTCGGCGGGCCTGGGCCGGTCGGTGGTGAGTTTCAGCAGGGGCGGCGCGCCGTCGAGCCGGCCGCGCCAGAAGTCCAGCAGGGTCGTCAGCCGCTCCCCCGCGATCGCGCGGCGCTGCCAGTGCGCGAAGTCGGCGTACTGGACGGGCAGCTCGGGCAGGCGTGGCTCGCGGCCGGTGGCGTGCGCCTCGTACAGCTCCAGGAAGTCGCGCAGGAACACCCCTTGTGCCCACCCGTCGTGGATCATGTGGTGCTCCACGACGACCAGCACGTACTCCTCGGCCGCCAGCCGGACCAGGGACACGCGGAGCAGCGGGCCCTCCGCCAGGTCGAACGGCTCCTGTCCCGCGGCCAGGATGTAGTCGCGGATCCAGGCGTCGCGCTCGTGCTCGGGCAGCCCGGTCCGGTCGAGCGTGGTCACCGGGATGCCGCGTGGCTCGTGCACGTGCTGCACCGGCTCGCCGTCGAAGTCGGGGAAGGTCGTGCGGAGGATCTCGTGCCTGACCTCCAGGTCGGCCAGCGCCCGGGTGACCGTCTCCAGGTTCACCTTGCCGAACAGGCGCATGGCCCGGGGGACGTTGTAATTGGTGCTGTCCGGCTCGACCTGCTGCAGGAACCAGATGCGTTCCTGGACGAACGACAGGGGCAGCGGCTGGTCCCGCGGGGCGGGCGGCACCGGCCCGGACCGGGTGGGCGCGGCGCCGGGAAGGCGGGCCGCGAGGGCGGCGAGCGTGGGCGACTCGAAGACCGCGCGCAACGGCAGGTCCAGCCCGAGGGTGTCGGCCACGCGGGCCAGCACCTTGGTGGCCTGCAGCGAGTGGCCGCCGAGCGCGAAGAAGTCGTCGTGCCGCCCCACCTCCGGCACTCCCAGCACCTCGCGCCAGATCTCCGCCAGCGCGCGCTCCTCCGGCGTCCGCGGCGGCTCGGCCGGGCCCTCCCGCACGGGGGTGGGATCGGCCATGGGCAGCCCGGCGTAGTCGATCTTGCCGTTGACGGTCCGGGGAAGCGCGGCCAAGAGGACGTAGTGGGCCGGGACCATGTACCCGGGGAGGACGGCGCGCAGAGACGCGCGCAGTTCCTCGGCGGGCAGTTCCTCGGCGGGCAGTTCCTCGGCGGGCAGGGCAGGCGTCACGTAGGCGATCAGGTGCGCTCGCAGGGTCACCGCCGCGTCGGCGACGCCGGGCAGGCGGCGCAGCGCCGACTCGATCTCGCCGAGCTCGACGCGGTAGCCGTTCAGCTTGATCTGGCGGTCGGCGCGGGCCACGAACGCCAGCGAGCCGTCCGGCAGGTGCCTGACCAGGTCGCCCGTCCGGTACAGCCGCCCGCCCGCGGGGCCGAACGGATCGGCCACGAACCTCTCCGCCGTCAGCGCCGGCCGATCGAGGTAGCCGTGGGCCAGTCCGATGCCACCCAGATACAGCTCACCCACCACTCCGGCCCGCACCGGCCGGCACGCCTCGTCGAGCACGTAGGCGCGGGTGTTCGCGATCGGACGGCCGATGGAGGCCGCGGCGCCCGTCAGCTCGCCGGACGTGGCCACGATCGTGGCCTCCGTGGGCCCGTAGGTGTTGACCAGCCGCACCCGGTCGCCGGCCCGTCCCCGCCAGGCCGCGACCCGGTCCGGCAGCGCGCGCTCGCCACCGATGATGACGAGCCTCAGGGTTTCCGGCAGTACGGCTTCGCCGTCCTCCAGCGCTCCCACCAGGTCGTGCCAGAACGCGGTCGGCAGATCGAGCACGGTCACCGCCTCCGCCGCGCAGGCCCGCAGGAACCCGGCCGGGTCGGCCAGCATGCGGTCCGTGCGCAGGACCAGGCAGGCGCCCTGAGCCAGGGCGGGGTAGATCTCCTCGGCGCTGGCGTCGAACCCGATCGAGGCGAACTGGAGGATCCGGTCGGCCGGGCTGATCCCGTACATCCCGGCGGCGTGCAGCGTGTGATTGGTCAGGGCCGCGTGCGGGACCGCCACCCCCTTCGGCGTCCCCGTCGAGCCTGAGGTGTAGATCACGTATGCCGTGTCGGAGGGCTTCATCCGTGGCGGCGTCGTCGGCTGCCGCCGGATCTCCGGCCGGTCCGCGTCGAGCAGGATCACCGGAGCTTCCGGCAGCTTGTCTCTCAGGGCATGCTCGCTCAGCACGCTCTTCACGGAGGCGTCGGCGAAGGCGGTGGCGACCCGCTCCGGGGGGTTGAGGGGATCGAGCGGGACATAGGTCGCACCCGCCTTGACGACCGCGAGCAGCGCCTCGACCATGGCCGGCCCCTTGTCCAGATATATCCCCACCCGTGTTCCTGGGCTGACCCCTCTCTCGCCGAGCAGGTGCGCGAGCTGGTTGGCGCGCTCGTCCAGCTCCCGATAGGAGACCCGCTCGCCGCCCGCCACGACGGCCATCGCGTCCGGTGTCCGGGCGGCCTGCCGTTCGAACAGCTCCGCCACGGTCGTGCTCGTGTCCACGGCGCGATCCGTGGCGTTCCACTCCCGCAGGACCCGCACGCGCTC
This sequence comes from Nonomuraea sp. NPDC051941, assembly GCF_044593615.1. NCBI lineage: Bacteria > Bacillati > Actinomycetota > Actinomycetes > Streptosporangiales > Streptosporangiaceae > Nonomuraea > Nonomuraea sp. NPDC051941. The sequence continues at coordinate 98,868 of NZ_JBIUCF010000046.1, forward strand.
GGCCCCCGTCGCGGGCAGCAGCGTGCCGAGCCGGGTCTCCGGATCGTCGGCGGCGGCCTCCAGCAGCGTCAGGAAGGTCTCCGCGAACCGCTCCGCTCCCGGGCCGTCGAACACGCTGGTCCGGTATCGGAGCAGGCCGCGGACCTCGCCGTCGATCTCGGACAGCGACACCTCCACGTCGAACGCGCTCTCCCGGGGTTCGACCGGCAGCGACTCGGCCACCAGACCGCCGCCGAAGGCTCTGCGCACCCCCGCGTGGCCGAGCAGCACCGCGGGGAAGCGCGCCAGGTCGGCGGCGTTCGGCTGGTTGAACACGAACATCGTCTGGAACAACCCGCGGCGCGCGTGCCGCTCGGCCAGGAGCGCGCTGGGCAGGTTCTGGTGCTCGATCGCGCCGATGACCTGGCTTCTGGTCTCCTTCAGCAGGTGCCGGAAGGTGAGCCGTCCGTCGGCGCGGCTTCTGATCGGCACCGGGTTCATGAGGTAGCCGACGATCTCCGCGAAACCCGGTCCGGTGCGGGCGGCCACCGGCGTGCCGACCACGATGTCGTCCTGGCCCGTCAGCCGGTGCAGCAGTGCCTGGAAACCGGCGAGCAGCAGCACGTTCAGCGTGACGCCTTCTTCCGCCGCGCGTCGCTTCAGCCTGCCGATCAGCGCGCTGTCGATCCTGAAATGCCGGGCCTGACCGCGATCCGATGCGTTGTCCGCGTTCCACGACGCGAGCTCCAGCGGAGGAGCGCCTTCGCCGATCCGCCGGCTCCAGTAGCGATCCAGCTCACGTCCGGCCGGGCCGGAGAGCAGCGCGTCCTGCCACGCGAGCACGTCCATGACTTCCGCGCCGGGCGGTGCGAGCTCGGCGGGCGGGCCGCCCGCCCGTTCCGTGTACAGCGCCGCGAGCTCACGGCCGAGGATCATCGTCGACCAGAAGTCCGTCACGATATGGTGCGCCGTCACCAGGACCACGTGCTCGTCGCTCGCGCGCCGGTACAGGCGCAGTCGCACGAGCGGGCCGGAGGCGAGGTCGAACGGCCGGTGGGCGTCCTCGGCCAGCCGCGCCCGCAGCGCCTCGTCGTCGAGCCCGTCCGCCTCGACGTGCTCGAAGGCTCCCGGCAGGTGCGGCAGGGCCACCCGTACGGGCTCGCCGTCCCTGCCGGTGAAGGCCGCCCGCAGCGCGTCGTGCCGGGACACGAGCGCGTCGAAGGCAGCCCGCAGCGCGAGCGGGTCGAGCGGGCCGCTCAGCCGGAACGCCGCCACCGTGGTGTGCGCGGTGCTCTCCGGCGCCAACTGCTGCAGGAACCACAGGGTGCGCTGGCCGGGGGTGAGCCGCGTCGTCGTCTCGGGTGCCGCCGGTGCCGTGGTGTGCGGGTCCGGCACGGCCTCGCCGTCCGCGGACGCGGCGATCCGGGTGGCGACCTCGGACAGCGCGGCGCCGCTGAGGATGTCGGCAAGAGGCAGGCGCAACCCCAGCTCGGTCTCCACGTCCTGCTGGAGCTGCTGCGCGCCCAGCGAGTCCAGCCCGGCGGCCAGCAGCGGCAGGTCCGGCGTCAGGTCGTCGGCGGGCACGGCGCAGAGGGCGGCGAGCCGGGCGCGCAGGTAGTCCTGGACGGCCCCGGCCCGCCGGTCGCCGGGCATGGCGAGCAGCGCCTCCCGGGTGAGACCGGCGGCGGACACGTCCATCGCGTCGGGGTCGCTTTCGCTTCTGCCGATCTCGGGCAGCTCACCTGCCAGCAGTCGCTGACGGCAGGCGTCACGCCGTACCTTGCCGCTGGTGGTCTTGGGCAGAGCGCCGGCAGGGATGACCACGACCAGGCCGGCGCTCACCCCGTGCTCCTCCGCGACCCGGTGGCGGATCGAGCGGGAGACGGCGGCCATGTCCACGTCACCGGCGTCCCTGGCGAGCTCGTACACCAGGGCCGGCCGGTCTTCGACGAGGAAGGCGGCGACCCCGCCGGGACGCACGGCGGGGTGGGCCCGCTCGGCGGTGGCCTCGAGGTCCTGGGGGTAGTGGTTGCGGCCCCGGATGATGATCAGGTCCTTGATCCGGCCGGTGACCACGAGCTCGCCGTCGCGCAGGAAGCCGAGGTCGCCGCTCCGGAGGTAGCCCGGACCAGCGGCGAGCTTCGCCTGGAAGACCTCGCGGCTCAGGTCGGGACGGCCCCAGTAGCCTCCTGCCACGCTGGGGCCGCGTACCCAGATCTCGCCGACCTGACCGGGCGGGCAGGGGCGGCAGGTGCCGGGGTCGACGATCTCGACGCTCTGGTCGGGTGCGCTTCGGCCGCTGCTGACCCGGTCGTCTACGGAGTCGTCCACGGAGTCGTCCACGGTGGAGGCGAAGCCGCCGGTGACGATGAGCGTGGCCTCGGCGAGGCCGTAACAGGGGAAGAAGGACTCCTTGGAGAAACCGGCGGGTGCGAAGGCGTCGGCGAAGCGTTCGAGGGTGGCGCGGCGGATGGGTTCGGCGCCGTTGAAGGCGACCCGCCATGAGCTGAGGTCCAGGCGGTCCCGCTCGCTCGCCGTGGTCTTGCGCACGCACAGGTCGTAGGCGAAGTTGGGGCCGCCGCTGACCGTCACGCCCACCCGCGACAGCGTCTCCAGCCAGCTCAGCGGCCGCCGCAGGAAGTCGAGGGGAGACATGAGCCAGACGGGGAAGCCTGCGTAGAGCGGCTGGAGGAGACCGCCGATCAGGCCCATGTCGTGGTAGGGAGGCAGCCAGCTCATGCCGCGGCTGTCCTCGGTGGTGCCGAAGAACTCGTGGATGAGCCGGGAGTTGTGCAGCAGGTTGCCGTGGGAGAGGATCACGCCTTTGGGCTCGGCGGTGGAGCCGGAGGTGTACTGCAGCACGGCGGTGGAGGAAGCGGTCGCCTCGGGCGGCCGCCATTCGGCGGCGTCCGAGGCAGGTGCGTCGGTGGCGATCCAGGCCGGTTGCCCGGGCAGGCTGCCGGCCAGGGGCAGCAGTGGCGTGACCGTGAGCGCCGCGCGAGGATCGGCGTCCGTGACGGTGGCGATCAGGCGCGGCAGCGTGCGGTCCAGCCGGAGCGGGTCGGGAGGGAACGTGGGGACGGCGACCACGCCGGCGTACAGGCAGCCGAAGAACGCCGCGAGGAAGTCGGCGCCGGGCGGGTAGAGCAGCAGCGCCCGATCACCCTCGGCCAGGCCCGCCCGCCGCAGCCGGACCGCGATCGCGCGGGCCCGGAGGTCCAGCTCGCCGTAGGTGAGGGGGGTTTCGGCACCGTCCTCGGCGAGGAAGACGTGACCGACCTGCTCGGGCCGGCGGGCAGCCCGCCACCGGAGCAGCCACGCCAGCGTCTCCACCTCGGCGACCGTGCGAACGTTGGGGAAGTCTCCTCTGGTCACTGGCCCTTTTACCTCCGCGGCGCGGGTTCAGTAGATGATGCGGTTGTCGGCAGCCGGCCGCCATGCGCGAGAGCCGCGAAGGTTGCGGGTGATGTTGAGGCGCTTGAGCCAGCGGTCGGACCCGTCGTAGCGAGGACGGAAGGACTTGCGTCCGTGCACGGCCCGGAAGTTGTCGATGAACACACAGTCGCCGGGACGCAGGCTGACGTCCTTCATGTTGGCTTCGATCTGGTCGCACAACCCCTGGAAGGCGCGTAGCGACGCCTCGGACCAGCCCTCGGTCTTCATGTGGTACGGGTCGAGCGCCATGTACGGCTGAGCGCGGTCGCCGAACAGGACGGGCCGCCTGACCGGATCGTCGTTCCAGGACTGGATGAGCGCGAAGCTCCTGGCCCGGAGCCGGTCGATGGTCGGGTCGCCGGTGGACTCGGTGGCGTTCTGCGGCAGGTGCGAGTTGTCGGGCATCTGCGTGAACTCGGCGGCGAACAACGTCTCGACGTCGATGGCCGGCCAGTCGAGGTCGGCGGCGTCGCAGACCATGGTCTCGACGGCGTCGGGGTTCTTCAGGCACATGAGCGCCACGTAGTCGCCCCGGCAGGGGTGGAAGGCGTCCTCGGTGTGCCAGGACAGGTGCTGCAGGCTGTTGGAGCCGATCTCGTAGTGCTCGTGGCCCTTGATGGGGAGCACGTCGTGCATGATCCGGCCGTCCTGCTGGGTGGCCCAGCCGAACACGTCGCCGAGCACGGAGCCGCACAGGAGGAAGAACACCTCCTGGGGGAAGGCCGGGGAGTCGTACTGGCTGTCGCGCCAGTGTTCGGGGGTGTGCCCGAGCTGCGCCTCGTCGACGTCGAGCCCGGAGATCACGCACAGGGCCGAGGGTTCCCCGATCCGGTACTCCTCCAGGAACTCCAGCACGTGGACCGGCAAGGACCGGGCGAGCACCGGCGCCCGGCGGATCAGCTCGGGGTTCTCGACCGTGTCATAGGCCTTGGCGATCTCGGCGATCATCGGGGACAGCTCCGCGTTGTCCTCCGGTGTCAGCGTCAAACGGCGCACCGCGGTTCCCTTCCATGTCGGTGACATTCCGGAGTGTAGGAGCCATCCGCGTCCCGCATGGGTCCCCGTTAGAGGGGACATCCGGGCGAGCGGCGTCCTCGTTAGCTTTGCTGGTGGAGCGTAAGGAGAGGACTTCATGAACCCGTTCGATGACCCCGATGGCAGCTTCACGGTGCTCGTCAACGACGAGGACCAGCACTCGCTGTGGCCGGCGGCGCTGGACGTCCCCGCCGGGTGGCGGGTCGTGCACGGCGAGGACACGCGGCAGGCGTGCCTGGACTACATCGAGGCCAACTGGACGGACCTGCGCCCGCGCAGCGCCCGTCGCGAGCACCTCGCGAGTACCGCTCACGAGTAGGAGTGGCGATGACCGACGCAGGAGCACCGCGATGCATCCACGAGATGGTGGCCGAGCAGGTCGCACGCACGCCTGACCGGATCGCGGTCAGTTTCCGCGGCAGCACCCTGACCTTCCGCCGGCTCGACGAGGCCGCGGAGGCTCTGGCGTCGCGCCTGCGAACGGCCGGGGTCGGCAGCGGATCGGTGGTCGCGGTGGTCCTGGGCCGCACGCCGGAGCTCATCGTCACCTTGTACGCGATCCTCAAGGCGGGCGGCGCCTACCTCTATCTCGACCCGGCGGAGCCGTCCGGCCAGCGGGAGCAGATCGTGTGCGACGCGCGGGCCCGGTTCGCCGTCGTCGGCTCGCGCTTCGGTGAGCAGGCGCCGGACGTGGAGCACATCCTCTACGTCGAGCCCGAGATGACCGAGGCGAGCGCACCTGAGCCGGCCGGAACGGCGCAGCCGCTCCACCCCGACACTCCCGTCTACGTCTGCTACACCTCCGGCTCCACCGGCGAGCCCAAGGGCGTCGTCGTCCCCCACCGCGCGGTCTGGCGGCTGATCAACGCTCCCGGCTGGATCGACGTCCGCGACGACGACGTCTTCCTGCAACTGACCCGGGTCGGCTTCGACGTCTCCACCTTCGAGATCTGGATGCCGCTGGTGAAGGGGTGCAGGCTGGCGCTCGCACCGACCGGGCACGCCGACCTCGAGGAGATCGTGGCGACGCTCCGCGACGAAGGCGTCAGCGTCTTGTGGCTGACGACCGGCCTGTTCCACAAGATCGTCACCCATCACCTCGACGGGCTGTCCGGCATCCGCCACCTGCTGGCCGGAGGCGACGTGCTGTCCCCCGCGCACGTCCAGCGGGTGATGGCCGCCTACCCGGATCTGATCTTCACCAACGGCTACGGCCCGACGGAGAACACCACGTTCAGCACGTGCTGGACCACCCGCGACAGCGGCGACGCGACGCGCGTGCCGATCGGCGTGCCCATCGACGGCAGCACCGGCAGGGTCCTGGACGAACAGCTGCACGAGGTCCCCCACGGGGACGTCGGCGAGTTGTGGGTCGGCGGCGACGGCGTCGCCACCGGCTACCTCAACCGGCCCGGCGCGACGGCCGAGCGCTTCGTCGCCGACCCCGACCCGTCCAGGCCGCCGGGCAGCCGCATGTACCGCACCGGCGACCTGTCGCGCTGGACCGAGGACGGCGTGCTGGACTTCCTCGGCCGCTCCGACCGGCAGGTCAAGATCCGCGGCTACCGGGTCGAGCTGAGCACGGTGGAGATGGAGCTGCTCAGGCAGCCGGGCGTCGAGCAGGCCGCCGTCCTCACCCGTACGAACGGGGCCGGTGACACCCGCCTGATCGCCTACGTGGCCGTGGGTGACATGGATCCGGCCGAGTGGACCTCCTTCGGTACGGCGCTGCGGGAGAAACTCATCGCGACCGTCGCCGCCCACCTGGTGCCGTGGGCGGTGATCGTGGTGAGGGACATCCCGCTCAACCCGAACGGCAAGGTGAACCGCTCGGCGCTGCCCACCGAGAAGATCCCCCGCAACGTCTGGAACGACTACGTCGAGCCGGACCGCCCGGTCGAGCGCCGCCTGGCCGAGATCTGGAGCGACGCGCTGGACGTCGAGCCGATCGGGGTGGACGACAACTTCTTCGACCTGGGCGGGCACTCGCTGCTCGCCGCCGAGCTGCTGTCCGCGCTCCAGGCCGAGTTCGACGTCAACCTGCCGGCCCGCATCCTCTACCTGCGGCCGACGATCGCCGCCCTCGCCGAGGAACTGCTCCTGAGGCAGGAGCCCGGCACGACCAGGAAGGAGAGCGCGGATGCAGGGACCCAGTAGCACCGGCGAGCAGGCCGCGCCCGGCTGCCCAGTCAGCACCGCCGCGCGAGGGCTGGCCGACCCGATGCTCTACGCCGATCTCGACTTCCGCTTCCGCGAGAAGTGGGCGGACCTGCGGAACCAAGACCACCTGGACTGGGAGCAGATCGACGAGCGGAACGGGTTCTGGTCGGTCGTGAAATACCACGACGTCGACCGGGTGCTGCGCGACGCCCAGACGTTCACCTCCGAACGCGGCACACTGCTCAACATCCTCGGCGTCGAGGACCCGGCGGGCGGCAGGCAGATCGCCGCGACCGACCCGCCCCGGCACACGATCATGCGGGCCCGCCTGCAGAAGGCGCTGGCCATCAAGTCCATCGAGGCGCAGCAGGACCTGATCCGCGACCTGGTCCTGGAGGTGATCTCCCCGCTCGCCGACGGTGGTCCGTTCGACTTCGCCGAGGCCATGTTGGCCCTGCCGGTCGCGGTGGGCGGCGAGTCCATGGGCCTCCCCCGGGCCGACTGGCCCTGGCTCGGCCAGCTGCTCAACGCCTCGATCGCCGCCGAGGATCCGGAGTACCGGGTGCCCGGCGGCGCGCAGGCCACCCTGGACCAGGCGCACCGCGAGTTGTTCGCCTATTTCCAGGACATCTACAAGGAGCGCCGCCGCAACCTCGGCGACGACCTCATCAGCATCCTGATCACCACCGAGGTCGACGGGCGCACCATGTCGCCCGGCGAGGTCATGTCCAACTGCTACAGCGTGCTGCTGGGCGCCGTGGTCACCACCCCGCACTCGCCGAACTACATGATGACCGAGCACATAGGCGACGGCCTGCTGGACCGGTGGGCGGCCGATCTGAGCGTCACCCCCACCGCGGTCGAGGAGGGCCTGCGCCTCGGCTCCCCGGTCAGCCACTTCATGAGGTACGCCGTCCAGGACACCGAGGTGCGCGGCACCAGGATCAAGGCCGGTCAGGCGGTGGTCTCCTGGCTCGGCGCGGCCAACCGCGACCCGGAGGTCTTCCCGGACGCCGAGACGTTCGACCTGCGCCGCAAGCCCAACAAGCACCTCGCCTTCGGGATCGGCCCGCATTACTGCGTCGGCCACACCGTCGCCCGGGTCACCCTGCGCATCCTGTTCAACCAGCTGCTGTCGCGCTTCACCGCCTTCGAGCCGGCCGGCGAGCCCGTCCGCCTGCACTCCAACTTCATCTCCGGCTTCAAGCACCTGCCGATCACCGCTAAGACGCTCTGACTCCCGGAGGGCCGCTCATGGCAAACCGCCCGAAGCGCCGCAACCCATGGCTGCCGCACGAGCCGTCGGCCACGGCGACCGGCCGGGTCTTCCTGATCCCGTACTCGGGCTGTGGCGCCAGCATGTACCGCCAGTGGCCGCGGCGGCGCGGCGGTGTCGAGTTCCTGCCCGTCGAACTGCCCGGCCACGAGACCCGCTTCGCCGAGCCGAACTTCGAGACCTACCAGGAGCTCGCCAAGAGCATGGTGATCGGGCTCGAGGACCATCTCGACGTGCCGTTCGGCTTCTTCGGCCACTGCGGGTCCGCTCTGGCGGCCTACGAGGTGTCGGCCGAGCTGATCAGGAGCGGCATGCCCGCGCCCGCCCGGGTCTACGTCTCCTCGGAGGTGGCCCCGCAGGACGGGCCCGCCGGGCGGTTCCTGTCCATGGACGACGCCGGGCTCGGCGCCGAGCTGGAGAAGTTGATCACCCAGCTCGGGGGGAAGCCCAGCGCGGAGCTCATCGAGCTCTACCTGGAGGTGTTACGGGCCGACGTCGAGACCAACAAACGGTACGTGATGCCGGAGCCGTACCGGCTGTCGTGCCCGATCACGGCGATCGGCTGGACCGAGGACGACGAGATCCCGTTCTCCACCATGGGCGGATGGGGGGAGTGCGGCGAGACGGCCTCCGTGCTCCTCGACGGCCGCCACCACCGCTTCATCGAGGCGCCCGAGGATCTGCTGGACGTGATGTGCTCAGGGCTGAGCGCAGCGTAAGGACGGGTAGGAAAGGACGGGCAGGTGCGGCACGGCGACCCCCGCTGGCTCAAGCGTTTCGGGCGTGGCACGCCCGCCGAGGTCCAGTTGCTCTGTTTCCACCACGCCGGTGGCAGCGCGGCGATGTACCGGCACTGGCCGCAGCTCGTGCCGAGCTACGTCGAGCCGATCGCGGTGCAGCTTCCCGGCCGGGCCGACCGGTTCGCCGAGCCGCCGTTCGATCGGATGGCGCCGCTCGTGGACGAGCTGATCGCGGTGATCAAGCCCTTGCTCGACCGTCCGTTCGCCTGCTACGGCGTCAGCATGGGCGCGCGGGTGGCCTGGGCGCTCGCGCACGAGCTGCGGGAACGCGCGCTGCCGCTGCCGCGCGTGTTGTTCGTCGCGGCCAGCATCGCCCCCTGCCTGGACGACGGCACCTGGGCGTGGGAAGACCGCGAGGACGGCCTGGAGGGCTACGTGCGCGAGATGGGCGGCACGCCGGCGGAGGTGCTGGCCGAGCCCGAGCTGCTCGCGGGCCTGCTGCCCACGCTGGGTGCCGACCTCACCGTGCTCAGCACGCACGGCTTCCACCCGGACAAGCCGCTGGAGGTGCCGATCCGCGCCTTCGCCGGCACCGAGGACATCGAGTCGCCGCCGCCGCGGATGGACGGCTGGCGCGTGGAGACAACGGCGCGTTTCGACCTCGACCCGGTGCCCGGCGGGCACTTCTTCGACTCCGCCGGCGAGCAGCAGGTGATCAGGACCATCAGCCACGACCTCGCCTGAGCGGTACGGCCTGGCCCGGGCCGTACCGCTCGGCTCAGGTACGAGGGGTCACCACGCAGGGCAGCGAGGTGAACCCGCACTGGTGCGGCGAGTGTGACCGCCGGGCGTTGGCCAGGTCGATCTCGTACGAGGAGATCAACGCCCCGATCTCCTCCAGCGCGATCCGCATCTCCAGCCTGGCCAGCGCGGCCCCGAGGCAGTGGTGCGGCCCGTGCCCGAAGCTGATCATCCGTTTGGTCTCGCGGTCCAGGTCGAAGGTGTCCGGGTCGGGGAACACCCGCCGGTCCCGGTTGGCCGAGGCGGGCAGCAGCGCGATCCGGGCGCCCTTGGGCATCCGGACGCCGTGCATGACGGTGTCCTCGGTCAGCACGCGCGCCACCATCTGGCTGGAGGAGTCGTAGCGCAGCGTCTCGGCGGCCCAGTCGTCGGCCCGCCCGTCGAGCCCCGCCCGCTGCACGTCGGGCCGGAGCCAGCCGTGGTACCACGCGTTGCCGAGCGTCTTGCCGGTGGACTCGTTGCCCGCGCCGATCATCACGAACAGGAAGGCGACGATCTGCGCGTCGGTGAGCCTGGCGCCGCCGACCTCCGCCGCGATCATGGCCGAGGTCAGGTCGTCGCCGGGCCGGCGGCGCAGCGAGGTCACCAGGACGACGAAGCGGCTCGCCAGGCGCAGGGCGGCCATGGCCGAGTCCGGGCTGCGCCCGTCCGAGCCGTCCACGTGGTGGTTGAGCAGGTCGGTGTCGGCGCGGACCGCGTCCCACTCGTCGGCGGGGAAGCCGAGCATCTCGCAGAGGACGTCGTTCGGCAGCGCCGCGGCGTAGTCGGCGCAGAAGTCGAACGTCGGCTCGTCCCACAGCCGCTCCAGCCGGGCGCGGGCCAGCTCGCGGATGCGGGGTTCGAGCGCGGCCATGCGGCGGGGGGTGAACGCCGAGGCCACCAGCCCTCGATAGAGGCCGTGCTCGGGAGGGTCCATGGACAGGAACAGGCTCGTCTTCTTCGCCTGCGGCCCCCACAACTCCGGCTCCAGCGAGATGCCGTGGCTGTTGGAGAAAAGGTGCGGCTCGCGCAGCGCGGCGTGGACGTCGGCGTGGCGTGACAGCGCCCAGAAGTCGCGCTCCTCGTTGCGATAGACCGGCGCGTGCTCACGCATCCACGCGTAGACGGGATGCGGATCCTCCTGCACCTTGAAGTCGAACGGATCGTAATGCGGCATCAACACTCCACTGCTGCTCACGGCGACTGTACGGCGGGGCCACGCGCTCGTCGCGTCCCCGGAACCTGGGGCCTGGCGAGTCGTGACCGGTGGAGGGCCCCAGTGGCTACACTCGCTGCCCATGACAGACATGGACGAGCACGATCGGCCGTGGCCGCCCGTCGCAGGCGACGAGACCGCGACCCTCCTGGGTTTCCTCGACTACCAGCGCGCGACGCTGGCCTGGAAGTGCCGGGGCCTGGACACCGCGGGCCTGACGGCGACGGTCGGCGCCTCGTCGATGACGCTGGGCGGGCTGCTCAAGCACCTGGCCTACGTGGAGGACGACTGGTTCTCCCGAGCGCTGCACGGCCGGGACCGCTCCGCTCCGTGGAACACCGTGGACTGGCGCGCCGACCAGGACTGGGAGTGGCACTCCGCCGCCGGCGACACCCCGGACGAGCTGTTCGCGCTGTGGCAGAAGGCCGTGGACCACTCCCGCGAGGCGGTCGCCGAGGCGCTGGAGGACGGCGGGCTGGACCGCCCGGCCCAGCGCGCCTGGCCCAACGGCCAGGCGCCGAGCCTGCGCTGGATCGTGGTCCACATGATCGAGGAGTACGCACGCCACAACGGTCACGCCGACCTCCTCCGGGAGTCGGTGGACGGGGAGACGGGAGAGTAACCGGGGTTCACGGCTTTCGCGCGGACATCTCCGTGTACGACTGGACCAGTGTCCGCGCCGCCGACTCCACCGTGTCGTACGGGCGCGCCAGGGACACCCGGATGAACCGGAGACCACTGTCCGAGTCGGCCCAGTGGAACGGCGCGCACGGCAGCACGTGCACCCCGCGCCCGACCATGTCCTTGTACAACAGCGACGAGTCCGGCCCGTGGGAAGGCAGCTCGATCCGCGCGACGCTGATCTGCGAGGCGGGGTCGGCCAGCCGCAGATCGACCTCGCCGATCGTCTCCCTGAGCACCGTCCGGTTGCGCGTCACCAGGTCGCGGGCGCGCTCGTAGCCGCCGTTCACCCAGTCGCCGGCGAGGTTCGCGATGAGCAGCAGGACCACCGGCGAGGCGGACAGCAGCGACTCGGAGAACGCCCGGTCGATGGGCAGCTTCGTCCGCGCGCTGTAGGCCAGCAGCCCGATCTTGAGTTCGTGCGTCGGCCACAGCTTGCCGGTGTCCTCGATCACGATCCAGTCGGCGCCCGCCTCGTCGAGGACGGCGTAGGTGTCGTACTGCGCGTCGCGCACCTGCCCGCGGAAGCTGGCGTCCACGATGATGATCTGGCCGTGCCGTACGGCGTGCTCGGCGAGCGAGCGCAGATGGCCTTCGGGGGTGACCAGCCCCGTCGGGTTGTTCGGGTGCGTCACCACGATGGCGCCGACCGGCGGCCCCGGCCAGCTCATGTCGAGCAGCTCCTCCTCCGCCAGGGGCACCAGCTTCAGCCCGCGGGTGACGAGCAGGTCGGCGATGTTGTCGAAGGTGGGGTGCAGCACGGCGACGGTCGACCCGGCGGGCAGCGCCCGCGCCACGATGTCGGTGGCGAGCGTCGAGGAGTAGCAGCTCAGGATGCGACCGGTGCCGACCGGGGCGCTGTGCTGCCCGATCGCCTTCAGGAACGTGGCGTGCGCCTCGCGTTCGATGTCGGGGAATGGACGGCGGGACGCTTCGGCGAACATCTCCGGGATCCGGGCGACGATGGCCGCCTGCTGCTCGGAGAGGACCAGCCTCGCGTGACCGTCGGTTAGGTTGAGGCCGCCATCGACGTCGGTCAGCGCGTCGACTTCCATCGTGGTGAGGTTGCCAACCTCGATCATCTGTGGCCCTCCCAGCGGCATGACATGGGGCTTCGCGGCATATGCCGCCGCAGCGGCAGCCTAGGTCGAGCCACGGTCGCGCACCTGTCCCCTCTACTGGGGACCTCCGGGGGATCTGCCCGGGAGACGGGGGCTGAGAGAATCCGGGCATGAAGCTCACCGCGCGGGCACTCAACCGGGCCACACTCGATCGGCAGCTCCTGCTGCGGAGGGAGCCGCTGGAGGTGGCCGAGGCGGTGCGCCGCGTGATGGCGTTGCAGGCGCAGCAGGCGGCCTCGCCGTATGTCGCGCTGTGGAACCGCGTCGCCGACCTGGACCTCGCCGACCTCGACGCCGCCTTCTCGAGCTACACGGTCGTGCGGGGGACGATGATGCGGATGACGCTGCACGCCGTGCACGTCGACGACTATCCGGCCTTCCGCGACGCCATCGAGCCGACCATGTACGCCACCCATCTGAACGGCCGCTTCACGCCGCGCGGCCTCACCGTCGAGGCGGGGCGGATCCTGGTCAGGGACCTGCTGGAGTTCGCCACTGAGCCGCGGACCGTGGAGGAGATGAAGGACTGGCTGGAGCCACGCCTCGGCGAGCTGTCGGCGGCGGGGGTGTGGGCGATCCTGCGCTCGTACACGCCGCTGCTGCGGGTGCCGACCGGCGGGTCGTGGTCGTTCACCACGCGGGTGTCGTGCGTGGCCTCCTCACCTCGGCCCACGCTCGACCTGGACGCCTCGGCCGAGGCCCTGCGGGTGCTGACGCGGCGTTACCTGGAGGCGTTCGGACCGGCGTCGGTGGCGGACGTCGCCCAGTTCGCGCTCGTCCAGCAGGCCCGGGTCAAGGTCGCGCTGCGTGCCATGGACGGCGAGGTCGAGCAGTTCGAAGGCCCCGGCGGCAAGGTGATGTGGGACCTGCGGGGCGCGTCCCGCCCGCCCGAGGACGTCCCGGCGCCGCCCCGGCTGATGGCCATGTGGGACAACACGCTGCTCGCGCACGTGGAGCGCGACCGCCTGCTCCCGCCGGCCTACCGCAAGCTCGTCATCCGCGCCAACGGCGACGTGCTGCCCACGCTGCTCGTCGACGGCTACGTCGCCGGGGTGTGGCGGCCGGCCGAAGGAGGGATCGAGGCGGCGGCGTTCCATCCGCTGCCGGACGAGGCGTGGGACGGGCTCGCGGCCGAGGCGAAGGCCCTGGTGGCCCTGCTGGCCGGGCGCGAGCCGCACCCGTATCGCCGCTACGACCGCTGGTGGGAGAAGCTTCCCGACCTGGAGACCACGCTGCTTCCGGGGTAGCCCCTGGTTCGCGTGACAGGCGACACGGGCGACATGTCCGTACGTTCCGAATATGCGCAACCTGGCACCGGGTGAGCTCGTCTACGACCCGTTCTCGTACCGGATCCACGAGGACCCGTATCCGGTGTTCGCCTGGATGCGCGAGCACGCGCCGCTCTACCACAACGCCGAGCGGGACTTCTGGGCGCTGTCCCGCTACGAGGACGTCCTGCCCGCGCTGCGGAACCCGGGGCTGTTCTCCAGCCGTAACGGCATCTCCCTGGAGCCGGATCTGTGGGGGCAGGCCGCGGTCAAGACCAGTTTCTTCCTCGCCATGGACCCTCCCGACCACGGTGCGATGCGCCGCCTGCTGGGCAACACGTTCAAGCCCCGGTGGGTGGCGGCGCTGGAGCCCCGGATACGGGAGCTGACGCGGGCCAGGCTGGCGCCCGCACGGGACGGCGGGGTCTTCGACTTCGCGGACTTCGCGGCAGCCGTACCGAACGACGTCATGTGCGAGGTCGTCGGCATACCGGCGGCGGACCGGGACCGGATCCGCGCCGACAACGACCTGCTCAACCACTGCGAGGACGGCACCGACGAGAGGTCGGGCGAGACCATCGGCGCGGGGCTGCGCCTCGCCGTCTACTACGTGAACCTGATCGCGCAGCGGCGCAGGCGGCCGGGTGACGACCTCACCTCGATGATGATCGAGGCGCGGGTCGGCGGGAGGCCTCTGACCGACTCGCAGCTCGTGGCCTTCCTCTTCCTGCTCGTCAGCGCGGGCAACGACTCGACCGGCAAGCTGATCGGCAACGCCTGGTATCACGGGTGGCGCCTTCCCGACGTCGGCCGCGCGGGCCTGAACGGGCGGGCCCCGGACTGGGGGGCGGAGACGCTCCGCTACGACTCGCCCAGCCAGATGACGGGCAGGACGCTCACCGAGGACAGCGTCATCCACGGCGTCCGGCTGGCCGAAGGCGCCAGGATCGCGTTGCTGCCCGCTTCCGCCAACCGCGACGGGCGGGTCTTCCCCGAACCGGACACCTTCGACCTGGACCGCGACACGAGCAGGCACATCGCCTTCGGCCACGGCCCGCACTTCTGCCTCGGCGCGGCGCTGGCCCAGCTCGAGATCGCGGTCGTGCTGCAGGAGGTCGGCGCCGTGGTGTCGGACTACGACCTCGACCTGTCCGCCGCCCGGCGCGTCCACTCGCCGCACCAGCGCGGGTTCGCCTCGCTGCCCTCCGAGCTCACCCTCCGCCCCAAACCGTCGCCCGCCGTCTGAGGAGCACCCCATGTCGATCTCTTTCGAGATCCGTCCCAGCGACCACCCCGTGCCGGCCGCGGAACGGCAGGCCGTGCTGGCCGCGCCGGGGTTCGGCGAGCATTTCACCGACCACATGGCCACGCTGCGCTGGACGACCGAGCAGGGCTGGCATGACGCCCGCGTGGAGCCGTACGCGCCGCTGAGCCTCGATCCGGCGACCGTGGTCTTCCACTACGCGCAGGAGTTCTTCGAGGGGATGAAGGCGTACAGGCAGGACAGCGGGGCGATCGTGATGTTCCGGCCGAGGCGGAACGCCGCCCGGTTCAACCGGACGGCGCGCCGGCTGGCGGCGCCCGAGCTGCCCGAGGACGTCTTCATCAGGATGCTGGAGCTGCTGGTCACCCAGGAGCGGGACTGGGTGCCGTCGGGCGACGGCAACAGCCTCTACCTGCGCCCGTTCGTGATCGCGACCCAGCGCGGTCTCGGCTTCACGCTGCCCTCGCGCAGCTACCTGCTGTGCGCCATCGCCTCCCCGGCGAGCTATCTCGGCGGCGGAGGAACGCCGAGGCCGCTCACGGTGTGGTTGTCGGAGGACTACACGCGCGCCGCTCCCGGTGGCACCGGCGACGTCAAGGCGGCCTGCAATTACGCTCCCGCGCTCGCCGCCCAGCAGGCGGCCGTGGCGCGGGGCTGCGACCAGGTGGTCTGGCTGGACGCCGCCGAGCACGTCTGGGTCGAGGAGATGGGCGGGATGAACCTGTTCTTCGTCTACGCCACTGAGGACGGCCGGCGCCGGATCATGACGCCCGCGCTGACCGGGACGCTGCTGCCGGGGGTGACCCGCGACTCGCTGCTCCACCTCGCGCCCACGCTCGGCATCGACGTCGAGGAGGGCAGGATCTCGGTCGATCAGTGGCGCGCGCAGTGCGCGTCCGGCGAGCTCGTCGAGGTGTTCGCCTGCGGCACGGCGGCCACGGTGATCCCGGTCGGCGCGGTCAGGAGCACCTCGGGTGACTGGCTCGTCGGCGACGGCGGAGTGGGGCCGGTCACGCTCAGGTTGCGCCAGAGCCTCATGGACATCCAGTACGGCCGCACCCCCGACCCTTTCGCCTGGATTCACAAGGTTTGTTGATATACGGGATCAATGTCCCCTGAAGGAGGGAATGGTGTTGTCACGCGGTGCTCGGGATGCTCAGTGCCATACGAAGGGAGCATTCACTTGCGACTGAGTCCGAGGACGGTGCGCCAGATCGACTCGCCGTTCGGCGAGGCACGCGAGTTGGAAAATCAGCGCCGCAGGGAACGCGACCTGCTCGACCTCTCTCAGGCGGCTCCGTGTTATCCGGCCGCTCCGGCCGTGGTCGAGCACATCGCCGCCATCGCGCGAGATCCCCACGGCGGGGACTACACCGATATCGCCGGGTTGCCGCACCTGCGCGAGGCATTCGCCGCCGACCTCTCCCGAAGTTATCTGAGCCACGTGCGCGCGGAGCAGATCGTCATCACGGCGGGCTGCAACCAGGCCTTCTGCCTCGTGGTGTCCGCGCTGGCGGAGGCGGGCGACGAAGTGGTGCTGGCGGTGCCGTATTACCCGAACCACGACATGTGGCTGCGCCTGAACGGCATCCGGCCGGTCTACCTGGAGCCCGGCCCGGATCTCCTGCCGAGCCCGGAGACGGCCGAGGCGCTGATCACCCCGCGGACCCGGGCGATCGTCCTGGTGACTCCGGGCAACCCCAGCGGGGTGACGGCCGGCCCCGAGGCGATCGAGCGCCTGGCGGAGGTGGCCAGGCGGCATGACATGGCGCTGATCCTCGACGAGACCTACCGCTCCTTCCGCGACACCGCCGAACCGGCGCACCGGCTCCTGTCCGACCCCCAATGGGAGCAGACGGTGGTGAGCCTGCACAGTTTCTCGAAGGACTACGCCATTCCCGGCTACCGGGTGGGGGCTCTGGTCGCCTCACCGCTGCTCAACCGCGAGGTGATGAAGCTGCTCGACTGCGTGGCGATCTGCGCGCCGCGCATCGGACAGGAGGCCGCCTGGGCGGGCCTGACGCTGGCCCAGGAGTGGAAGCTCGCGCGGGCGCGCGAGATGGAGGAGAAGCGGCGGCGCTTCGCCGCCGTGATGGCGGAGCGGCCGGGCGGCTTCGAGCTGGTCTCCGCCGGGGGCTTTTACGGGTGGATACGCCATCCGTTCGCCGGGCGCCCCACCGAGGAGGTCGTCCGGGACCTGGCGATCACGTATGACACGCTCGTCATTCCCGGTACGGCATTTCTCCCTGAAGATGGTCGGATGCTGCGGGCAAGTTTTAGCAATGTGGATCAGGAATCGTTCACTGATTTCGCCGGTCGCTTGACTGCCGCGGGAATGTCGTACATGACCATACCTGCGAATTGATCACATTTACCTAGATCCCGAATTCATCCAGAAGTGCAGGCCGCGGCGGACCTTATCATCTCCGCCGCGGCACTGCCTATAGCCCTTATCGGGCCAGCTCCAGGTCGACTCCGAGAATTACCGAACGGCGCGGAATCATCACTGGACGTGAAATTCGATAGGCACGCCGAGAGGTTGACATCGACGAGAAAACGGCTTAGAAAAGGCTGGTAAGGTGAAAAGCGAGTCAAGAAGTATATTTCCTCGCTTGTAATGGAAATCCATGATGATGCCCGGCCGGCGGGATGTACGGGGGCCCCGTGATCAGAATCGACGTCCTTATCAGTTCGCCAATCTTCCTCGCTGGGCTCGTCCAGGCTCTGACAAGTGCCGGTATTCAGGTGGTCGCGGAGAGATCCTCTCCCGACGAAGAACCCTCCTGGATAGCGGACGCCGCGTTAATCGACGTGGACGCGCTGCCGCTGTCCGACAATCTCGCCTACATCAGGGAAGTCGCCAAGCGCACCGAAGTACTGGTTCTGAACGACGGGGACGACACCGACAGCTACCTGCACGCGGGAGCGTCGGGTGTCATCGGCAAGCGGGCGACGGCCGAGCGCGTGGTCTCGGCGGTGCGGGCCGTGGCGTCCGGCTCCCGCTTCGTTCCCGTCGAGTGCGAAGTACGGCCCATGCTCGAACGCCACGAGGCGCCCGGCTACCACCTCTCCGAGCGGGAGGAGCAGGTGCTCCGCCAGATCTCCAGGGGCCTGACGCACGGGCAGATCGCCACGCGGCTCGGCATCAGCCCCCACACGGTCGACACCTACGTCAAACGGATCAGGACCAAGCTCGGCGTGGGCAACAAGGCCGAGCTCACCCGCGCGGCCCTGCTGGGCCGTCTGGTCGGTAGCGAGAACGGATGAGCCGAGAACGACCACGTGAAGAACCTCGCGGCGGTCCGCGACAGCTCGGCACTCCGAAAGTGAGCACTCGACGCGGGGGGGGGGGGGGGGGGGGGGGGGGGGCCGGCGGCGGGGGGGGGGGGGGGGGCGCCCCCCCCCCCCCCCCCCGCCCCACGCCCCCCCCCCCCCCCCCC